>DATIYQ010000181.1:0-126496 GCA_035517515.1 Binatia bacterium
ACAATGACAGAGCCGCGCGCCCCTCGACTTCGCCCTGCGGGCTCCGCTCGGGACACCACATCCTGGTCGGATGTGGTGGAGGCGGGGGGAGTTGAACCCCCGTCCGAAAAGCCTTGCCACCAGAAGACTACATGCTTAGCCCGTTCCGTTCGCCGCCAGCCCTTGCGGGTTTACGGCGAGTTCGCCAGAGCGCGCTTAGAAGGGGCAAGAAACGCGTCCGGCTAGCCCGATGAATTTCGCCTGCCCCTTACGGGCCGAAAGGA
Source organism: Binatia bacterium (assembly GCA_035517515.1). GTDB lineage: Bacteria > Acidobacteriota > Terriglobia > Acidiferrales > UBA7541 > JOPF136. The sequence continues at coordinate 264 of DATIYQ010000181.1, forward strand.
GCCGGCTATCCCGCTAGGTTACGCTCCGGCCCGCGCGCGCGGGCTCACGCGGCGGAACGTGCTACGCTAACTTTTGGTTAGGCAGCAAGAGCCAAGTTGTTGTTGGCATCTTTGGTTTTCCACCCGATTGCGGGCAGGTGGCGCCCGGCATGCCTTCTGGCCGCGACAGCTTCCGTCGAAACCGTTTCGCCCCCAGAGGTTCGTTCATCTCCAGCGTAGCAACCCACCTGCCACCGGTCAAATTCCCGCTGTTCCGCGGTTCGGTTTAGAATCGTGCCATGAACCATCACCCAAATCACGCTCGCGCCTGGTATTTCGCAACCGCGCTGCTCGCGACCCTGCTGGTCCTGCCGCTTCGCGGCGCGACCGCCGAGGACGAAGCGGTCCTGGCTCCGGTCAAGGCCATGTTCGCCGGGATGGCCAGCCGCGACTCCACCGCCATCCGGGCGCCGCTGCTGCCCGGCGGAGTGATGGTGCTGATGCGTGAGGGCAAGCCCGTGCAAATGACGTTCGAGGAATTCGCCGAGCGCGTGGGAAAGCCAGCCAAGACTCAGATCGAGGAACGGATCCACGATCCGCTGGTGCGCATCGATCATGACCTGGCCGTGGTCTGGGCGCCGTTTGAATTCCTGGTGGACGGAAAGGTGGACCACTGCGGCACCGACCTCTTCAACCTGGTGCGCATGGAGGGCAAGTGGGTGATCGCCGGTGTGGCGGACACCGGCCGAAGAGATTGCGCGGCCAGGTAAAGCCCGGCCGCGGCGCGCCGGTATTCTTGCGCGCGATAGTTGGTGAAGACCTCAGCGCGGACCCGGCAGATTTACTCCGAGCGCAGCGCTTCGATCACGTCCACGCGCGCGGCGCGCGCCGCCGGCAGCATCGAAGCCACCACGGCCGCGGCCAGTAACACGAGCGCAGCGGCGGAGACGGGGAGCGCTCCGGGCATCTTCATGTCCAGAAAGCGGGTGCCTGCGAAGCGCGCAACTACGAATCCGAAGGCCGCCCCGGCGAGGACTCCAGCCACAGCCATGGCCGCACCTTCGGTAATGACGCCCCTGACCAGATGTTGCGGCTTCGATCCCAGAGCCAGGCGGATGCCGAACTCCCTGGTCCGTGCGCTCACCGAGAAGGCCAGCACGCCGGCCACACCAACCACGGCAATGGCCAGCGCCACGGCCGCGAATACGCCAAACACCAACGAATTGAGACGGTCCGGGGTAAGTACCTCGGCGCGAATGTCTTCCAGAGTCGCGGCCCGTTCCACCGGTTGCTCCGCGGACATTTGTCGAAGGATGCGAGTGATCGGCGTGACCAGGGAATAGGGGTTGGCTTTGGTATGGACAAACAAGCGTCCGCCAAAGAGCGGGCCTTCCTCCACCGGCTGGTAGATGGTGAGCATGGGCCCGGGAACCACGTGTTCATCGTCGATATCCGCGGTCACGCCGATGATGCGGTGCGGCGCGGTGCTGATTCCGGGTATGAATTGGATGACCGGGTCCGTCCAATACACATGCCGGTTGATGGGGTCCTGGCCGGGAAACATGCGCTGCGCGACCGTTTGGCTGATGATGACCACGGGATCGTCCTGGCTGCGGCCATCGAGGTCGTTGAAGTCGCGCCCGGCGAGAATGGGAACGCCCAGCGCGGCAAAGAATCCTGGAGAGATCACCCGCAACTGCCCGTGGGGATCCTCCTGGCCCGGACGGCTCAAGTGGCCGTCGGCGGAAAACTGCAAGCCCGGGCCGAATTTGCCGGCGTCGCGCCAGGGAACCACCAGGCCGAAAGCGGTTTTGTCCACGCCCGCCAGAGATTCAATCCGGCGGATGGATTCCTTGTAGAAATCAACGATCTGCTGCGGCGTCTTTCCGTAGGTAATGGGCGGGACATTGACCGCGAGGACGCGCCGGGTATCGAGACCGGTGGGCGCGGTTTGCAGGGCAATCAGCGTGGTGATCAGCATGCAGGCGCCGGCCAACAGGAGGAAGGACGCGGCGACCTGGGTGACGGCGAAAAGTTTCTGCCGGCGGCGCGTGCTGCCGGTAATCCGGACGCTGCTGGTGGCCAGGCCCAGGCCCTGGGAAGCCTCCGCAGAAGGCAGCCGGGGTACAAACGCCAGGATCACGGAGGCAACGATGGCCAGCGCCACTCCGACTCCGAGCAGGCTCCAGTCCACGGTCAGGCCCTGCGCGCGCACGGAAAAGCGCGAGGCATAGCGAGCGAGCACGGACACCATGGGCTGCGCGCACGCCACGCCAAGCGCGGCCCCGGCGCCGCAGAGCAACAGGCTTTCTGCCAGCAGCATGCGGCGCAGCGCGCCTCTGCTGGCGCCCAGCGCCGTCCGCACGGCCAGTTCGCCTTCGCGGCGCACCGTGCGCGCCAGAATCAGATTGACCACGTTGGAGCACGCAATGATGAACACCAGTGCGGAGGCGGCCAGCAGCACGAGGAGGACGGTCCGGGCATTCGAGGTAATCTGGTCGCGCAGCATCCGGGCATCAATTCGAAAGTCCGCTTGCTTCGCATAAGCCTCCGGATGTTCCCGCATCATGGCCGCGTAGATGGTGCGCAGCTCGGCGCGCGCCTGATCCAGGGTGGCGCCGGGCGCGAGCCGGCCAAAGAGCTCGGTCATGCGGTGAACGCGCCCGGTGACCATGGTCGCGGAGAGATGGTGCGGGCTGGTGACTACGTTGGCGATGAGTTCCGTGTCCGCGGGATAAGGGACGGAAGGCTCCAGCACTCCGATGATGGTGGCAAAGCGCTCGCCGAAACTGCCCAGGCGCACGGATTTGCCGATCACCGCGGGATCGCTTTTCAGCTGGGTAGACCAGAAGCGATAGGTCAGCACCACCACGCCGGCGGCCTTGGGTCCGTCGTCCTGGGGCCGGATCAAGCGGCCGAGGACGGGGTGCAGCCCCATCACCTCGAAGTAGGATCCGCCGACAACACCGGCGCGGACTTCCCGCGGCTCGCCGAGGCCGATCATGGTGAAGCCGATGACGGAGAAGTCGCCAAAATCACTGATGGTGCGGCTGGCGGACTTGATGTCCTGATACTCGGGGACGGAAAACGCCTCGTCCTCGACGCCGATGCCTTTGGCACTTTGCTGGATATAAATCAGCCGGTTCTCGCCGCGATTGACCAGCGGCTTCAGCAGGATTCCGCGCACCAGCGTGAAGATGGCTGCGTTGGCGCCGATGCCGAGGGCCAGGGTAAGGATTACGGTGATCGCCAGCCCTTTGGTGCGCAGGAGGGAATGAAACGCAAATCTCAGATCGCGAAAAAACGTCATGGCCTGCCTCCCCACCCGTGATTCGAAGCACCCGCCCCGCCGAGACCCATTGCCAACCGCGCACCTGCCCTTGATGATCCGCAGGATCGAATGCTACCCCAATGAGATGCGCCGTTCGTTTCCGGGGTGCCCTGCGAAACTCGCCGCCCGCCATTGTACGTTCCAACCAGATCTGATTCATCAACAGCCCCGGACATCCCCGCTAAGCGGGGCACCGCACCCTGGCCGCCCGCCGCCGGCAATCTTCTGAATCGCAGGTCCCTGCCGGGCATCGAATTTCTGGAACCAGCGCAGCGGAGGCGCCCCACCCATGGCCCACTTGTTCGATCCAATCTCGATTCGTGATGTGAAGTTTGCCAACCGCGCGTTCGTCTCGCCGATGTGCAATTACTCCGCGCGAGACGGGTTTGCGTGCGACTGGCACTTTGTTCACCTGGGCAGCCGCGCGGTGGGCGGCGCCGGGCTGGTGATGACCGAGGCCACGGCCGTGGCGCCGGAGGGCCGGATCAGTCCCCAAGACCTGGGCATCTGGAGCGAGGCGCACATCGAGCCGCTGGCGCGCATCGTGCGCTTCGTCCACGAGCAGGGGAGCGTGGCCGGGATTCAGCTGGCACACGCCGGGCGCAAAGCCAGCACGCGCCGGCCCTGGGAAGCGCAAAGTGCCCTCACCGAGAGCGAAGGCGGGTGGGAAAACGTGATGGCTCCCAGCGCGGAGCGCTTTGCGGACCACTACCCCATGCCCCGGGCGCTTACGCCGGGGGGAATTCAGGAGATCCTGGCCGCATATCGGGCAGCGACCGAGCGCGCATGCCGCGCGGGCTTCCGGGTGGTCGAAATCCACGCGGCGCACGGTTACCTGATCCACGAATTCCTCTCGCCGCTCAGCAATCATCGCCAGGACGCCTACGGTGGCACGTTTGAGAATCGCACGCGCCTGCTCCGGGAGATTGTCGCCGCGGTCCGCTCCTGTTGGCCGGAGGGCGCTCCGCTGTTCGTGCGCATCTCCTGCACGGACTGGGCCGAGGGCGGGTGGGATATCGAACAATCCGTGGAGCTGGCGCGCGCCTTGAAGCCGCTGGGCGTGGACCTGATGGACTGCTCCTCCGGCGGGAACGTGGCTGCGGCGAAAATCCCAGTCGCCCCCGGCTATCAAACCGCGTTTGCCGAACGCATCCGCCGGGAGGCAGGGATGCTGGCCAGCGCCGTGGGCCTGATTACCTCTCCGGTGCAGGCCGAGCACATTCTGGTGAGCGGCCAGGCGGACGCGGTGATGCTGGCCCGCGAGCAGCTTCGCGACCCCTACTGGCCGCTTCGTGCCGCGCGCGAACTCGGGCAGTCCATCGCCTGGCCTGTTCAGTATCTGCGGGCAGCGCCGGTGGGGGCCCAGGCGCGCGTCCCAGTGGACTTGAAACACCTGGAAACCTGCTTGGAGGAGCATCACGCCGTGGGCCGGCGCTGAGGCTCCGGATGCGGGCTGGGCAACCGCGCGGCCCTGGCTAGTTGACAATCAGACGACCGCCTTCCAATAATCTCCGTGGCGGACTATTCCCATGGACCCAACCCCACGCGGAAAAGAAGCCACGGCGCTCGAGCAGGCCATTTCGCGGGCCATGCGCGACAACCTGGCGCTGGTGCAACACACCACCAAGGAATTAAGCCAGGCCATCGAGGATTTTGTGGCAGCGTGCAGCAGCACGCGCAATGCCAACATGCTGCCCGCGATGTTGCGGGCGCAGACGGCTGCCGCGTCGCTCACCTCGATGCTGGACGTGCTTTCGCGTGTGCTGACCACTTCTCTACAGCCCGCCCGCACGGGATCTTCCGAGACCTATGTAGCCGCTCTGGCGGCGGCCGAACCCGCTGTGGCAGTTCCCGAAGCTCCGCCGCCGGCTCCTGCAGCTCCGGCGCCTGCGCCGCCCGCGCCGCGCCCGGTGAGCATTCCCGAGCCTGCGCCGCCGGTGGTGGCGCCGCCGCCACCGCCTGCCCCTGCCCCGGAGCGGACGGGCACAGTTTTGCTTGCCCCAGCCGTGGAGATCGAGCCGCCTGCGCCGGCAGCACCGCGAATTCTCGAGCACGGGATTCCTCTTGAGCCACCGCCCGCGCCGGAGACGGCTGAGCCCGCTCCCGCCTCGATTTATCAGCAGGAACCCGTGGTCGAAGCGGTCATGGAAGTGGAACCGAAAGCTGCGCCAGCGGCAGTGGCCGCGCCGACAGCCGCGGCACCGGAGCCGGTGCCTACGGCCGCACCAGCGCCCCCGGCGTTCCGAGTGGAAGACCTGCCGGCAGAGCAGCAGGAGCTGCATCGCCGGGCCAACCGCCATGCCAAAGTTTCCATGCAGGATATTTACCTGCTGCGTCCAAAGGACGTACAGCTGGGGCGGCAGAACCGCGACATCTGCACGAGACTGAAGGGCGACATTGAAAAGGCAAGGAAAGAATATGTACGGCGGTTTGGCCCCATTCTGGAACATCCCGTGGACTACTTCCATCACTGGATGGTGGAAGTCCTGGCGGAAGGAAAACCGGAAGTCCTCGGCGAGTATCCCTACCCCTCCGCTGTGCCTCGCCAGTGATGCGGCCCCGTCCCGCGCCGCGGGACCCATGAGCGGTTGCCGGATGCACGTTCAACTCTCCAGTCCGATTTTCGCTCCGGGCCCACGCACCGTTTTGCGGTTCGGAGGGAAGTGGAGCCGTGCTAAGCGCCGCGTGGCGTGGGTGGCGATGCTCACGCTGCTGGCCGGGATCCCCTGCGGAGCCGCGCCCCAGGGAAATTCACGCGAACTGGCTTCTCTGTGCCGCGCCCTGCAGGAGAAGGACACACCCGGAAACTATGACCGGCTGGCCGCGTTTGCCCGGGAGCATGCCGCCGAGGCGGAAGGACAGGAGGCGGCGCTGGCCCTGGGCTTCCGGGATTACACGCGAGGGCATGCGGCCCAGGCCGCGGCCTGGCTGGCGCGGGTGGAAGGGAACTCGCCTCTGGCCGACTACGCGCTGTACTGGGAAGCACAGATCAATGTGTCGCAACACCACAACGCGGCCGCGCTCGACCAACTGGAGCGCCTGGCCCGCGACTACCCCACGAGCGCCATGATTCCCCAGGCGCTGGAAGCGCTGGCCACTGTAGCGCTGGAAACCGGAGAAGCCCAGCGCGCGCGCTTTGCGCTGGAAAATTACAAGGCCACGGCGCAACGACCCGCGCTGCTGCTGCTGCGCGCCCGGGCGCGCGAAATGGACCACGCGCAAGCCGCGGCCGCGGAAGACTACGTGGCGGTCTATTACCGCTTCCCGCTCTCCCCGGGGGCCAAGCATGCGGGCGAACGGCTGGAGCCGCTCCGGCGCCAGTTGCGTGGCGAGTTCCCGCAAGTGAGCGCGGAGATGCGGCTGGCCCGCGCCGCGGCATTCTATGACGCGCGCCAATGGCGCCAAGCGCGTGCGGAATATTCGGCCATCGCAAAATTACTATCCGGGGCGGATCGCGAGCGCGCCCTGCTGCGCGCGGCGGATAGCGGCACGCAGCCGCGCGGCGGCCCCGGCCCGCTGGCGTCCCTGCGCCTTTCCGACCCCGATCTGGACGCGGAGCGGTTTGCGCTTCTGGCCGGCGTTTATCGCCGGAAAAAGCAGCCGGAGGCGATGGAACGCGCCGCTTCCACGGCCGTGGAGCGCTCCGCGCACAGCTCCGGCGCGGCCATGGCCATGGTCGAAGCCGGGAATTTTTACTGGATGCGACTGGACCGCACCTCCGCCGCGGAGAAATACCGCCAGGCGTACGAGGCCAATCCCGAAAGCTCCGCGGGCGAGACGGCGCAGTGGCGCCTGGCCTGGATCGCCTACCTGAATCACGACGCGCAGGCCGCGGATCTGCTGGAAGCCCATGTGCGGCAGTATCCGAGTTCCTCCTACCTGGCCGAAGCGCTCTACTGGCTGGGGCGGACCGCGGAACGAGCTGGCGACAGCGGGCGGGCGCGCGCGTTCTTTCTGAAAGTGGCCTCGCGTTACCCGCAGAACTATTGGGGCGCCAAGGCGCGAGGCCGTCTTGCGGAACTCGGCGCTGCCGGCGCGGCTCCACCGGAAACGATTCCCGTCCTGGCGATGGTGCCCGCGCCCAAGCCGCTGCCGGACCTGAACACGCCGCTGCCTTCCGAAGCGGCCGCGCGCGCGGATCGCGCGCGCCTCCTTCAGACCATCGGATTTGAATCTTCCGCGGAACTCGAGCTCCGCGCGGGATATGCGGAGACAGGGGTGGCCGCATTGCTGGTCACAGTGGCGGAAAACGATTTGGCCTCCGGCCGCTACGCCGCGGCCATGGTCACCATCCGCCAGGCCGTGCCGCAACTGGAAGCGCGGCGTTGGGAGGAGTTGCCCGTAGGCGTCTGGGCTGCGGCGTTTCCCATGCCCTATGCGGAGCAGATTCGCGTTGCGGCGGAACGCCAGGGGCTGGACCCTACTCTGGTGGCCGGCCTGATTCGGCAGGAGTCGGCCTTCCAGCCGAACTCCGTTTCCCGCGCCAAGGCGATCGGGCTGATGCAGGTTTTGCCGGGAACTGGAAAGCGGCTGGCGCGCCAATTGCGCGTGCCCTACAGCCGGGCCAAGCTCTTTGAGCCGGAGTACAATCTCCGCCTGGGCACAAAATATCTGGCGGATTTGATCGCGCTGTTCGGCGGAGAAGTGGAGCCGGCGCTGGCGGCCTACGACGCCGGCGAAGATCGCATCGCCGGCTGGCAAGCCCAGCACAAATACGACGAAATGGCGGAATTCATCGAATCCATTCCCATCACCGAAACCCGCGAGTACGTGCAGATCGTCTCGCGCAACGCCACGATGTACCGGCGTCTGGTCAGCCCCACGCCGTGAACCCTCCGGGCACCGCCGCGCGCCCGCGCGTCTCGGAAAAAGCCGGGCGGTTCACCGAGTCCGTGATCCGGGAGATGACCCGCCTGGCGATGCAGCACGGGGCCATCAACCTGGCCCAGGGCTTCCCGGATTTTCCCGCCCCAGCGGAAATCAAAGAGGCGGCGCGCGCGGCCATCGCCGCAGACGTCAATCAGTACGCCATTACCTGGGGCGCGCGCGACCTGCGCGAGGCGATTGCCCGGCAGTTCACGGCGCGCCACGGAGTGCCGGTGGATCCGGAGCGCGACATCACGGTGTGCTGCGGTTCCACCGAGGCGATGATCTCCACCATGCTCGCCGTGGTGGATCCCGGCGATGAAGTGGTGATCTTTGAGCCCTTCTACGAAAACTACGGCCCCGATGCCATTCTCTCTGGAGCGCGCCCGCGGTTCGTGCGGTTGCGGCCGGAGCCGGATAGGGGCGCGAGCGGCGCGTGGGGCTTCGATCCCGCGGAGCTGGCCGCGGCTTTCGGCGCGCATACCCGCGCCATCATCGTCAACACACCGAACAATCCCACCGGGAAGGTGTTCACGCGCGAAGAGCTGGGCCTGATCCGCGACCTGTGCGTCCGCTGGAACGCCCTGGCCATCACCGACGAAATCTACGAGCACATCCTGTATGACGGCGCGCAGCACGTGGCCCTGGCGTCGCTCGAAGGCATGCGCGAGCGCACCATCACCATCAACGGCCTCTCCAAGACCTACAGCGTGACCGGATGGCGCGTGGGCTGGGCCATTGCCCCACCGGACATTGCCGGGGCGATCCGCAAGGTTCATGATTTCCTTACCGTGGGCGCGGCGGCTCCGCTGCAGGCCGCCGGAGCGGCCGCGCTGCGCGTGCTGGAAGCCTATTATGACCAGCTCGCGGCCGGTTACCGCCAGCGCCGCGACTTCGCGCTGGAATTCCTGGAGCGCGCCGGCTTCCGTTGTTTCCGTCCCGCCGGCGCGTACTACATCATGACCGACATCTCGAATTTCAAATTCGCCGACGACCTGGAATGCGCGCGCTTCCTGGTGGAAAAAGCCGGCGTGGCTGTGGTCCCCGGGTCCAGTTTCTATCAAGACCCCGCCAGCCCCCACGGGCGCCGCCAAGTGCGCTTTGCCTTCTGCAAGACGCGGGAAACGCTGGACGCGGCAGCCGCGCGGCTGGCCCGCCTGCCGCAACTCCTCTAACGCCACAGAGGGGCAGGCAATCCCGCCAGTTTTCTCGCGCCGGCATTCCGCGCCGGCCCGGGTTGCTGTGTTACAATCCGCGTTTCTCCAAGGAGTTTTTGGGCTTATGAATTTGAATCTTGTGCCTGCCAACACCCGGGTGACGGCCAGCGGCGCGGGCGAGCGCTTTGACATTTCCACGAGCGCCACGCGCACGTTTCTTTGCACCCTGGAAATCAGCGAGCAGATCGAGCAGGAATCCATGGATGCTTCGATTTACGTGTCCGCGGACGGCGAGACCTGGCCGGCCAAGCCCTTCCTGAAGCTGCCGCAACAGTTTTACAAGGGCCGAACGCGCCTGCTCCTGGATCTCACCCTGCACCCGGAAGTCCGCTACATCCGCGCGCACTGGGAATTGAACCGCTGGGGACGCGTGGCCCCTACTCCGATGTTCGTCATCTCCTTCACCCTGGAAGAAGTTCCCGCCAGCCAGCCCCTGGTCGCCCGTTCCTGACGGAGATTTCTCGCGACGCCACCGAGCTATTGCTGTAAATGCGCGCCACGCCAGCGCGCGCGGAATCGGAACGGCGGCTGAAAACGGAGAAATGCGGGCCAAGTCCTCGCGAGCGGCAAAGCCGCGATCCTCCAGGGCGCACCGCAACAGACGATCAGCGAAAAAAAGATGAGGGTAGGAAGCTAACGGTCGGTTGCCCTATGGTGGTGGCTTCCTACCCCGCGAGTGGTGTTGCCGATTCGACGTGTGCCCGCGGGAAACGGTTACCGCAAATTTCAGCCTGGCAACACCTGCCTGGCCGTCCGCTCGCCCCCTGGCGCGGCCGGGAGGTGTCCGGTGGCGGGATGGGGTGTGATGCGGCGCACATCCAACCGGCAGAATTCCGGTATAGTCTCCGAAACCGGCTACGGGTTGCCGACGGTTCCATGGGCCCGGTTCTGGCAACTCCGGGGCCACGGAGAACGGGGCCCTCGGCGCTTTGAGGGCATGAGGAGTTACCGCAATGAATCCGGATGCCAGCTTTGAAGCCAGGACCTATCGCAAGGTGGACCTGCGCCTGCTTCCCTTTGTCTTCCTCTGCTACATTCTGGCCTATCTCGATCGGGTGAACGTTGGATTCGCCAAGCTGCAGATGCTCAAGGATCTGTCGCTGAGCGATGCCGCCTTTGCCACCGGCGCAGGCATTTTCTTTATCGGTTATTTCTTCTTTGAAGTCCCCAGCAACGTGCTTCTGAAAAAATTTGGGGCGCGCACATGGATTGCCCGGATCATGATCTCCTGGGGCGTGATCTCCGCATGCATGATCTTCGTCAAAGGTACGTGGTCCTTCTATGGAATGCGCTTTCTGCTCGGGCTCGCCGAGGCCGGTTTCTTTCCCGGAATCATCTTCTATCTTACCCTGTGGTATCCCTCCAGGCTCCGCTCCGTGCGCACCGCCTGGTTTGTGGCCGCCATCGCGGTTTCCGGAGTCATCGGCAATCCCATTTCCGGCTGGATCATGGATTCGCTCTCCGGAGCGATGAACCTGGCTGGATGGCAGTGGCTCTTCCTGGCGGAAGGCATTCCGTCGGTCCTGGTCGGCTTGTGGGTGATCTATTACCTGGACAGCAGCATTGAAGAGGCGAAATGGCTGGCACCGGAAGAGAAAACTCTGCTTGCCTCCCATCTGGAGGCGGAAGACAAAACCAAGACGGAACACAAACTCGCGGACGCTTTTGCCAGCGGAAAGGTGTGGGCGCTCTGCGCCATCTACTTCACGTTGATGATCGGCCTGTACGGCATCGCTTTCTGGCTGCCCACCATCGTGAAGGCCTTCGGCGTGAAGGGCTATCTTGAGGTCGGGCTGATTACGGCAATTCCCTATGCCGTGGCGGTGGTCGGGATGATGCTGCTCAGCCATCACTCGGACAAGACGGGCGAGCGGCGCCTGCACTATGTGGCTAATGTGACCGCGGGCGCGGCCGGATTGGTGCTGAGCGGGGTGTTTGCCTCGAATCCGGTCCTGGCCATTCTTTTCCTGTCCATTGGCACTTTGGGTGTGATTGGGTCCATGCCGCTGTTCTGGCCGTTGCCCTCCGCATTCCTGGCGGGGACGGCGGCCGCGGCCGGCATCGGCATCGTGAATTCGGTGGGGAATCTGGGCGGCTATGTGGGACCCAACATCCCCATCTGGGCCAAGCTGATCTCCTCGGACAAGTCCGCGGCCCTCTACATCATCGCCGGGGTTCTGATGGTGGGCGCGTTCCTGATCTTTATCTTCATACCGAAGACGCTGCGCGTTCGCGTTGGCGTGGAACCGCCAGCATTGGGCAGTGTCCATGGAGTCCAGCCGGCGCGCTGAAGGTCCGCTCCGGGAGCCGCTCGCGGACAGGAAAGGGCCTGACTCGCCGGACTGCTCTACTCGAGTTCCACCGTCTGGGTGTAGCGAGCGATTTCCGCATTCCAATTCTTTCGCAGCCGGATCAGGCCGGCCAGGGCATTGAGTCCAGGTGGCTCGCCGTGCACCAGAAAGGTCTTTCTGGGCGGCGCCTGCAATCCGTTGAGCCAGCGCAGCAGTTCGCTCTGGCCGGCGTGGGCGGAAAGCTGGTGTAGCTCCACAATCTCCGCGCGCACCGGCACGAATTCCCCGTGCATCTTTACGGTCTTTGCGCCTTCGGCGAGCTGGCGTCCACGCGAGCCCGCGGCCTGGAATCCGGCCAGCAGCACGGCATTGCGCGCGTCGGGCAGGCGCCGGGCGAGGTGATGCAGCACGCGCCCGCCCGTGGCCATGCCGCTGGCAGAAAGAATCAGGCAGCAGGCCACGTCGTTGATGCGTTTCGATTCTTCGACGGTGCGGGTCATGCGCACGTCATGAGTATCCAGCGGGTCGCCATTGCTCTGTTCCTCGCGCGTGAATTGCAGGCTGTGGTCCTCGCGGTGCGCCAGATAGAGTTGGGTGGCGGTGATGGCCATGGGACTATCCACAAACGTGGGCAAGCTGGGAATCCGGCCGGCCACTTCGAGCTTGCGGATGAGATAGAGGAGGGTCTGCACGCGCCCGACGGCAAAGGCGGGAATCACCACGGCACCATTGCGTTTGGCCACCCGGTTGATGAGTTGGGCCAGGACATCCTCCACCGGGCCGGCCGGATGGTCGCGGTCCCCATACGTGGCTTCGCAAAGCAGATAATCCGCATGTGGAGGGGTGCGCGGATTGTTCAGGATGGGCTGATCGAAGCGGCCGATATCTCCGGAAAACACCACGATGGTCGTGTGGCCGTTTTCGGTGATGGTCAGCTCCAGGCTGGAGGAGCCCAGAATGTGCCCGGCGTCATAGCCGCGGACGGAGAATTCAGGGCTGATACGGAATGGATCGCCGCGGGGAATCTCTTTGAGCCGGCCGAGCGCTGCCTGCGCGTCTTCCGTGGTGTAGAGCGGCAGCGGCTGGGGGTGTTTGCTGTAACCCTTGCGCGCGGCATGCTCCGCGTCTTCTTCCTGCAGATGCGCGGAATCGGCCAGCAAGACGCGGGTCAGCTCGCAGGTGGCCTGGTTCGCGCAGATGGGCCCGCGAAAACCCGCGCTCACCAGGCGCGGGAGCCAGCCGGTGTGGTCAATGTGCGCGTGGGTGAGCACCACCCAGTCAATCGTTTTCGGGTCCACCGGCAACGGCGCCCAGTTGCGCAGCCGCAGTTCCTTCTCGCCCTGAAAGAGGCCGCAATCCACCAGCAGGCGCTTTCCGCCCGCTTCCACCAGGTGTTTGGAACCGGTTACCGTGCCCGCGGCGCCCAGAAAGGTCAGTTTCGGCATGGCGCGATATTGTAGTCGATGCGCAGGATTGCTGTTTGACGCGTTCTTGGCGGGAATGCTATAAACGAATTACTCCTTCGGTGGGGCTGTGGCGCAGTTGGGAGCGCGCCTCGATGGCATCGAGGAGGTCGTGGGTTCGAATCCCATCAGCTCCACCAATTCCCTACAAAGGGGCTCGCCGGTTCGAAGCGCGCGCGGGCTCATGAATCCCTCCGCAGCGCAGAATCCTGGACGCGGCCCTTCCAGCGGCCGCCGGCCCCCCGCCAATAGAGAACCGCCGAGCAAACCGTCGCGCCCATGTAAAAGCAGGCGATCAGAGGCAGCAGGGGCGCCCACAAGGGTGAGCACCGGTAAAAGCGCAACGTAGGCCAGTACAGAAGCGACATCAGCATCCACGCGCCGCCGCCCAAAATGGCGGGCCACAAGAAGGTTGTTGCGCTCGCCGCGGGCCAGGCAGCGAAAGCAAGCAGAACCGGCGAGGTCAGAAACGTGACGACCATCCCGGCCAGGGTCGCGGCAAGCAGCAACGGGGAATGGCGAAGCTGTGTGAAGGCGGTCCGGGCAATCATGGCGCCGATTCCGCGCCAGCCGGAGTAAGGCCGCAGGCTCCGCGTCTCCTGCGCCGCGGCCAGCCAAATCCCGCCGCCCTGTTTCACCGCCCGGGCCAGCGCGCAATCGTCAATCAATTCGCCGCGGATCACCTCCAGGCCACCGATGCGCTCCAGGGCGGCACGCCGTACCAGCATGCAGCCGCCGGCCGCCGCGGCCGTGCGGCGGTCTGTGCGCGCGACCCACGCCGGCGGATAAAGCATAAAGAAAAAGAAAACAAAAGCGGGAATCAGCGCTTGCTCCGCCGGCGATTCGCACCAGAGCCGCGCCATCAGCGACACCATGTCGTAATTGCCCGTTTCTGCGCACGCCACCAACTCCGCCAGCTCGTGCACAGGGTGCTGGATGTCCGCGTCGGTCAGGAGGTAGAAGTCGGCCTCGAAGCTTTGCGCTGCGCGCAACCCCTCTGCCTGCGCCCACACCTTTCCGGTCCACCCCGGGGGAAGCGGCCGCGCGCGCACTACGTTCAGACGATTCGCCGCCCCCGCCAGCTCCGCCGCGCGCTGCGCGGCCTCTGCGGTGCCGTCTGTGCTGTGGTCATCAACCAGAAATACGATCAGCCGCCCGGCAAAATCCTGGGCGAAGAGAGACGCGAGGGCGCGTCCCACCAGGTCCGCTTCGTTGCGCGCCGGAACGATCGCGGCGATGGACGGCTCGGGGGGAGTCTCCCGCGCAATCGCACGGTTCGGCGCCGGCATCCTCCAGAATCCGCCGCGGCCGGCGGCCAGGTAGAGCCAGATTCCAAAAGCAACGCTTCCGGTGACCTCTGCGATCATCTGTTTGAGCAGCGCTTCTCCAGCGCCCAGTTTAGGCGAGCAGCCTCCAATTCCCCAGCACCTGTCCTGAGGCGCGGGCATCTAACTGGGTCCGGATGGGACCATCCCCGCGAAAGGCGATGGTCCCGGGAGGGCGGAATGGCCACACAGTTTGACGCCATCATCATCGGCACCGGCCAGGCTGGACCGTCCCTGGCAGCGCGTCTAGCCGGGGCGGGAATGAGAGTGGCCATCATCGAGCGGAAGCGATTCGGCGGCACCTGCGTGAATACCGGCTGCATTCCCACGAAGACCATGGTTGCCAGCGCGTATGCCGCCCGCCTGGCGCGGCGTTCCGCGGAGTACGGCGTGGTCCTGGGCGCAGAGGTGACCGTGGACATGCGCCGCGTGAAAGCGCGCAAAGACGAAATCTCCGGGCGCTCCAGCACCGGCGTGGAGACCTGGCTCAAGGGCCTGGCCAACTGCACGGTCTATCAGGGACACGCGCGCCTGGAGTCGCCGCGCGAGGTTCGTGTCGGTTCCGAGGTGCTCAGCGCCGAAAAGATATTCCTGGACGTGGGCGGCCGCGCGGCCACCCCTCCGGTCGCCGGTCTGGATCAGGTGAGCTTTCTGGATAATTCCTCGATGATGCAGGTGGATTTTCTTCCGCGTCATCTGGCCATTGTGGGCGGCGGCTATATCGGTCTGGAGTTCGGGCAGATGTTTCGACGCTTCGGCAGCGAGGTGACGATCATCGAGATGGGTCCCCGGCTGGTCAGCCACGAGGATGAAGACGTCTCGAAGGCAATCCGGGAAATCCTGGAAGCGGAAGGCATCCACATGCGCGTGAACGCGGAGTGCATCCGCGCCTCCCGGCACGCGAATGGAATTCAGGTGAGCGTGAACTGCACCGAGGGCCCGCCGGACATCGTCGCTTCGCACCTGCTGTTGGCCGCCGGCCGGCGCCCCAACACCGATGATCTTGGGCTGGACCGCGCGGGGGTGGCCCGCGACGCACACGGATTCATACCGGTGGACGATGAACTGCGCACGAATGTTCCCGGCATCTGGGCGCTGGGAGAATGCAACGGGCGCGGCGCCTTTACGCACACGGCATACAACGATTTTGAAATCGTAGCCGCAAATCTGCTGGACAACGACCCGCGCCGGGTGAGCGATCGCATCCCCGCTTATAACCTCTATGTGGATCCCCCGCTCGGCCGCGCCGGAATGACCGAGGCGGAGGTCCGCCGCTCCGGGCGCCCGGCGCTGATGGCCACGATGCCCATGACCCGCGTGGGCCGCGCGCGAGAGAAGGGAGAGACCTTGGGGTTCATGAAAATTCTGGTAGATGCGGAGAACAAGAAAATACTGGGAGCGTCGATTCTGGGCACCGGCGGCGATGAAGCAATTCACTGCATTCTGGATATCATGTACGCAGGCGCTTCATTCACCGTCCTGCAGCGTGCCGTGCACATCCACCCGACCGTATCTGAGCTTGTTCCGACGCTGCTGGGCGGCTTAAAGCCTCTGTAGCGCAGTCCTGGCGCAACAGGATGGACCATACCAAGTTGGACCGCCCGCGCATCTATTAGAGAATAGAAGGGCCGGGGCAAGGATTCGGTCGCCAGGAAAGGCGGGCCATGCTGATCAGGAAACCCAGCGACATTCGCTCCTCGGAAATCACACCGCGCGGGGTGTACCTGAATCGCCGGAAATTCCTTGCGGGGACGGCCGCGGCTGGAGCGGCGGCGCTGGCCGGCCGCGCCGCAGCCGTGCTGCTGGCGCCGGATGCCGCGGCAGCGGATGGCGCCAAGCTGAACGTGACCGTGAAAAGCCCGTTCAGCACAACGGAGAAGCAGACTTCGCTCCAGGACATCACCCATTACAACAACTACTATGAATTCGGCACGGACAAATACAGCCCGGCAAGAAACGCGCAAGCGCTGCGTACCCGTCCCTGGAAGGTGAAGGTAGATGGCGAAGTGCTGAAGCCGCGCACCTTTGATGTGGATGACTTGATCAAACTGGCCCCCCTGGAAGAGCGCATCTACCGCCACCGCTGCGTGGAGGGCTGGTCGATCGTGGTGCCGTGGAACGGCTATCCTCTCTCTGTGCTCATCAACGAAGTGCAGCCCACGTCCAAGGCCAAGTTTGTGGAATTCGTGACTGATCTGGACCTCGGGGTGATGTCCGGGGCGCGCGAACCGGTGCTCGACTGGCCGTACCGCGAGGGCCTGCGCCTGGACGAGGCCATGAATCCGCTCACGCTGCTGTGTTTCGGCCTGTACGGCGAAGAGCTGCCGAAGCAGGATGGCGCACCTGTACGCACGGTGATTCCCTGGAAGTACGGCTTCAAGAGCTGCAAGTCCATCGTGCACATCCGCTTCGCGGAGAAGCAGCCGGCCACCGCCTGGAACACCGCCAACGCACACGAATACGGCTTCTACTCCAATGTCAATCCGGAGGTGGACCATCCCCGCTGGAGCCAGGCCACCGAGCGCCGCCTGGGCGAATTCTTCAAGCGCAAGACGCTACTGTTCAACGGCTACGGCGATCAAGTGGCTGCTCTTTACGCCGGCATGGACCTCCGCAAGTTTTATTAGCGGCATGACCACCGAGCGATTTATCCGCCTCTCGAAGCCGGTGGTTTTTCTCGCGTGCCTGGTGCCGCTGGGCCTGCTCGCCCGGAAGGGAATTGAGGGGCGGCTGGGCGCCAACCCCATCGAGGTCATCACTCACTCCACCGGCGATTGGACGCTGATTTTTCTGTGCATCACGCTGGCGGTGACTCCCCTGCGCCGGTTCCTGCGCCTGCCCTGGCTGGTGCGTTATCGCCGCATGGCTGGATTGTTCGCGTTTTTCTACGCGCTGCTGCACCTGCTGACCTTCGTGGTGCTGGACAAATTTTTCGATTGGCACGCCATGGTGCTGGACGTTTACAAGCGGCCGTTCATCACCGCCGGTTTCACCGCCTTCGTGCTGCTGGTTCCGCTGGCGGTCACGTCCACGGCGGGAATGATTCGCCGGTTGGGCGGGCGGCGATGGCAGTTACTCCACCGCCTGGTCTATGTCAGCGCGCTGGCCGGGGTGATTCACTACTACTGGCTGGTGAAGGCGGATGTGACGTTGCCGCTGCGTTACGCCGCGGTCGTGGGATTCCTTCTGGCTTGCCGCGTTGCCCTCTATTTTGCCGACCGCCGCCGTTCCGCGCCCGCCGCGCCTGCTTACGCCGAACGCACGAGTCCCTGATTCCGCCTTCGGGCTGCGGCGCTCTAGGCGGTACCCCCGCCGTCCACCACCAGCGCAGTGCCGGTGATAAAGCGCGCGGCATCTCCGGCCAGGAAGACGGCGGCGTCGGCGATTTCGTTGGGCCGGGCGATGCGCCGGAGCGGACGCCGCGCGGCCTCCGCCAGAAATTCCGCCTCGCTGACTCCCAGTTGCCGCGCCTCCTGCCGCAGCATGGGCGTATCCGTGTCGCCGGGACACAGGCAATTCACGCGCACGCCCTGCGGGCCGTGATCGATGGCCATGGCCTTGGTCAGCAGAACCACCGCGCCTTTCGAGGCGCAATAGGCCGCAGCCCGCGGCCCCGCGGCCACTCCCCAGCCGGAGGCCAGGTTCACAATCGCGCCGTGCGCCGCGGCCAGGCGCGGCAGGGCGGCGCGCGACATCAGGAACACGGATTTTGCATTCACGTCCATCACCCGGTCCCAGTCTTGTTCGCTCAGTTCGGTCACCGTGGCGCGGCGGATGATTCCCGCGCAGTTCACCAGGATGTGCAGGGCGCCGAACGCGGCCACGGCTTCTGCGACGGCGCGCGCGCAGTCTTCCGCGCGGCTTACGTCCACGCGCACAAAACACGCGCGTCCGCCCGTGTGTGTAATTTCTTCCGCGGCCGCGCGCCCGCCCGCTTCGTCCACGTCCGCCAGGCAAACGACCGAGCCTTCCCGCGCGAATCGTGCGGCAATCGCCCGGCCGATTCCAGAGGCGGCCCCGGTGACCAGGGCCACGCGCCCTTCGAGTGCCCCGGGGGACGGAATTGAATTCATCGGCTGATTCTCCGTCCAGTGGTGGGATACATGGCCCTGTGCGTTGCCCGGTGCCGTCTGCGTTTCTGCGCTCTCTTTTTCCGGCCTGGTCCGCTGCGGCCGGATCACCGGCTGGCCAGATCTCCCGCGGTCTCCCCTCCGTCCATCACCAGCACCTGCCCGGTGATGTACTGGGCATCGTCCGAGGCGAGAAACGCAAACAATCCGGCAATCTCCTCCGGCCGGGCATGGCGCCGCAGCGGAATTTTGCGGTTCACCTCTTCCAGCATCTCGTCGGAGTATTCGGCGCGCTGCAGGGGGGTGAGCACATATCCCGGAGCGATCGCGTTGACCCGCACGCGTGGCGCCAGCTCCAGGGCCATCGTTTTCGTCAGCGAAATGACTCCGGCCTTGGTGGCGTTGTAGTCCGCGTACCACGGGTGCCCGGCCATACCGTTGGTGGAAGCGGTTTGCAGGATCACTCCCGAGCCGCGCTCCACCATGTGCCGCGCCGCGGTTTGGGCCACGTAGAACACGCCGGTCAGGTTGACGGCCATCACCTGGTCCCATTCGGCCGCGGTGATCTCCAGGAAGCCGTGGCGAATGCTGATGCCGGCATTATTGATGGCCACGTCCACGGAGCCCATCCGCGCGATGGCTTCGCGGAACGCGGCCTGCACCTGATCCAGTTGCGAGACGTCTACGCGCAACGCCGCGGCCAGCCCCGGGAGTTCGCGCAGGATGCGATCGCAGCCGGCGGCGTCGCGATCCAGCACGCACACCCGGGCACCCTCTTCGAGAAACCGGGCCGCGGTGGCCGCGCCAATCCCGCTGGCCCCGCCGGTGATGACCACCCCTTTCCCTGCTACACCGCGCATCCGCCGTCCCTCCGTGTCTTGGAACTCTTGCGCGAACGAAGCCCAGAGTATACGCCAGGCCTGTGGCGGGCCGGCTCCGCTCCTCGTGTCCTTCCACTACCCTGCGTACACGATCGCTCCCGGCGGGCATTCCATGCAGGCAACGCAAAGCGGCTGTTTGCTACTCTTAGTTCACAGGCCAGCCGTCTGGAACAAGTTGAGGGTAACCGGTGTCTAACTCTAAGCAGAGTCACTTCGCGCTGCCGCCCGCAGGCGCGGTATCGGGCCCCGGGAGCGGCGCGCGAGCCGGCGAGACCGGAGAGGACCCATCCCGGATGGGCGAAATGGCGCAGGCGCTCGCCTGGGGGCGCAATGAACTCGAAGTCGTCCAGGAGCTGCAGGCCGGCTCCACGGAGGCGTTCGACGCGCTGATCCAGCGCTATCACGCGCCCGTCTTCCGCCTGCTCTCCCAGATGCTGGGCAACTCCGCAGACGCAGCGGACGCCACTCAGGAAGTGTTTCTCAAAGCGTTTCGCGGGATTCGCGGCTTCCGCTGCAGCAGTTCGCTGAAGACCTGGCTGTATCGCATCGCCGTCCGGGAAGCCTTGAACCGCCGCCGATGGTGGCACCGTCATCAGTCCCGCGAGTCCTCCTATGACGACACGGAAAAGGGTTGCGGCCACGCCCTGGTCGCCGCACAGGAGCCCAGCCCCTATGACCGCTGCGCCGCGCGGGAAGCGCGCGAGGCCGTGCACCGGGCCCTGGCCATGCTGCCGGAGGCGTTTCGCAACGCCGTGGTCTTGCGAGATATCGAAGACCTCTCCTACGAAGAAGTGGCCGAAGTTTTGGACGTATCCATCGGCACGGTCAAGTCGCGCATCCTGCGCGGCCGGCGGGCCTTGCGTGAATTGCTCGATCCCGAACGGACTCCGGCCGCTGCGCCGCAGACCGGGCGCCTGGCGCGGGAGATGGCAGGAGGTGAATCATGACCTGCCGCACGATTCGCAAAAAGCTTCCGGGTTATCTGGACGGAGCCCTTTCCGCCTCGGAGCATGCCGCGCTCTCCCGCCATCTTCCCGGTTGTGAGGAATGTCGCGGCATTTTGCAGGACTACACGCGGATGGCCGGTCTCTTGGCGAGGACGGAGTCTGCCGGCGTTCCCGCGGATCTCGCGCTGCGCATCCGTCTGGCGGTGGCGGCGGCGCGACGGGATACCTGGCTGGCGCGCATGCGCCGCGCCGCCCGGCGCATGCTGGAGGACATTCTGGAGCCTTTGGCTGTTCCCGCCACCGGTGGAGTGGCCATGTCCCTGCTCATTTATGCCTTCGTTCTGCACAGCCTGCTGTTGGGAGTACCTGTGGGCGCCGTTCCTAACGACCAGCCCACCCAGTTGTTCCGGCCCGCGCGCCTGCAGACGCTTTCTGCGGTTCCCGCGATGGCCGCCGGCCCGTTCGTTCCGGCGCTCGGCCCCGAGGTGGGTCCGGTGGAGTTCACCATCAACGAGCACGGCCAGGCGGTCAGCTATCAGGTGCTGTACGGCACTCCGGACCGCGCCACGCTCCGCCAACTGGATCATTTGCTGCTCTTCTCTCAATTCCAGCCGCAGTTGAGTTTTGGCCAGCCCATCTCCGGCGGCCGCGTAGTGGTGCAGTTCGACGAGCTGCAAGTCCGCGACTAGCGCAAACCTTGCTTTGCGCGGGCCGCGGGAGGGGCGGCACTCATCTTGGTTTCTCCTGGCCTGCCTTGACTCACCGTCAGCCGCCCGTTAGATTGAACGGGCCGGCCTGGAATCAGCGCATGGCGCGTGTGGCCGCGCAGTCTGGCAATCGCTCAGGGAGAACGTCTCATCCTTCGACCAAGCTCGCTCTTCTGGGTTTTGACCGGCATCCTGCTGTGCGCGTGGCCCGGCGAGGCGCAGCAACCTCCGCCGGTTCCCCAGGTGGAGGCGGTTTCTCCCGTCTCCGTGGAGCAAAGCCCCCAGCTTTTCGCGGCCATCTGTGCCGCTTATGCGGGGGGCTTTCCCGTGGACCCTCCGGAGAATCAGGCCTCGCTTCGAATCGCCGTGCTCCGCGAGCTGGATCGCCGCGGAGCGTTTTCTACTTCTCCCGGTCCGGCACTCGGCGCTCTCCGGGAGTTTTATCGCCGGCATGAGTCGGCCGACCGGGGCGCCACGCTGGCCCGATACGTTTCCTACGGGTTGGTGGCGGGTCCGCCTCCGCGTTTCGCGCTCGCGCAGCCCACGGAAGACGTGCCTCCCGACGCGATGGCGCTGGAGGGTTTCAGCGAAATTCTGGCAGCCTGGTTCCAGGAGGAGCACCTCGAGGAGCTCTACCAGCGCGCCAAGCCCGCCTATGAGAGGCAGGCGCGCGAGCTCGCGCGCACGCTCGGCCAAATCACCCTGCTGGAGACGGGCTACATCCGGGAAATTCTGTCACCATCGCTCAGTCGAACGTTCAGGGTGTATGCCGAGCCGCTGGTCGGCGCGCGGAGCAACTTCCGCAACTATGGCGGCAGTTTTTTGCTGGTGGTGGATCCCCAGCGCGATTCGGCGCCAGAGGCCATCCGCCACGCCCTGCTGCATTTCCTGCTCGATGGCGTGGCCATGACCCACCGTCCTCCCCTGGAAGGCCGCAAGGCCCTGCTGGATGTGGTGGCGAGGGCGCCCCGCCTGCCCATTGAGTATCGCGAGGATATCGTGGCCCTGGCGGATGAATGCCTGGTCAAGGCAGTGGAACTGCGCATTCAAAAGCTCCCGAAAGAACGGGCTCAGGCCGCGCTGGACGCCGCGGAGGCCGATGGCTTTGTCCTGATTCGTCCCATGTACGCCAGCCTGGAGACCTACGAAAAAGGCGAAGACAAGCTCAGCGTGTTTTACGCGGCGTACATTCAGAAAATCAATCTGGTTGCGGAAGCCAAGCGCCTGGCCAGCGTAAAGTTTGCCGCGCTGGAGGAGCCTCCCGCCGCCGAAACGGCGATGACTGCTGAGCCGCAACCCGCGCCGCTCAGCGAACTGGACCAATGGCTCATTACGGGCGAAGGACAATTGGCCGAGAAAAACACCAAAGCCGCCCGGGCCACCTTTGAGCGCATCCTCGAAAAATATCCCAATCTTCCGCGCGCGCAGTATGGCCTGGCGGTGTGTGTGATCGTGGATGGAGAAGAGGACCGCGGCAAGGCGCTGCTGGAACAGGTGGTCTCCGAACTCACCCAGCCGGGGAGCGCCCCAGCCTCCCGCGGTACCACTTTGGCCGGCGCGCCGGGGCCCGCGCTCCCGGCTTCCGCGCGCGATGATCCGCAGACCCTCGCCTGGGCCCACATCTGGCTCGGCCGCATTTACGACCAGCGAGGACTTCACGACACGGCGGGAGTAGAATACAGGGCGGCTCTTGCGGTGAAGGGCGCGCCTCAGCCGGTACTCGACGCCGCGCAGCGCGGGTTGGCCGAAGAGAAATCCCGGAAAGGCTCCCGTCCCTAGCCGCGCCGGAGCCAGGCTCAGGGAATTCTCTGCACGAAATCTTGTATTTGGGGAGCATTCCATGCGCAATCGAAGGATTCTTCTCCGAGAGGCCACAGCCATGGCTTCCGCGCTGGGCATGGCGGTAGTATTGATGGCGGCTCTTGTGGCAAAGGCCGGGCCTGGGCCCCAGCAAAAGCCGCCGGCCTCCGCATCGCAGCCGTCTGTCGCTCCCCAGGCACAGCCTCAGCCAGCCCCTGCCCCCCAGCCGGTGGGGACGCCGGAACCGCCACCGGTGAGCAAGGAGGAAGCCGACGCGTTTCAGGCATTCACCCAATTACAGAATCAGGATGGCCCGCAAATCATCTCGCAGGGCCAGGCGTTTCTCGGCAAGTACGCGCTCAGCACGTATCGTCCGGTGGTGTACGCGAAGGTGGTTGTTGCCTACCTCAACGCAGGCCAGTTGGAGAAGCTGGCCTCCACCGGGCAGGCGGCTCTCGCTGAGGACCCCAATAACCTGCCGGTGCTTGCGATGATGGCCGCCACTCTCCCGCGGATTAACCCGCAGGGGTTGGATGCCGCGCAGCGCCTGGACCTGGCGGAACGATGTGCCCGCCGCGCCCTGCAGCTGGGTTCGGCCATGACCAAACCGGAAGGATTGCAGCAGGAGCAATTCGAACGCGCCAGGGATGAACAGCTGGGAATGGCGCACTCCGGACTCGGGATCGTTTATTACCGCCGAGGAGATACCGCCGCTTCCGTTTCCGAGCTGGACTTGGCCACCAAATTGGACCCCGCGCACGATCCCATCGATTTTTATCTTCTCGGTGATGGGCAAATGAAACTGAAAAAGTACCCGGAGGCCGCCACCGCGTTTGACCATTGCGCCCGGGCACAGTGGAGCAGCGATTGGCAGGAGCGCTGCAGGGTGGCCCAGGCGGCTGCGGAAAAGGCTGCGGCCGGGCCGCCATCGCGCGGCGCGAAGCCCTAAGTCCAGCGCTCCCGTCCATGCTCCCCGCCGACCGCGAGCAACTGGAAACGATTCTGGGACGCCGCTTTACCAACCCTGCCTGGCTCGAGCTGGCCGTCACCCATAGTTCGCGGCAGAACGCGGCGGAGCAGCGCGGCGCGAGTTCCGCGGAATCCAATGAACGGCTGGAGATGCTGGGAGACGCCGTGCTCGGCCTGGTGATCACGGACCAGCTCACCGCCGTATTTCCGGACTGGAGCCTGGGGCGCCTGAATCGCGCTAAAGCGTATCTGGTGAGCGCCCGCTCACTCGCCGTGGTTGCCCGCCGGCTGGAGCTGGGACGCTTTCTGCAGCTCGGACCCGGTGAAGATCGCACCGGCGGCCGCGAGAAAATGAATTTGCTCGCCGATGCCTACGAAGCGGTGGTGGCCGCGGTCTTTCGCGATGCGGGGCTGGAGGGCGCACGCTCATTTGTGCTGCATACGCTTTGGGAACCGGCTCTGGAGGCCGGCACCGGTTTGCTGGGCCAGCCGGACGCCAAGAGCGCCCTGCAAGAGCAACTTCGCAGCAGGCATCTGGATGCGGCGTCGTATCGGCTGATCAGCTCCTCTGGCCCTGAGCACCGCCGCACGTTTCGCGTTGAAGTGCTGGTGGGCGGGCGCCCGCTGGCGGCGGCGGAAGGCCACACCAAGAAGCAGGCGGAGTTGGAAGCGGCCCGCCTTGGGCTTTCTGAGCTGGAACTGCGGCCGCCAGACCGAGTGAGGGAGTGAGGCGCCGCCGAATGGCACAAACTTCCGCCCCCGCCACCACGGCTCCGGCCCAGTCCCGCCCGGCGCCGGCACCCTCGGTGGTGCTCGAGTATGCGGAATCGCTGCTGGTCACGGTCATCCTCGCGCTGTTTTTCACCAGCTTTATCGTGCAAGCCTACCGCATTCCCACGCCCTCCATGGAGCCCACGCTTTTTGTCGGCGACTACCTGCTGGTGAACAAATTCATCTTTGGCGGCTCGGGGCGATGGTACGAGGCGGTGCTGCCCTACCGGCCCGTCCGCCGCGGCGACATTATTGTCTTCAAGTTTCCCTTCGCGGATCACTCCAACTATGTAAAACGCGCCATCGGGCTTCCCGGGGATCGCCTGCGCATTGTGGACCAGCTCGTTTACATCAACGGCCGCTTGCTCAGCGAGCCATATGCTTTCCGTCCTCCCGGAGTCTCTGAGCCCTATGGCGACAATTTCCCGCCGGCTCCGGGCCCCAACTCCTACATCCCCGCCAGCATGGTGCAGAAGGAATGGCGCGCCGAAATGTTCCAGCACATCCACAACGGTGAGATCCTCATTCCTGCGCACAAGTATTTCGCCATGGGCGACAATCGCGAGCGCAGCTGGGACAGCCGGTATTGGGGCTTTGTGGATCAGGATGCCATCATGGGCCGGCCCATGCTCATCTACTGGTCGGTGGAGACTCCCGGGGAAGGCCCCACAGACGTCACGGCTTCCGGCAACGAAACCGGCCTGGTGGATCTGCTGCTCCATCTTCCCACCCGCACGCGCTGGAGCCGTATGTTCCACCTTGTCCACTGAGCCTGCCGCGAAATGCCTCGCAGCAGATTTCGTTTGCGCACACTGGCGGTCGTGGTGGCCGTGCTCGCCGCGGGGCGCGCGGCACTCACCCTTGCGCTGCTTCTTCCCGTGGCCCATCGCGCCCTGCGTGCCGGGCTCGAGCGGACCATCGGCCGGCCGGTAGAGGTCAGCCGCTTCGACTTCAGCTTCTGGAATGGCCCGCGACTTCAGGCGTTTTACGTGACCGTAGGGGAGGACCCGGAGTTTGGTTCTGAATTTCTGCTGCGCGCCGACCGCCTGGAGGCCGGTCCAGACTGGCCCGCCTTGCTGAGAGGCCGGCTGGTATTGTCCCGCCTCTGGCTGCAGCGTCCCAGCCTCAACCTGGTGCTCGCGCCTTCCGGCCGCTGGAACTACCAAGTCTGGGCGGCGGCGCGGGGTGTATGGGCGCCCGGCTCCGGCGCCGTTTCCTTGGCGCCCTTTCGTCTGGAGGGCCTCTCCGTGAGCGACGGCCGCATCAATTTCAAGCGCGGGCCGGACAAGCTGTCGTTCGCCCTGGTGAATGTAAACGGAAGTATCGCCGCGGATTCCGCGGGCAGCTGGCAGATCGCGCTCCGCGCGCAGCCCTTTCGTGCCGGGGTCACGCTCCAGGATGCCGGAGAGTTCAGACTGCAGGGTCAATTCCCGGTTTCCGGAGCGTCCGCCGGTTCGCCGCCCCCTGTTGAGCTTTCCGCGCAATGGCAAAGGGCCTCACTGCCGGACGCCTTGCGGCTGATCCTGGGCCGCGACTTCGGGGTGCGCGGCAGAATGGAATCCGCGATCACCTTTCGCGCGCCGCACCCGCTAACGGTATCCCAGGGAGAAGGCGAGGCGCCCTCCGCGGACACGCGCGCCCCGGCCGCCCATTCACGTATCTCCGATCCGTGGTGGAGTGTTTCGGGGGTGCTGCGTCTCGCGGAGGTGCACCGCTGGGACCTTTCCCTCGGGCCGGGATTGCCTGCCTTGAATCTTTCTGTGGACGGAGTCGGTTCCGCGGACCGCCGGCTCTGGGAATTCACCAACATCCATCTGGATGCGCCGCGCTCCAATCTCCGCGGCCAGGCCTTTTTTGACCGGGCGGACCGGAGCCGGGCTTCTCTGCGACTGGTGACCGCTAGCATTCGTCTCGACGACCTGCTGGCCTGGTACCGCGCCTTTCATCCCGGGGTGGACCCTGGAACCGCTTTGGAGGGATACGCGGGAGCGGACGTTGAGCTTCAGTCCTGGCCGCCTTCCGTGGTTCGCGCGGCGCTGGTGACCACCGGCGCGCGACTCACCCTGCCGCGCGCGGGCGGAAATCTGGTATTGCATCGCGCCGTTCTGGAGGCGGATCGCTCCGGTGCGCGGCTGAACGAGACCACGCTGGGCCTGGAAAGCGGCGACGAGCCCGGCATCCGGATCTCCGCGCGCATGAACTGGGCCCCCGGTCTGCCGTTTTCCGCGCGCCTCACGGGTTCCACGGAGCACGTTGCCGCGCTCTCCACGGCCTCTGCCGCCCTGGGTCTTTCGTCTCCCGCGCGGCCGCTCCAGGTGGCCGGTTCGGCCAGCCTGCGCCTGAATTTCAGCGGCTCCGCGCGGCCCTGGCAAGTCTCCACGACGGGAACGCTGAGTCTCCAGGATGCCCGCTTCTCCGGCGGACTCCTGCGCAGTCAGCTCACTGTCGGCAAGGCGCGGCTCGATCTTCTTCCCGATCGGCGCCGGCTCCAGATCGCGGCAGCCACGGCGTTTGGCGGCACTTGGAGCGGAACGCTCGAGGCTCCTTCCTTCGCCGGCCCCTGGGAGTTCCGCCTGGCCGTGGACCACTGGAATCCGGTGCTGTTGCTGCGCGGATTTTCGAGCCAGGCGCTGGAGGACTCCAGCTTGCTCGCGCGCATTCTTCCGGCGCAGGCCGCCGCCACCGTGGCCCGGGAGGAGCCGCCGTGGCCGGGGTGGTTGCGCGGCGAGGGGGCCATCTCCGCCGGAACGCTGGCCGTGGGCCGTCTGGAGTTCGAGCGGTTGAAGGGCCACCTCAGCATTTCCCAGCGCGTGCTCGAACTCGAAGCCGCGGAAGCCACCCTCGCCGGCGGCCGCGTGCGTGGGGAGGCCCGGGCCGATTTTGGAGAGGTGCCGCGCTACGCCGTTCGCGCGGAGTTTGACGGCATCAATGTGGCCGCGCTCGCAGCGCTAACGGTTTCCAGCCGGCAATGTTGCACAGGGACGGGCTCCGGACAATTGGAGCTGGACGCTTCGGGGTGGAATCGCGACGCCCTGCTCGCCAGCCTGAAGGGCAAGGGAAACGCCCGCGTGCGCAGCAGTGCGCTGCTGACTTTGGATCTTCCGGATTCACTCGCCGGTAGAAAGGTCGTGCCGGGGCATACAGCGCTGGGTGAAATCTCCGGCGAATTCTCTTTCGCCAATCGCCATGCCTGGCTGGACCATCTGCTGCTGGAACTGCCTGCGGGCCGGGTGGAAGCCACGGGGAATGTGGACTTTCACGGACAGCTCGATGTGCGGCTCTCTGCCACTCTCGCGGACAGCAAGGCACAGTCTTCGCGCACGCCGCGCATCCAGCTGCAGGGCACGCTGGCCTCTCCGCAGCTCGTGCCGGCCGCAAACACTTCTCCCTGAGCCACAACGAGCGGCTCCTCGGGAAGAAAGACGGCGCATACACTGAAAGCCGCGTGCTTTTTTCCCAATCCAAGGTGTTTGGCTGGAGTGAGCAGGGCTCAATCGCGCCAGTCGCTTCGCAGATTAACGCCGGGCGCGGGGAGAGCGCGGGCGGGCAGGCGGTGAATCCTCTGGCGCCGGGCCGGCACGGACCGATGCTGTCTGCGTGGTGGCACTTTCCGCCGCGTTTTTTGGGGTGGCCGCAGTCGATGCCTCGCTTGCCCCGCCGCTGCCGGCCGGCGGCGGCTCCGCGGGCAGCGCGAAAAGCTCGCTGAGGCTTTTCTGCTTCAGGCTGCGCGCACGATCGCGCAACTGCGCGGCGCGTTCAAATTCGAACTTGGCGGCGGCCTCCCGCATCTGCGTTTCGAGCTGGGCGATGGCCTGCTCCAGCGCGGCCTCGTCCGCGATGCTGTCCAGTTCCGGCGCGTCCAGGGGCACGGTCAGGTAATCGGCTTCCACCACGGAGGCCAGTTGCATGTCCACCGCTTTCACGATGCTCTGCGGGGTGATGCCGTGCTCCCGGTTGTAGGCCATCTGCTTGGCGCGCCGCCGCTCCGTCTCGTCCAGGGCCTGTTGCATCGAGCCGGTGACGCGATCGGCGTAGAGGATGGCCTTCCCGTGGATATGCCGGGCCGCGCGGCCCATGGTCTGGATCAGCGCGGTTCCGCTGCGCAGGTAGCCTTCCTTATCCGCGTCCAGGATGGCCACCAGCGAAACCTCCGGCAGGTCCAGCCCTTCGCGCAGCAGGTTGATGCCGATGAGCACGTCGAATTCGCCGCGCCGCAGGTCGCGCAGGATGCGCACGCGCTCCAGCGTTTCCACCTCGGAGTGCAGGTAGCGGCAGCGCACGCTGATCTCCGTGAAGTATTGCGCCAGGTCTTCGGCCATGCGTTTGGTGAGCGTGGTCACCAGCACGCGCTCGTTGTGCTCCGCGCGCCTGCGGATTTCCTCCAGCAGGTCGTCCACCTGGCCGCGCACCGGCCGCACTTCCACCTCCGGGTCCACCAGGCCGGTGGGACGGATGACCTGTTCCGCCACCACGCCTCCGGATTTGGTCAGCTCGTAGGCAGAAGGGGTCGCCGAGACGTAAATAATCTGGTTGGCGCGATGGTCAAACTCCTCGAAGGTCAGCGGGCGGTTATCCAGCGCGGAGGGCATGCGGAATCCGTGCTCCACCAGCGTCTGTTTGCGGGAACGGTCGCCGTGATACATGCCGTGCAGTTGGGGCACGGTCTGGTGGGACTCGTCGATGAACAGGAGGAAATCCTGCGGCACGTAATCGAACAGCGTGGGCGGGGCCTCGCCCGGCAACCTTCCGGACATGTGCCGCGAATAATTCTCAATGCCGTGGCAATACCCGATGGTGCGCATCATCTCCACGTCGAACAGGGTGCGCTGCGAGACGCGTTGCGCCTCGATGAATTTCCCCTGTTTCTCCAGTTCGCCGCGCCACCATTCCAGCTCCTCGAGGATGGTCCCGATGGCCCGCTCGCGCTGTTCCCGGGGCAGTGCAAAATACGTTTTGGGATACAGAGAGACGCGGGCCAGATCTTCCGCCCCCGGCCGCACCCGCCCGGTCAACGGATCGATCTGCCGCAGCGCCTCCACCTGGTCGCCCCACAGTTCCACGCGATAGGCAAAATCCTCGTACGCCGGATAGATGTCAATGGTGTCGCCGCGCGCCCGAAAGGTTCCCCGGCGCATCTCCTCGTTGCGCTCGTACTGGATTTCCACCAGTTTTCGCAGGATCTGCTCGCGCGAGGTTTTCTGCCCCTTTTCCAGGAGCAGCAGCATCCCGTGATACGCCTCCGGCGAGCCGATGCCGTAGATGCTGGAAACCGAAGCCACCACCACCACGTCGCGGCGCTCCAAGAGCGAGCGGGTGGCGCTGAGCCGCAGTTTGTCCAGTTCGTCGTTGATGGTGGCTTCTTTTTCGATGTACGTGTCCGAGGCCGGCACGTAGGCCTCCGGCTGGTAGTAATCGTAGTAGCTGACGAAATACTCGACGGCGTTCTGCGGGAAGAAGCGGCGGAACTCGTGGTAGAGCTGCGCGGCCAAAGTCTTGTTGTGCGCCAGCACCAGCGTGGGCCGCTGGGTCGCGGCGATGATCTTCGCCATGGTGAACGTCTTGCCGGAGCCGGTCACCCCCAGCAGCACCTGGTGGCGCTCTCCCGCCTCCACGCCGTGCACTAGCGCGGCGATGGCTTCCGGCTGGTCGCCCCGCGGCTCGTATTCGCTTTGCAGTTGAAAGGGCATGGCCTCAGGGCGGCGCGGCGCCGCGCGCGCGCATTAATCCGCTTCCGTGCCTGGCGCGGAGTCCCGGGCGCGCCCGAAGATGCGGCCGGGAATCTCGGCCCAGGGAATGGCCTCCAGCTCTGCGAGGTAGGAGTAAGCTACCGGGACCACGAGCAGGGTCAGGAGAAGGCACAAGGTCTGTCCGCCGATGATGGTCACTGCAATGGACGCGCGCTGTTCAGATCCGGCCCCGATGCCCAGGGCCACGGGAATCAGCCCGGCGATGATGGAAAGTGTGGTCATCAGGATCGGCCGCAGGCGAACGCGGTTGGCTTCCAGGATGGCGGGGCCGAGCGGCATCCCCTCTTTACGCAGCCGGTTGGTGTAGTCCACTTGCAGAATTCCGTTCTTCTTGACGATGCCCAGCAGCAGAAACATTCCCAGCGCGCTCCACAGGCTCAATGCGCGGCCGGTCATCCACAGGGAGAGGAGCGCAAATGGCACGCTCAGCGGTAAGGTAAGCATGATGATGAATGGATAAGAGAAACTCTCAAATTGCGCGGCCAGGACCATGTACATGAAGATGGAGGCCAGCAGCATGGCCAGAAAAAGATTCCAGGTGGTTTCTTCCAGCACCTTAACCTGTCCGGAAAACAGGTAGGAATATCCGGCGGGCAGGCCCACTTCCTTGATGGACTGCACGGTGTGCCCGGCGGCCAGGTCCAGGGGATACCCCGCGGCCACGTTGGCGTTCACCATCACCTGAAACTCCCGATTGTAGCGCCACAGCGTGGCCGGCCCGGCCCCGCGCACAATCGTGGCCACATTTTCCAGCCGCACCTGGCCCAGTTTGGCGGAGGGCACCATCATCCGCGCGAGCACGTCGGGATTGTCACGCTGCTCCGGCAGCAGTTGCATGGTCACCGGGTACTGTTCAGAGCCCTCCTTGAAGCGTGTGATTTCGTCTTCGCCCGAATAGAACAGGCGCACGGCATCGCTGATGTCGGTCATACGCACCCCGATGTCCGCGGCACGCTGGCGGTCCACCTTCACCTGCAGTTCGGGCGTGTTCAGGTTCAGGCTTGGGTTCACGTCCACCAGGTCCGGGTACTTCATCATGCGCCCGGCCACTTGTTTGCTGATTTCAGCAAGCTGGCTGAGTTCCGGGCCGCGGATGACCGCGCCGACCGGGAAATACGTTTCTCCGCCCAGCACGGAAGGCAGCCGGACGTTGTAGGTGGTATTGCGGTACGTGGCCAGAATCCCGCGCACCACCGTGGCCAGTTGCGTGTGGCTGCGTTTTCGCTCCCCGCGCGGCACCAGGCCGATGAACAGGTGCGCATGGTTCGTCGGGCCGTGCGTATAGGTTTGCACGAAGGCCACTTCCGGCAGCGCCACGATTCGTTCGGCCATCTCGGAGGCCGTTTGAGCGGTCTTGCTGAGAGCAGTGCCCTCGGGCAGCGTAAACGAGCTGGTCAGTTCCGCCTGGTCGTCCGCGGGGATCCAATCACGTCCCACCAGGCGGTAGAGCCCGAAGGTGGAAAGCAGCGCGGCCAGGCACAGCGCCAGGATGACCGGGCGGTGCGCCAGCGACCATTGGAGTGTGCGCATGTAGTACGCTTCCACCGCGCCCAGCAAGCCGTGAACGCGTTTCTTCTCTTCGCCCTTTTCCAGGCGCAACATGCGGGAACTCATCATCGGCGTGAGCGTAAATGCGATCAGCAGGGAGACCAGAATGGCCATGGCCATAGTCCAGCCGAAGGAATTGACGTATTTCCGCGCGTAGCCAGTCATGAAGGCGATGGGAAGGAAAATAATCACCAGCGAAAGCGTGGTGGCCATGACCGCCAGCCCGATCTCATCGGTGGCTTCCACGGCCGCGGTCTTGCGGTCTTTCCCCTTCTCCTGCATGAACCGGAAGATGTTTTCCAGGACGATGATGGCATCGTCAATCACGATGCCCACCGCCAGCGTCAGCGCCAGCAGGGTCATATTGTTCAGCGAAAAATCCATGGTGCGCATCAGCGTAAACGTGGCCACGATCGAAGCGGGGATGGCCACGGCGGCGATGATCACCGCCCGCCAGTTCTGGATGAACAGCCACACGATCAGGCTGGCCAGGATGCTGCCCAGAATCAGATGCTCCAGCAGGGAATGCACCGAGGCCTTGATGAAGTCCGAGATATCGTGCACCACCTGCAGCTCCACACCTGCCGGCAACTGCCCACGCAGTTCTTCCAGCTTGGCGCGCACGTTGTCCGCCACGCGCACGGTATTGGTCCCGGACTGGCGCAGCACCTGGATGCTCACCACCTCCTGTCCCGGAGCGCCCTTGCGGAATACGGCGGACCAGGTGCGCAGCTCCGCCGCGCCGTCTTCCACCCGGGCCACGTCCAGCACGCGTACGGGAGTTCCGCCGCGCGTGCCGAGCACGATTTCCCCAAACTGTTCCGCGGACACCACTCGGCCCAGGGTGCGCAGGCCCAGTTCCTGCGGGCCGGTGATGATGCGCCCCCCCGGCGCCTCGATATTTTCCCTTTGCAGCGCGTCCCGCACGTCCAGCACTGTGAAGTTGTGGGAGGTCAGCTTTTCCGCGTCCAGCAGCACGCGGACCTGCCGCCCCTGCGCGCCGTTCAGCTCCACGCTGCCCACTCCATCCACGGTTTGAATCGCCCGGCGCACCTGCTTGTCCGCGATCTCGGTGAGCTCACGGCGGCTCATCGGTCCGGTCACCAGCAGCGTCATGATCGGGTCCGACTGCGGATCTTCCTTGGTGATCACCGGAGGCAGGGTGTCGCGGGGCAGGCTGTAGATCGCCCCGGCAACTTTCTCGCGGATGTCCTGCGCCGCGCCTTCGATATCCCGCTCCAGAACGAACGTGCAGGTGATGTCTGCGAATCCCTCTGTCGAGTAAACGGAAATCTCGTCAATCCCGCTGACCGAGGAGATGGCATCCTCCAGCGGCAGGACCACTCCGGTAATCACCTCTTCCGGAGTTGCTCCGGGGAGGCGCACTTCCACGTTGACGGTGGCCGGATCGGCCTTGGGAAAAAGGTCCACGGCCAGGCCCCGATAGGAAAACGCTCCAAGCGTCACCAGGAACGCGATCAGCATGACCGTGAAGACCGGGTACTTTACGCAGGTTTCGGCCAGTTTCATGGATGTGAGTGCGGCCTGTGGCCGGAAATCACTTTCCTGTTTTCGCGGCCGGTTCGGATTTGTCCTGCACGATGGCCCCGTCGCGCAGATCTCCGGAGATGGCCACCGCCACGCGGTCTCCCGGTTTCAGCCCTTCGGCCACTTCAAAGCGCCGCCCGCGCCCGTCCTCCGTTTGTCCCGCGGGGCGGATTTGCCGCTCGCTCACGCGGTTTCCATTCACCAGGAAAACCTTGTAGACCCCGTAGCGGTAGTTCACTGCGCCTTCCGGCAGGAAAATGGTTTTGTCTTCCTTTTCGCTCGGAATGCTGGCTTGGACAAAAAAGCCGGGCTTGAGGCGCCCACCGGGATTTTCCAGCAGCGCTTCGGCTTCAAAAGTGCGCGAATCCTGCGAAACGGTGGGATTGATGCGCGAGATGCGGCCACGAAACTTCTCGCCCGAAAATGCCTCCACCTGCAGATCCACCGCGGCGCCTTCCGCCACCCAGCCCGCCCACCGTTCCGGCACGGCGAGGCGTGCGCGCAGCCGGTCCGTGCGCACGATCACCATCACCGGGCTCTGCACCCGCAGAAACTCGCCTGGATGAACGCCGCGCGTCTTGATCGAGCCCGGAAAGGGCGCGCGGATGGTGGCATCGCCCAGTTTCTTCAACGCCAGCTTTTCGCTCGCCTCACTGGAAACCAGCAGCGCCTTCAGGCGGTCCACTTCCTGCAAGGCCACGTCGTAGGAGGCCTGGGTGCTCTGGAACCTGCTGGCGGCCTCATCAAGCTGTTGGGGCGAAATCAGGCTGTCCTTGTACATCTCTTTCGCGCGAGCGTACTTGTGCTCGGCATCGAACAGATCCGCTTCCGCGCGCTGCACGGTGGCCAGTTTCTTCGGGTCCGCGGGCGGGGGGTCGTTTGGGCCGATTCCCAATTGCGCGCGCACCTGGCTCACCAGCCCGCGCTGGCGGTCCAGTTCAAACTGCAGCTCTAATGGGTCCAGCACCACCAGCGGCTGGGCGTCTGCAACCGTGTCCCCTACGTCCGCGAGTACCTGCGTGACGCGGCCTTCCACCTGCGCGCTCAGCGTACTTTCCTCAAGTGCGTAAAGGGAGCCGACCGCCTGCACCCGGCGCTGCGTGGTCTCCTCCGCCACCGTGTACAGGCGCACGGGCACGGGATGTGCGGCGTCTCCCAGCACACTGCTGGGTTGGGATCGGGAGCATCCCGCCGGCAGTAGTGCCGCCCCCAGCGCGAGGAGGCAGGCGAAGCGACTGCCATTTCGCGAGCCACGTCTTTGGATTGTCGGCGTGCACACGGTCAGGGCCCGCCCCTCTCGCAGGCAATTGGACTGACTTTGGCCCTCCGGCGTTTCATTCTCGCCTGTTCCGCAGTCAGTCAGGTTCTGGACCTGCATCATGCCTTGGGATCTCAAGCTGGTCTTTGCCCCGCGCGTCCTTCGCACAGCGGGAAATATTCTACACCCACCCAGGCTTGTGGTTTCCGGCAGCTAGTTGGCGGCGGCAGGTGATTCCAATAACAGCAGGTGAGTTTCCGTTGTGGAGTGCCCGCCGTAGCGGATGGGCGCGCCCCCGTTCACGTGCCGGATGGTCAGGTCCATCAGCTCTTCCCCAGACTGCGAGACGCTGACGGTGCGGCCGGTCTGCAGCGAGACGTGCACCAGGCTCTCACCGTGGCTGGTCCACATCCCCGCAGTGCGCATTCCGTCGCGGCGGAATTCCTCGGGCGTCGCGTTGCGGGCATCTCCGTGCTGTTGCAGCGAAAATCGCATCAGCAGCACCGCGCACTGCTCTCCACCGGGATCGTCCATGCGGCAGGCTTCGTCCCGCAGGTACGTGGAAGTGGTATGCAGCGTGGTGCCCGTGAGCGGCGCTCCCGGCACTGGCTCGGTCTTTTCCCAGCTTTGTCCCGGCACACTCCCTGCGAGGGGAGTGGTGAGGCCCGCCCCGAGCTGCTGCAGCCAGTTGCGCGCTTCATCCAGCGCCCGCGCATCCTGCAGCACTTCCTGCAGGCCGGAGATGTACTGCACCTCGCCGCGGCTTCCCAGTTGGAACTCGATGGTGCGCCCCTGCAACCGCCGGTATTGAGCGAGGAGCAGGTTGGCCTCCGGGTCGTAAGTATCGCCGGTTACGGCCGGCGTCACCCGCTCGTAAACCGCGCGCAGGCGCAGCGGGGCGCGTTCCGGGCCGGCCACCCGCGTCTGGCTGGCCGCCACCGGCGCCGTACTCGCCACCGGCGGCAGCACCTCCAGCCGCAGCGTGATCCCCACGGACATTCCCAAATCCCTGGCGCCTTGCGGATTGCTGAGAGCGCCCCCGGTGAGCCGGCTGGTTTGCGAGCGGAAGGAAATCTGGTAGCGCAAGGATTCCCCCGGCTGAAATTGCGGGGTGAACACCACCGGTGCGTGGGCTGCCGGCGCATTGGCGGCGGGAGGCGGCGGCGGAATCGGAGCCTGTGCAGCGGTCCCCGGCGCCCCCAGCCCGGCTGCGGCCAGGATCAGCAGTCCCAGAGCCGCCACGCTAGGAGTGCTCGCTGCCCGGTTCACCGGTTTCATCCATACACTGTTCGATTTCTCTGCTCACGGCCCGGGTTGCCCGGGAGCACCGCATTCTCCCGCTCCGTGGCGCGGAACTTCAAGCCGCGCCACGCCGCAATTCGTCCAGTGAATAGAACGTTCCGCGCCAGTAGATCCCCCGGCGCCACAAGGTGAGCAGCGTGGATCGCGCGAGCATGAAGCACACCAGCAGCGCTCCCAGGGGATGCGTCAGTCCATACAAAGGAGAAACGCCGCTGCTTCGCGCCACGTTTGCATGCAGCGCCACAGCGCACCCGGTGGCCACACCCGCCAGCACCCGCGCCCAGCCGCCGGCCATCACCAGCCCGGCAAACGGAAACACGGAGAGCAGCAGGCTGAGCGCCATGTGGCCCAGCGCTCTCTCCAGCCGGAAACCCGCCGCGGCAAAGAAATTCTTCTCCGTGCCGCGGATCATGTTGGCCACCCCCGAATGCCACCGCAGGCTTACCAGGTCGCCGGCCAGCCCCGTTCCGGAAGTGAATCCCCCCTGCTTCACCCGTTTGCCCAGCTTCATGTCGTCCACCACTTCCATGGCCAGGCCGCGGTGAGTGCCGACCGCTTCATAGACGCTGCGGCGCAACAGTTGAAACGCGCCCACGCCGGCGTATGCGCTGGAATCCCGGTTCGGAACGCTCCATGCCCGGCTGAAAAGGAATCCGCCGAGCATGAAATACGTCAACAGAGTTTTTTCACCGAACCCTCGCATGTCCATCCGGGGAAACAGGGTCAGGTGGTCCCAATCCCGCTCGAGCGCCAGGGAAACGGCCCGGCGCAGCGCCTCGGGATGAAATCGGACATCCGCGTCCGTAAACACCAGCCACTCGCCGCTGGAGTGCTGATAGGCCTGCTGCAGCCCGTGTGGTTTTCCCAGCCAGCCTGGCGGCA
This sequence comes from Binatia bacterium, assembly GCA_035517515.1. GTDB lineage: Bacteria > Acidobacteriota > Terriglobia > Acidiferrales > UBA7541 > JOPF136. The sequence continues at coordinate 37,166 of DATIYQ010000181.1, forward strand.
GCGTCTCCACCCGAACAGTGCGCAGGCGTTTGCACCTCTCAGAGAATTCGCGCAAAATCTGTGGAGTGCTGTCGCCGGAGCGGTCGTCCGCGGCCACCACTTCGTAGCCCGGATAGTCCTGCGCGAGCATCGATCCCAGGGCGGCGGGCATTTTTTCCGCTTCGTCCCTTGCCGAGAAGATAATAGACACGCTCGGCAGCGCGGAATCGTCCAGGGGGGTCACGGCGGAAAGATGGGGTAAGCGCCGCATACCGCGGGAAGTGTGCACCGCGAGGATCAGCCAGGCCAGCGCCAGCGCGCCGCACAATAGCGTGAGCAGAATTGGCGCAGCTTCAAACGGCATCCGGTCGGCTCGTCGGGATGCGCGGAGTACCTGGTTTCATGGATCCGGGACCAGAATAGCACGGCGCGTGAGGGGAGATGTGTCACCCTCCGCATCATTCGAACATGTACCGTACAAAAGAGACGCGGCAGCGAACCCTGGCTCTGATCGGAGCCGGGCGTGTAGCCCGCGGGCTGGGCTCGCGGCTGCACGAAGCGGGCTGGGAGATCGGGGTCGTCGCTGCCCGGCGCCTTCCTTCCGCTCGGGCTGCGGTGCGCGCCATCCACGCGGGAACCGCCGCCGCCGGCCTAAACCGCAGTGTTCTGGCTGCGGGCGTCATCCTGATCGCCGTGCCGGATGACGCCGTGGCCTCCGTGGCCGCGGAGCTGGAGCGCATCGGCGCGGAAGAGCTGCGCGGAAAAATTGTGGCCCACACCAGCGGCGCGCTGGCCGCCTCCGTGCTCGATCCCCTGGCGGCGCACGGCGCGCGCACCGGAGTGATGCATCCCATGCAGACTTTCGGAGCCCGCGACCGCCCGCAACTCTCCGGGGTGCTGTTTGGAATCCAGGGCCATCCGGAAGCGCTCCGCGTGATCCGGCAAATGGTGCGCAGCCTCGGCGGACAGTCCGCGCGGATTGATCCAGGGCGCAAGGCGCAATATCACTGTGCGGGCACATTTGCCGCCTCCCATCTGCTCGCTTCCTTCGAGGCGGGAGTGCAACTCTTGTGCGACGCGGGGATGAAGCGCCGCGCCGCGGCCGGCGCCCTGCTGCAGCTCGCCCGCCAGGTGCTCCAGAATTACGAACTGTTGGGGGCTCATTCCGCCTGGACCGGCCCGCTCTCCCGCGGGGATTTTGCCACTATTGGGCTGCACCGCCGGGCCCTGGAGAATCATCCCGTGGAGGTGCGATTGGCCTATGACGCGATGACCCGGCTGGCCGCTCGCGTCCTCTCCCGCACTCCGGAGGAATTGCTCTTGCGTTTGGAAGCCGTAATGCCCGCTGCAGAAGGGCCGCAAGCTACGTCTAATGGCCGCGTCCCCGCCGCAGCCGTAGCCCGGCCCTCCAAGTGAGCGCAGCGGCGGCTCCAGCGGGTACAATACACGTCTTGTGGAATCTGGCGCGCCGCACGGACTCCCGGCCGCGAAGAGGAAAACTGATCATGCTCTCATTTCCCATCCACGCGCGGACGCTGGCCAACGGCCTGCGGGTGGTGATTTCTCCAGACCGCACCGCGCCGGTGGTGACCGTGGGCGTCTATTACAACATCGGCTTCCGGCTGGAGCCCCGCGGGCGCAGCGGATTCGCCCACCTTTTCGAACACATGATGTTCCAGGGTTCGGAGCACGCGGGCAAAATGGTGCACATCCGCCTGGTCAATTCCTCGGGCGGCGTGCTGAATGGCTCCACGCGCTACGACGTCACCAACTACTTCGAGTCGGTGCCCTCCAGCGCGCTCGAACGCATGCTGTGGCTGGAAGCGGATCGCATGCGCTCTCTCCGCGTGGACGATGAAAACCTGCGCAACCAGCGCGACGTGGTGAAAGAGGAAGTCCGCATGAACGTTTTCAACCAGCCGTACGGCGGCTTCCCCTGGCTGGACCTTCCACCCATCGCCAATCGCAACTGGGCCAACGCCCACAATTTCTACGGCGATTTTCAGGATCTGGACGCCGCCACGCTCGATGACGTCCAAGCCTTCTTCCGCACCTACTACACACCGAATAATGCCGTGCTGCTGGTGCTGGGGGACGTGGAGCCCGGCGCCGGTTTCGATCTCGCCGAGAAGCAATTTGGCGCCATCCCGCGCGGCCCCGCGCCTCCGGCTGCGGATGTCAGCGAGCCGCCTCAAACGGAAGAGCGGCGCGGCACCGTGGAGGAGCGCCTGGGAACTCTGCCCGCCATGGCCATCGGCTACCACGCGCCCCCGCGCCGCTCCCCGGATTGGTATGCCCTGGCCCTGGCCGATTGCGCGTTGCATGGGGGCCGCGCGGGGCGCGTGCATCGTTCCCTGGTGCTGGAACGCCAGATGGCGCTGGAGACCGCCGGAGGAATCCACTATCCGATGGGTGACCTCTTCGATTACAACGGCCCAATGCAGATGGTCACGCGCATCCTGCACAAGATGGATCATACGCCCGAGCAAGTGCTCTCCGCTTTCGACCAGGTGATCGCGGATCTTTGCGCCCGGCCCCTGCCCGCCGCGGAACTGGAAGAGTGCAAAGTGAAATTGCGCTCCGATTATTATTCCGCGCTCGAAGGCGGCATGGGAGGACACGTCCCGCGCTTTGGCCTGATGCACCTGCTGGCGTGTTTCACGCTCTTCGATGGCGACCCGAAACTGGTCAACACCATTCTCGATGAATTCCTGCGTGTCACGCCGGAGCAGGTGCATGCGGCGGCGTCCCGCGTGCTGCGTCCGCAGAACCGTGCCATCATTTTCCGCCTGCCGGCAACCAAGAGCGCGCCGCCGCAGGCCGCGGACTAGAGGAGCCCAGGATGGCCAGTGATGTCGTCGCGCCCATTTCTCCGCTGACCCCGCCGCTGACCGCCGAGCGCCCCGTTGTTTGGCCGGAGCGTGCCGCGGCTCAGCTCTCCTGCGGCATTGCCGTACACCTGGTGGAGCGCCATACCATCCCCAAATTCTCCATCCAACTCTTTATCCGCAGCGGCAAGGCCATGGCCGCCATCACCGATCCCGCCGTCGCGGAACTGACCAGCGCGCTGCTGCGCACCGGCACCGCCACGCGCTCGGAAAACGCCGTGGACGACGAACTGCGCCGCATCGGCGCGGAACTTGGTGCGGGCGCCGGAGCGGACGCCAGTTGGATCGCCGCCACCGGCCTCTCGGAGTTTTCCCCGGAACTGCTGGCCATGGTTGCGGACCTGGCGCGCCATCCCGCTTTCCCCATCGGTCCCTTCGAGCGCGAGCGCGGCAACGCCGTGGAGGCGGTGCGCCTGGAGCGCACCTCGCCCGCGTTTCTGGCTTCCGAGCGGCTGCGCAAAGTCCTCTTCGGCGAACATCCCTACGCCATCGTGGCTCCCACGGAAGAACAAGTAGCCGCCACCTCCCGCGAGCAGATTGCCGAGTTCCACCAGATCCATTATTCGCCTGCCAACGCGCTGCTGCTGGCGGTGGGAGACTTTTCTGCCACGCAGTTCGTCGAGCAGCTCGAACGCGCCTTCAGCGGCTGGTCCGGCCCGCAGGTGGAACAGCCCGATGAAGTGCCCCTGCCCTCGCACTTCGGGCGTCACGTGTGGCTGGTTCACGTGCCCGGCGCCGTCCAAACACAGATCGCCGCGGCCAACCTGGCCATCACCCGCAACCATCCCGACTGGCTGCGGCTCACCCTGGCCAACGCCATTTACGGCGGCGCCTTCCATTCCCGCCTGGTGGCCAACATCCGCGAGCAGAAGGGTTACACCTACAGCCCGCGCAGCGGACTGACCGCGCTGCGCCGCCACGGGTATTTCAGCGTGCACGCGGCGGTGCGGAACGAGGTGGTGGCCGCTACGCTCACGGAGATGTTCTACGAACTCGATCGCATTCGCGCCCTGCCGGTGCGCGACGACGAACTCTCCGACGCCCGCGCGTACCTGAGCGGCGTCTTTTCTTTGGGCATCGCCACGCTCGATGGGCTGGCCGGCCAGCTCGCCACCGTGTATGTGAATGAGCTGCCTGAGGACTACCTGGAGACCTATCGCGACAAGATTCGCGCCGTCACCGCGGAAGAGGTGATCGCCGCGGCCCGGGCCTATTTCGATTCCTCAAATTCACAAATTATTCTGGTCGGAGATGCCGGGCAGATTGGGGAGCAGGCGCGCCTCTTCGGCGATGTGCAGGTGTACGATGCCCAGGGGAAACTCCTCTCCGCGGACTGACGCGTCGGATGCTGGCGCTGCTCACCCGCCGCGCAGAACACGCCTGGTCGCGGTGCTGGCCGCGGCCGCGGTCTACCTCGGACTGGCGTTCTGGCTGCGACCGGAAATGGCCGGGCCGCTCGCCGCTCCCCTCACCGATCTCCGTGATTCCGTGGTGGACCGGTTCCACAGACATCCCGACCATCCGATTGACTTGAACACCGCCACTGCGGCGGAACTTGAGCAACTTCCGGGCATCGGCCCGGCCACCGCGGCCCAGATCCTCCTCTTCCGCGAGCGGAGCGGTCCCTTCCACCGGCCGGAAGACCTGCTCGCTCTCCCGCGCTTCACCCGCCGGGCGCTCAACCGCATCCGTCCCTATATCGTTGTCCCTGTAGTCCCGCCGAAGTAGCACAGGCATTCTCGTCTGTGCTCTTCCGCATTGGCTTCAATCCCGCACACCGAGAGCAGCGCGTCCCGGCCAATTCGGAAGTCTCTGCCGCCTCGTGTACACTCTGGCTTCCAGCCGGAACCTCATGCGCGTCGCCATCGTCTCCGACATTCACGGCAACCTGACGGCGTTTGATGCCGTGCTCGAAGACCTGAAACGTAATTCGCCGGATTTGATTCTGCACGGTGGAGATCTGGCCCAGGGGGGCGCCCGCCCCGCAGAAGTGGTGGACAAAATCCGTGCGCTCGGCTGGCCCGGGGTCTGCGGCAATACCGACGAGGTGCTCTGGGCGCCCGAAGCCTTGACCGCCTACGCCGCCAAAGCGCCGAAGCTGCAAGCGTTGTTCAATACCATTGCGGAAATGATCCCGCCGGCGGTTGCCGCGCTCGGCCCGGAACGCATCGCATGGCTGAAATCTCTGCCGAAGGTCGAACGCCGCGGCTCGATGGCACTCGTCCATGCCAGCCCCAACGACCTGTGGCGCTCACCGCTCGTGGAGTCTTCCGACGCAGAGTTGGCCGCAGCCTATGGCAGCCTCAACGCCTCCCTCGTGGTGTATGGCCACATTCACCGCCCGTTCATCCGCCAGCTTCCCGGCATGACCGTGGCCAACAGCGGCAGCGTCAGCATGCCCTACGACGGAGATATCCGCGCTTCCTACCTGCTCGTGGACGACGGCCAACCCTCGATCCGCCGCGTGGAATACGAATTGGAGAGAGAAGTGGAAGCCCTGCAAAACTCCGGCTTGCCCCACGCGGATTGGGCGATTCGGATCCTCCGCGCCGGCCAGTATGTTCCAATTGCCTGATCGCGGCGATGCCGTGCTCACCACTTGCGGGTCATGCCGCGCTCCACCAGAAACAGCGCCAGCGTGCCGAGCCCACAGATGCCCTCGATGCCCAGCACGGTCTTCGGAAATATGAAGGCGAGCACTGCGAGCAGCGCCAGGAGAACGAGATCACGAAGCATGGATCCAGCCGCGCTCACAACAATTGGTGCGTGGGTTTTTGTGCGCCGCCGGGTTTGGCCGGGGAGCCCACCGGGATGGGCACCTGCGCCGCGATGGACAGGCCGTAACCATCGAGGGCCACCACTTTGCGCGGATGATTGGTCAGCACGCGCACCTTGGAGAGCCCCAAGTCCAGCAGGATTTGAACGCCGATGCCGCTTTCGCGCTGCACCATGCGCTGCCGATCGAGATCATTATCCAGATGCTCGCGCTTGTGGTAACGCAGCCGGGGCATTTGCCCCTCGGTTGCGCCGCTCGAATCCACCCCGAAGCCGCGCCCGCGGTGATGCAGATAGACAAACACCCCGCGGTCTTCCGCCGCAATGCGCTCCAGCGAATGCTCAATCAATTCCGCGCAATCGCAGGCGGTGGAGTGCAGCACGTCTCCCGTGAGGCAGTGCGAATGCAGCCGCACCAGCGGCGGCGGCTGGCCGTCTGCCCCGGGCAGTTCTCCCCTCACCAGCGCCACGTGCAGTTCGTCGTCCGCTTCGCTGCGGTAGACAATCATGCGGAACTCGCCGAAGCGGGTGGGCAGCGCGCCCTCGGCCACCCGGTGCATGTGCCGTTCGTGCTGCATGCGGTGGCGGATCAGGTCCGCGATGGTCAGCAGCTTCAGCCCGTGCCGCCGGCAGAACTCGGTCAATTCCGGCACGCGGGCCATGGTGCCGTCGTCGTTCATGATTTCACAGATGACGCCGGCGGGAGATAGCCCGGCGGAGCGCGCCAGGTCCACGCTGGCTTCAGTCTGCCCGGCGCGCACCAGCACGCCCCCGCGCCGCGCCTTCAGCGGAAACACGTGTCCCGGGCGGGCCAGGTCCGCCGGCCTCGTTTTGGGATCAATCGCTGTGAGGATGGTGGTGGCGCGATCCGCGGCGCTGATTCCGGTGGTCACACCGCGCCGGGCCTCGATGGATTCACAAAACGGCGTTCCATAGCTCGAGGTGTTCTGCGCCACCATCATGGAGAGGTTTAGTTCCTCGCAGCGCTCTTCGGTCAGCGAGAGGCACACCAGCCCGCGCCCAAACCGCGCCATGAAGTTGATGGCGTCCGGCGTCACTTTTTCCGCCGCCATGCACAAGTCGCCTTCGTTTTCGCGGTCCGCGTCGTCCACGAGCACGATCATGCGGCCCTGGCGGATTTCTTCCAGGGCCTCTTCCACGCTGCAGAATGGGCGCTCGCTCATACGGGTGTCCGGCCGATGGACCACCTATCATAGCGCACCTGGAAAGGGCGGGATGACTGGTGTGCCAGCGAGCCAACAGGAAAGCGGCGTCAAGCCGCCGCACTCCAAGAAAAAGGGCGCCCCGATTCCCTCGGGGCGCCCTTTCCAGCTTCCGCCGATTCAGCTTAGTACATGCCGCCCATGCCGCCCGGGCCGCCGGGACCACCGCCGGCCGGGGCTTTCTTCTCGTCTTCCTTCAACTCGGCCACCAGGGCTTCGGTGGTCAGCATCAGGCCGGCGATGGAGGAGGCGTTCTGGAGCGCCAGGCGGGTGACCTTGGCCGGGTCAATGATGCCGGCCTTCACCATGTCGCCGTAGTCGCCTGTTTCCGCGTCAAAGCCGAAGTTATCGTCCTTGGCCTCGCGGATGCGCCCGACCACCACCGCGCCTTCGTGCCCGGCGTTCTGGGCAATCTGGCGCATGGGCTCTTCGAGCGCGCGCTTGACGATGTTCACGCCGATCGCTTCGTCTTCCTTCAGCTTGAGCTTATCGAGCGCGGGGATGCAGCGCACCAGGGCCACACCGCCGCCCGGCACGATGCCTTCTTCGACCGCGGCGCGGGTGGCGTGCATGGCGTCTTCGACGCGAGCCTTCTTCTCCTTCAGCTCGGTCTCGGTTGCCGCGCCCACCTTGATCACCGCGACTCCGCCCACCAGCTTGGCCAGGCGCTCCTGCAGCTTCTCGCGGTCGTAGTCCGAGGTGGTCTCCTCGATCTGCGCGCGGATTTGCTTCACCCGCCCTTCGATCTCGGATGCCTTGCCGGAGCCCTCGACGATCGTGGTGTTGTCCTTGTCGATCACGATCTTCTTGGCGCGGCCCAGGTCTTCCACCCGCACGTTTTCCAGCTTGATGCCCAGGTCTTCGGTGATGGCCTTGCCGCCGGTGAGCGTGGCGATATCCTCGAGCATCGCCTTGCGCCGGTCGCCAAAGCCGGGAGCCTTCACGGCGGCGCACTGCAGGGTGCCGCGGAGCTTGTTTACCACCAGGGTCGCCAGGGCTTCACCCTCGACGTCTTCGGCGATGATGATCAGCGGCTTGCCCATCTTGGCGATGTTCTCGAGCAGCGGCAGCAGGTCTTTCATCGAGCTGATTTTCTTTTCGTGGATCAGGATGCGCGCGTCTTCGATGATGCACTCCATGCGCTCCGCATCAGTGACGAAGTAGGGGGAGAGGTAGCCGCGGTCGAACTGCATTCCTTCCACGACTTCCAGAGTGGTCTCCATGGTGCGGGACTCCTCCACGGTAATCACTCCGTCCTTGCCCACCTTCTTCATGGCCTCGGCGATGATCGAGCCGATCTGCTTGTCGTTGTTCGCGCTGATGGTGCCCACCTGCGCGATCATGTCGCCCTTCACGTCGCGGTGAAACTTCTTGATTTCCTCGATGGCGGTCTCGACCGAGCGGTCAATCCCGCGCTTCAGCGCCATCGGATTGGCCCCCGCGGCCACCGTCTTCACGCCCTCGCGGAAGATGGCCTGGGCCAGCACCGTGGCGGTGGTGGTGCCGTCGCCGGCTACGTCCGAGGTCTTCGACGCCACCTCGCGCACCATTTGCGCTCCCATGTTTTCGAGCGAATCTTTCAGCTCGATTTCCTTGGCTACGGTGACCCCGTCCTTGGTAATCACCGGCGCCCCGAATTTCTTCTCGATCACCGCGTTGCGGCCCTTGGGTCCCAGCGTGATCTTCACCGCATCCGCCAGGATGTTGACGCCCCGCAGGATCGCCTGGCGTGAATTCTCGCCAGTGACAATCGTCTTCGCCATGGTTCTCGTTCCTCCTTGAAATCTGTCTGTGCAGAATTCGGTTGGGCCCCGGGTCCGCCTCCGCGCGAGTGGGCCGCCCGCCCTGCGGGCTGCCTTCGCCGGGCCGGCTGCTCCGGGGCGGGGTTATTTCCTTGCCGCCTTGGCGGCTGAGCCCAGCTTGGCCAGGATTTCTTCCTCCCGCAGGATCAGGTATTCCTGATCATCCAGGCGGATTTCCGTGCCGCTGTACTTCCCGAAGAGGATGCGGTCGCCCGTAGCCACGTCCAGCGGAATGCGCTCGCCCTTCTCGCGCTTCCCGGCTCCCACGGCGATCACTTCTCCCTCCTGCGGTTTCTCCTTGGCCGTGTCGGGGATGATGATTCCTCCGCGCACGGACTCCTTCTCCTCAATCCGCTTCACGAGCACGCGGTCGTGCAGCGGGGTAACGTTGACTGGCATCGCTATTTCCTCCAAATGGTGAGAATCGCGTCTTGCGGACCTTTGAAACACCGCTGGCGAGGATTAGCACTCCTCGCCTGCGAGTGCTAATAGTATCCACGTCGCTCCCGACTGTCAAGCCCAGTCGAGGCTTGGGAAGCTCGCCCGGTTCCCCATAGCTTGAACAACGCTTTTATTTTCAATACGTTGCTGGTATCAAGGCAAATGCGCCATCGCCCCCGGGTTCCCATCGCCCCACGCATGCTTGCTGCTGTGAATCTCTCAAGGCTCTCCCGCGCTCCCCGCAAAAGGTGTTTACCCATCCCAGCCCCACTTATGGCAGAATCCCGGTAGAGCGTTGCGCGACTCGGAGTACGGAGCGATGGCCAGCCCCTCCAGATCTCTGCTGCCGAAGCAGAAAGTGGACTCGCGCGGAGCCCCCATCAGCGTGCCTGAATTAATGCAAACGCTGATCCGTGAAATGGCGGAATTGATTGCCCGGCGCAATGCGGAGATTGAACTCTCCCGCACCGCAGAGAATCTGGCGGTACGCGGGCCGGAGCCGGCCGTGCGCCAGATCCTCTATCAAGTCTTGCGCAATGCCCTGGAGGCTACGCCCAACTGCGGTTTGGTGCGCATCAACCTGCACGAGCAGGCCGGGCAGGTGGTGGTTGAAATCACGGACGAAGGCGCAGGAATCGCCGGGCCCTACATGTCCAAGATCTTTGCCCGCGGTTTCAGCACCAAGCCGGGCTGCAAGGGCCAGGGGCTCGCCGAGGCTGAGGAATGCCTGGGACGCCTGCGCGGTGCCATTTCCTGGGAGAGCCCGCTGCGCACCGGGAAGGGCTGCCGCTTCACCGTGTCGCTTCCGGCTTTCGCCGCGCCTGCCGCGAGCAGTTAGCATCCCCTTCCGTCGCATGACCCCTTCCACCCCTCCAGCCTGTGGCGGATTCGTGCTGGCCGGAGGCCACAGCAGCCGCATGGGCCGCGAAAAAGGGCTGCTGGAGATCAGCGGCACGCCGCTGGTGGTGCGCGCGGCGCGTCTGCTGGCCTCAGCGTGTGATTCGGTTTCGATTGTCGGCCCGCCGGAACGCTACGCTCAGTTTGGTTTTCCCGCTCTGGCCGATGAGCAGCCCCACCTGGGACCGCTCGGAGGCATCGTTACCGCGCTCGCTCACACGTCAGCTCCGTGGAATCTGATCGTGGCCTGCGACCTTCCGTATCTGACCGCCAAGTGGCTGTGTTACCTCATCGGGCGCGCCCGCGCCTCGAGCGCCCGGGTGGTGCTCCCGGTGGGCGGCTCCGGGCCGGAGCCACTGTGCGCCGCCTACCATCGAGAGGGTGCCGGGCCAATCCGCGAGCAGCTTGAACGCGGCGTCCTGAAGGTCACGCAGGCGGTCGAGGCCGCAGGTGTGGAGCGCATCCTCGCGCAAGACATTCTTCCCTTTGACCCGCGCGGCGTTCTCTTCCAGAATCTGAACGCCCCGGAGGATTACGAGCGTGCCCGCGCGGATCTGGAGGGTTAGGAGTCTGTCCTCTCGAGCGGGGCGGGGGATTTGCATTCCGGTTTTCGTGGTGTTCCCGGGGCGTAAGCGGCGGCCATGGCTGACCACTTCATAGAATTCCGCCACGTCAGCAAGGCTTTCGACGACCACGCGGTCCTCGACGAGGTCAGCTTTCACGTGGACCCCGGCGAGACCTGCGTGATCCTGGGCCGCAGCGGGGTAGGGAAGTCGGTGACGCTGAAGCACATTCTTGGCTTTCTGAAACCGGATGCTGGGGAGGTTTGGGTCGGCGGCCAGGAAATCACCGGCTGGGACGAGCAGCAGCTCGCCGCCATCCGCCTGCGCGTGGCAATGGTGTTCCAGTCCGGGGCGCTCTTTGATTCCCTCACCGTGCGCGAAAACGTGGCATTTCCCCTGGAGAACCGCGCAGACCTGCCGGCTGGGGTCATTGACCGGCGCGTGAATGAGCTGCTCGAACTCCTCGAGGTCATGCCGTTTGCAGACCGCCTGCCCGCCGACCTGAGCACGGGGATGAAGCGCGCGGTGGCCATCGCCCGGGTGCTGGCGCAGGAGCCGGAGGCCATTCTCTATGACGAGCCCACCACCATGGTGGATCCTATCATGGCGGGACACATCAGCGAGCTGATCCGCAAATTGAAGGAATCCTTTCGCAAGACTTCCATCGTGGTGACCCACGACACGCATCTCGCCCAGAAGCTCGCGGACCGCGTGGTCTTTCTCCAGGAGGGCCGCGTCGCTTTCTTCGGTCCCTGGGCGCAATTCGAAGCTTCCCCCGAGCCACTCTTGCGCAACTTCCTGCTCCAGGACGCCCTGATCCCGGCGCTGGACGTAACCGTATGAGCGGGGCGGGCACGCCTGCTGCGGACGCGAAAAAAGAACTGCGGCGGGTGATGGGCTTCTGGGATGTGCTGCTGTTCAATATCGCCGCGGTGCTCGGCCCGCGCTGGATTGCCGCAGCGGCGCATAACGGCACCTCTTCCATCAGCCTTTGGGTGCTGGCCGCGGCCCTCTTTTTTGTTCCCACCGCGCTGGTGATCAGCGAGCTTTCCACGCGCTTTCCCGAGGAGGGCGGACTGTATGTCTGGTCCAAAGAGGCTTTCGGAGATTTTCACGGATTCGTGGCCGGCTGGTCCTACTGGATCTACTCGGTGTTCTACTTTCCGGGGCTGCTGCTGGCCAGCGCCGCCATGAGCGCATACATCGTGGGGGAGGGCGGCGCAGGCCTGGCACAAGACCGCACCTTTCTACTGACCGGCTCTTTCCTCCTGCTGATTGTCGCCGTTTGGCTGAATGTAATTGGGCTCAATATCGGCAAGTGGCTTCAAAACGCCGGAGGCGTGGGCACCTACGCCCCCCTGCTGATTCTGACCGCCGTGGCCGGAATCCTCTGGTTCGAGCACGGCTCGCTGACGCGCTTCACCTGGTCCAACATGCTGCCGGCGTGGAACTGGGATACGGTGAATTTCTGGTCCCAAATTGCTTTCGCCTTCACCGGGCTCGAGCTGGTGTCGGCGATGAGCGAAGAAATCCGCGAGCCACAGCGCACGCTGCCGCGGGCCATCCTGGGGTCGGGAATCCTGATCGCGGCGATTTACATTCTGGGGACACTGGCTCTGCTTACTCTGATTCCCGCCGAACAGGTGGACCCCAAGAGCGGCGTTTTCCAGGCCATCACGCATGGCTCCGGGCTGCTGCGCGCCGGCATCGTTGGAGTGGTTGCGGCGCTGCTGGTTTCCGTGGGCAATGCCGGGGGCGTGGGGACCACCGTGGCGGGAGTATCGCGAGTGCCGTTTGTGGTGGGCATCGACCGATATCTGCCCCGGCCATTCGGCAAGATTCACCCGCGCTGGAAGACGCCCCACGTCTCCATTCTGGTGCAAGCCGGTATTTCCGGGGCGGTGCTGCTGGTGAGCCAGATCAACGAGACCACGCAGGGCGCCTATCAGGGCCTGGTGTCGATCGCGGTCATCCTATACTTCATCCCGTTCCTCTACATGTACGCCGCAGCCATCCAACTGGCCGGGCGGGAGGACCGGACGCAAAACCGCAGGGCGGTGCTCATCCCCGGCGGCAAGCCGGGAGTTTGGCTGGTCGCCGGCCTGGCCTTTGTGGTCACTCTGGCGGCCATCGTGTTTTCGGTGATTCCTCCGGCCGAGGTGACCAATAAGTGGCTATTCGTGGTGAAGGTGGCAGGGGCTTCGCTTGCCGCCATTGCCTTCGGCCTGGTTCTTTATTTTCGCGGCGCGCGGGAAAAAAGCAGCGTGCCCCGGCAGGGTTCCACCTGAATCTGGGCATCTCCCACGCTGCTCGGCCTCTCTGCTTCCCAGCGTTTCAATCCGGCGATGAGAGGGAACGCAGAGGCGTGGAGATCACAGCGGTGAAATCGGTTCAAAAGCCCTGACCGCGAAGTTCGGCAATGGTGAGCCGGGTAGGAGTTCCTCGGCCGTGCATTTCCAGCGCGCGCTCCACGTATTTCGCCAGGATGTCGCACTCCACGTTCACCGCGTCGCCCGGTGCCATGCGTCCGATATTCGTGTGTGCGTAGGTATAGGGAATGATGGCCGTTTCCACCACTCCCTCCCTGTAGCCCGCCACCGTCAGGCTGACGCCGTCCAGCGCAATCGAGCCTTTCATGGCCACGTAGAGTGCCAACTGCTCCGGCAGCCGAACTCCCAGCCACCAGTTTTCCCCTTCGGGCGCGATGCGCGCTACGCGGCCGACGCCATCGACGTGGCCTTGCACAAAATGCCCGCCGAATTCTTTTCCGGCGGTCATCGGACGCTCCAGGTTTACCGGCACACCCGCGCGAAGTTCGCCGAACGATGTGCGCCGCAGCGTCTCGCCGGATAGATCCGCCGCGAATTCCTCCGCGGTCGTTTCCACCACCGTCAGGCAGCAGCCATTCACCGCGATGCTCGCGGCCACGGCGAGCTGCGGAGCCACCTGCGGCGCGCGAACGCGCAAACGCCCGCCCTCCGCTCCGCGCTCGAGCGCGCTGATGACTCCCTGCTGTTCAATGATCCCCGTAAACATCGCGCACGTATCCTTCCACGGCAAAATCCGGCCCGAAGCGTTGCAGGGTCACGTGATGCAAGTGTGGCATGCCCGCAAGCACTTCGAAGCGGGCGCTGCCGCTGGCCCCTCCGCGCGGCAGCATATCCAGCGCCGTTCCACCCAGAAAACGCGGAGCGTAAAACAATACCGCCTTATCCACCACATCCGAGGCCAGCGCGGCCGCCGTGAGCCGCGGTCCGGCTTCGATCATCACGTTGAGCAATTCCAGTTCACCGAGCGCGCGGAAAACTTCCCCCACGGGCAGGCCCGGAGCGCCTATCGCCTTCCGCTTTCCGCCCTGGCTGTGCCGCGCCGGCTCGCGGAGAATGCACAGCGTCTCCACGCCCTCCTGTTCGAGTTCCCAGGCCTTGGCCGAATTTTCCGACCGGCGCGTCAACGCCAACACATCTCCCGCAGCGGAACGAACCAGCTTGCAATTCAACGGCAAGCGCAAATGAGAATCCAGCACCACGCGCACCAGCGGGCGGCGCCGGGGAAAACCGGTGCGATCCGTGAGCAAGGGATCATCGGCAATCACCGTGCCGATGCCGGTGACCACCGCGTCCGCCGCGTGCCGCATGCGCTGCACTTCCGCGCGCGACACCTCAGAGGTGATCCAGCGATCCTTGGCCGGAGCTGGTATCCTTTTTCCCCGCGCCGGCCGGCGGCCCAAAGCCGGCGGACGCGGAAGGGCGATCTTGCCGTCCAGGGTCAGCGCCACTTTGAGAGTCACCAGCGGCAGGCCGGTGCGAATCCATCGCGCAAAAGCCTCGTTCAGCCTCCGCGCGTCTGCTTCCAGGATTCCGCCCACCACTTCCACTCCCGCGCGGCGCAGCAACTCGAAACTCTTACCGGAAATGCGCGGATTCGGGTCCGCCATGGCCGCCACGACGCGCTGAATCCCCGCGGCCAGGATGGCGTCCGTGCAGGGCGCGGTGCGGCCGGTATGGCAGCACGGCTCGAGATTGAGATAAAGAGTGGCGCCGCGCGCCCGGCCGCCGGCTTCCTCCAGCGCCAGAACCTCCGCGTGTTTCACGCCATCGAAGGTGTGGAAGCCGCGGCCCACTTCGCGTCCTCCGGCCACCACAATGGCGCCCACCATGGGATTGGGATGCGCCAGCGCCTCGCCCTTGCGGGCCAGCGCCAGCGCCCGCGCCATCCATTTGAAATCCTGAGCGGGATCGCCGCCGGGTGGAGAGACGTGTTCGGAAGTTTCCGCCGCGCCCATCGCGCCTCAGTCCAGCAGGGAATTCACAAACGTGGCGGGATCGAACGGCACCAGGTCGTCAATCTGCTCTCCCGTGCCGGCAAAACGGATGGGAAGGTTTAGTTCGCGCACGATGGCCACGGCAATTCCACCCTTGGCCGTGCCGTCGAGTTTGGTCAGCACCAGTCCGGTCACCCCGGCATGTTCGGTGAACTCCCGAGCCTGCACCAGGCCGTTCTGTCCGGTGGTGGCATCCAGCACCAGCAGCACTTCATGGGGAGCCCCGGGCACCTGTTTGGCCGCGGTGCGCTTCATCTTTTCGAGTTCCGCCATCAGGTTGGATTTGGTGTGCAGCCGTCCCGCGGTATCCACGATCACCACGTCCACCCCGCGCGCCCGGGCCGCCGCCATGGCATCAAAAACCACGGCCGCGGGATCCGCGCCGGCTTTCTGGCGGATCATTTCCACGCCGTTGCGCCGCGCCCAGATTTCCAATTGCTCGATGGCCGCAGCGCGAAAGGTATCTGCGGCGCACAGCAGCACGCTGCGGTTTTCTTTCTTCAGGCGGTTGGCGAGCTTTCCGATGGTGGTGGTCTTGCCGGTGCCGTTTACTCCCACCACAAAAATCACCGCCGGCGCGGCATCCACGGCGCCGTTCTTGCTGGCCGGCGCGCGCAGCACGCGCTCGAGTTGCTTTTTGAGTTCCGCGCGCACCTGGCCGCTGTCCGTGATCTTCTGTTGAGCGGCATCCTCGCGCAGCGTGGCCAGCACCTCGCGCGTGGTGCGCACCC
The DNA here is from genome assembly GCA_035517515.1 of Binatia bacterium. Lineage (GTDB taxonomy): Bacteria > Acidobacteriota > Terriglobia > Acidiferrales > UBA7541 > JOPF136. Next base: position 52,789 of record DATIYQ010000181.1, read on the forward strand.
CCAGGTCCGCGGAGAGCAGCGCCGTCTCCAGTTTTTTCAGGAGCGCCTCATCGATTTTCTGCCCGCCCGCCAGCAATTCGCCCAGCGGCATGGTCAGCACATCGCGCGTGCGGCTGACGGATTTTCTCAGGCGCTCGGCGAGGGTGGGCTCCGGCGGTCCAAACAGCGTGATCATGGCTCCATCTTAGCAGAAGGCGCACGGGCGCCCGCCGGGTTCGGGCGAGCGGCACGAGATGCAGGGCTCTTTCGGTGGAGCGGCGGGCCGGGAAATCAGACTTCCACCAGAGTTGCGCTGAGCTTCAGTTTGCCGGTGAGCGCGGCGTGTTCCATGGCGGTCACAATCTCCGGGTCAAACCGCGTGCCCGCCAGCTCGCGCACCCGCTTCAGGGCGAAATCCAGGTCCATCGCGGATTGATAGGGACGGTTGGTGGTGATGGCGTCAAAGGTGTCCGCCACAGCGATGATCCGCGCCATCATCGGGATCTGCTCTTTTTTCAGCCCGTAGGGGTAGCCGCGCCCGTCCACGCATTCGTGGTGCAGCTCGATCCCCGGCAGCATCTCTTTCAACTGCGGCACGGGCCGCATGATGTTGGCGCCCTTTACGGGATGCTGCTTCATGATATGGAATTCCTCGTCGGTCAGCGCCCCGGGCTTCTTCAGCACGCGGTCGTCGATTCCAATCTTGCCCACGTCGTGCAGCAGCGCGGAGATGCGCAGTTTGTCCAGCGCCTCCGCGTCCAGGCCCATCTGCTCGCCGATGATCACCGAATACTTGGCCACGCGCCCGGAATGGCCGCGGGTGTACGGGTCCTTTTCGTCGATGGCCGCGGCCAGCATGCGGATCGAGCCGATAAACAACTGCCGGTTCTCTTCCGCGGCCTGTTTCAGCCGCTCGATATACCGCTCGATGTCCTCGGCCATCAGGTTGAAATTTTCGGCCAGGTCGCTGATCTCCGCAGCCCCGGCCACCGGCGCCCGTTGCTGGAATTCCCCGCGGCTGATGGCCCGCGTGGAGTGCGCCAGCGCGCGCACCGGATTGGAAATTCCCACCGCGAAGAAATATCCGATGATGAGCGCGGTGATGGTGAGCAGGGAAGCGATCCACAGCGCCTGGCGGGTCAGTTCCGGCAGGCCGGCATCCGCCTGGGCATCCGCCAGGCTGCGTTGCGCGATCACCGCCCAGCGCATCTCCGGAATCGGGCTGAACGCGCCCATCATGGCCACGCGCTTTCCGCGCACGTCGCTGGAGAAGTTGGAAGTGACCGTCATGCTGAGGGCGCGCGGCAGGTCGCGGAATTGGGCCACCACGGGATAGGCCTGGCTGGCATCCGCGCCGGCCACCCATCGCGTCCGGTCGGGAAAGGCCACGATATGCCCCTCCGCGTCCACTACGTACACTTCGCGCCCGTGCCCGCTGGTTTCCTGCAGGCGGCGCACGATGTGGTCGAGGGACACCACCACGGCGAGCATGCCCTGCGGCTGCGTTCCGAACAGAATCGGCACTGCCACCACGTGCCCGGAGATCGTCTCCTTGCCCTCGCCGATGGCCAGCGCCCCGCTGGAAAACTTGAGGCCCTGCACGCAAAGCATAAATCCGCGCTGCAGGGCCTTGCCCACGAACGGGTCCTGGTCCGCGCGAAAGTTGCCGCTCCATGGCCCTTTGGCCTGCACGTTCAGCGCGGTCACGTAGAGAATATCCGGATTGTTCTTGACGAATTCTTCCAGGCGCTGGGTGACTTCCGCGGAGTGCTGTGGCGAGCTGACGTCGGAGGCGACGCCGGCCAGCTCCAACATCTTGATTTCGTCCTGCAGTTGCTGGTTCAAGTTGCTTTCAAACAGCAAGATTTCTTCGGCCAGCAGCCGGGTGATTTCCACCTGCTGGCGCCGTTCCGTGTCCTCCAGTTTCTCCTGGCTGAGCTGCAGCACCTGCCGCTGGAACAACAGGATGGGAACAAGACTGACCAGCAGCAGCGCGCCCAGCACCAGCCACAGAATGCGGACACGGCTGAACAGACCTCGCCTTGGACTGGGGGCTGCCATCGTTACCGCAGTCTAATCGTGTTGCCCCCGGCTCACAATCCCGCCGCGCCGGTCCGTGTTCCAGCCGCAACGGGTCTGGCACTACCGCTCCCGGCGGATTATTCGTTTTTTTGCCGCCGCTCCATCAGCTCCCGAATGGCGTCCTTTGGAGCGCGTCCCTGGTAGAGCACAGCGTGCATCTGCTCGGTAATCGGCATTTCCAGCTCATGCTGCCGGGCCAATTCCAGCGTAGCCGCGGTGGTGCGTACGCCCTCGGCCACCATACGCATCCCGCTCTGTATTTCTGCAAGTGTTTTGCCCTGTCCCAGCGCCACGCCCACGCTGCGGTTTCGCGAGAGCGCCCCGGTACAGGTCAGCACCAGGTCACCCAGCCCGGCCAGGCCGCCCAGCGTTTCCCGCCGGCCGCCCAGAGCCACGGCCAACCGGGTGATTTCCGCCAGGCCCCGGGTGACCAGCGCGGCCATGCTGTTGTGGCCCAGCCCCAGCCCGGCGCAAACGCCGGCGGCGATGGCAATCACGTTTTTCACCGCGCCGCCCAACTCCACACCGGCCACGTCCCCATTCGTGTATAACCTGAACGCCGGTCCCGCAAACTCCTCCTGAATTTGCGTCGCCAGAGCAGGGTCTTCCGACGCCACGACCACCGCCGTCGGATCTCCACGCGCCACTTCGCGGGCGAACGACGGCCCTGAAATCACCGCCACGCGGGCAGGGAATCGCGCGCCCACAACCCCGCACAGGACCTGACTGATGCGCGCGGGCACGGGCGCATCCAGCCCCTTCGTGGCGCTAACCAGAGCCATCTCCGGCCGCAGATGGGGCAGCGCCTGCGTGCAGATGGTGCGCGCATGCTCGGAGGGCACCACGCCCAGCACAATCTGCGCGCCTTCCAGCGCCACGCGCAGGTCGCTGGTCACCTCCAGCTCGCCCGGCAGGTCAAATCCGGGCAGATAGTCCGCGTTGACCCGCGCGCTGCGCAGCGCCGCCGCCAGTTCCGGCCTTCGCGCCCACAGGCACACGCGATGCGGCCTGCGGCTTCGCAGCAGCACCAGCGCCAGCGCCGTGCCCCAGCTTCCTGCGCCGAGAATAGCGATTTTTGTCATGCCCGGCGGTGTGCTACCGCCCCCCGAATTTCAGCCGGTTTTCGGTGCCCCCGAGCAGGCGCTCCATATTGCTGCGATGCTTGAAAATTATCAGCACCGCCGCCACCACCGCGGAAATGGAAACACTCAGCGGCGGAGCCAGTCCGCTGCCCGGGGCATAGAGAAAATACGTGCAAAGAGGCAGTGCGGCCGCGGCCACCACCGAAGCAGCGGATACGTATCGGGAAATCGAAACCACAATCACCCAGACCAGCGCCGCCACTCCTACCGCCATCCACGAAAGCGGCAGGAAAACGCCCACCGCCGTGGCCACGCCCTTGCCGCCGCGAAATCTCAGCCAGATCGGGAATATGTGCCCGGCGACCGCCGCCAGACCGCTCGCGGCCATCCAGGTTATGCTCTCTCCGCTCCATCGCGCGGCCAGCCACACCGCCAGAAACCCCTTTCCCATATCGAGCAGCAGTGTAGCCACACCGGCGGCGGCCCCGGCCACGCGGTTCACATTGGTGGCCCCAATGTTCCCGCTGCCCGCAGCGCGCACGTCGCTGCCGGTAAACAACCGCACAATCAGATAGCCGAAGGGGATGGACCCCAGCAGGTAGCCCACAACCGGGAGCAGCCAGGGGACAATCATCGGGTACTTCCCGGCGCGGAAGCGGCAGGCGCGGAGGCAAATGCAAATCGCTCCAGCCGCGTGTACACCGCGCCCTGCGGCCGCAGAGTGCTCTCCATCAAATCGAACTCCTGGTACACCGCGCGGCCGAACTCTGCCGTCCCCAGCCGCTCCACTTCCTGCCGGAGGCACTCCAGCCCCCGCGCTTCCTTGATTCGCGCCAGGGTCAGGTGGGGGCGAAACTCGCGTTCCTCGCGCGGAATGCCCAGCGGTTCGAGCGCCTGCTCGATGCTCGCGGCCAGCTCCGCCAGTTCCTTGCCTGCGCCGGCGCCCGCCCAGAGCACCCGAGCCCGCCGCGCATCCGGAAACCATCCCAGGCCGCGGAAAATCACCGGAATCGATTGCGCCCCGCGAACGCCCGCAAGGGCCGCCTCAATTCCGCTGCGCTGGCCGGCTGCTACTTCCCCGATAAATTTCAAGGTGAGGTGAATTCCGGCCGGATTGGTCCAGCGCACCGCCGGCGTGGCCGCCGGGCGCAGGCGCTGCGCAATTTCCCCGAGCCCCGTGCGCACCGCAGCGGGCAGCTCCAGGGCGACGAACAGGCGCATTGTGGCACCGCTCACTGCTTCGCCTGGCCGGGCGCCCGTAGGAAATACCTTCGCACCATGTCCATGGCCGCCATGGTGGCCTGCGCGCGGATGCGGTCGCGATCGCCCGGAAATCGGAACGCCTTTTCCTGAACGCCCTGCGCATCGGCCAGCGCGATATGCACTGTCCCTACCGGCTTTTCGGGCGTGGCCCCGGTGGGGCCGGCGATACCCGTCACCGAAAGTCCCAGCGTGGCGCCGGAGCCGCGGCGCACGCGCTCCGCCATGGCCTGGGCCACCTCCGCGCTCACCGCCCCCTTGGTGTCCAGCAGTTCCTGCGGAACGTTGAGCCATGCGGCCTTCAGCGAATTGCCGTAGGTAATGGCCCCGCCCAGAAAATGCGCGGAGCTGCCCGGCAGCCGCGAAAGGCGCTCGCCCAGCATCCCGCCGGTACAGCTCTCCGCAACGGCAATGGTGGCGCCGTGCCAGCCCAGCGCGTTGGCCACCACCTGCTCCATGCTCTCGCCCTTCACCGTGAACAGGCCTTCTCCCAGCACCAGGGAGATGCGTTCCACCAACTCGTCCAGGCGCTTCCCTGCGGCATCCGCGTCGTCGCTCCACAACCGGAGATGGATCTGGATTTCTCCCGGGGCGTGCAGCAGGGTGGTCTGCACGTCGCGATAGCCTTTGTAAATGGGCGCGATGGCCTGGTCCACCGCGGATTCGCCCATTCCGGCCACGCGCAGCTCGCGTGCATGGAGCCGCGGTCCCTCCGAGCGCACCTCCAGGCGCGGCGCTACCTGTTCCGTAAACATTGGCTCGAGTTCCGAGGGCGGTCCGGGCAGCAGCACCACCACGTGCGACCCATCCTCGATCCACAGTCCCGGCGCGGTCCCCCGGCGGTTCGGCAGCACGACTGCGCCGGCAGGCACACGCGCCTGTTTGGCGTTAATGCGCGGCATGTGCCGTCCCATGCGGTCGAACTTCGCTTCGATATCCTTCATCACCGCTTCGTCTTCCACCAGCGGGCGTTGCAGGGCGGCGGCCACCGCTTCGCGCGTCACGTCGTCTTCGGTAGGACCAAGCCCCCCGGCGACGATGGCCACATCGGTGCGCTCACGGGCCGCGCGGAATGCCGCGCCGATCAGTTCCGGGTCGTCTCCCACCACCGATTTGAGCACCACCTCGAATCCCAGACGGTTCAGTTGCGCGGTGAGGAACAGCGAGTTGGTGTCCACGCGGTCGGGCGTCAGCAGCTCCGACCCCACGGCTATGATCTCCGCCTTCATCGTCTACGTTTCTACCCGAACCGTGGCGACGGCGCAAGCAGGGGAAGGCCGCAGACCGGGAGTTTCGGGCAAAACCACGAAGCCCGAAAGCCTCGCGAGGATGAAGATCGCCGTGGCATGGCTGCGCGTTTCTCTCGCTTTCCGCATCTCCGGCCCGTGGGTACTTTGCCTCCGGTTTCTGTTCGCGGACCTGGTTCGGTGGTCTGCATTCCGGCGGAAGGCGCCCAGGGCAAGATGCAGTTCCCAACCGATTCGCTCAGAAGGTCACAACTTTGTCGCAATCCTCGGTCCAGGCGGCCAGTTCGTCGAGGCTGCTGCGGCGCACCTCAGGGATCAGGGATTCGGGCGGAATCCCGCGGGCTTCCATACAGGTTCCACATGCCGCGATGGCCGCGCCGGCGGCGGAACTCGCGCGCAACAGCTCCTGCGGGTTGTAGTCCGCATGCGCGGGCGTGAATCCAGCGAGCCCGCAGAGAACACCGTCTCCCAACAGAAATACGCGGGTGGCCGCCTTGCGCGAGAGCGCCGCGGCGAGGCGCAGTCCGTTGTAGGCGCGCTGGTCCCCGTACGGGGAGTCATTGAAGATGAACAGATATTTCATGGCGGATTTTCTCCAGGAAGCCGGGCTGGCGGGAGAGGCTAACACAAAGGCAGTGGCGAGTCCTGATGGAACCGGGATGAGGGCATCCATCCGGGCGAAATCGGAGCCGCGAGCGCGCGCAGGTGATTCCGGTCACATCCATGGCTCGGGGAAGTCCGGAGTGGCCCGAGAGGAAGGCGGCCGCGCGAGAAGGTGACGTGAGACACGCGAATGAGTGACAAGCCTCACGGCCCTTTTCTCCCCTTCGGGTAACAGTGCTCGGGTTGCCTACCATCGTGTTTCATCCCGGGGAATGTTTGCAGGGAAGGGAGCGCCGCCCATGAATCGCCGGAACTGGTTGAAGCGGGCCACTGCGGGGGCTGGAGCCATGCTTGGCGGAAGCGCGCTGGGCGCGCCCGAGGCCAGCGCTACTCCGAAGCGTTCCAAGCTCGCCGGCACGGAGGTCTTCACCACCGCATGCAACTTCTGCTCCTGCGGCTGCGGGATGCTGTGCTACGTGCAAGACGGCAAACTGGTGGACCTGGAGGGCGACCCGGACCACATCATCAATGAGGGCGCGCTGTGCAGCAAGGGAGCGGCGATCATGGCCGCACACACCTCCGAACGGCGGGCGCGCCAGCCGCTGTATCGCGCGCCGGGCAGCGACCACTGGCAGCCTATTTCCTGGGACGAAGCGCTCGGAAAGGTCGCAGGCAAGTTGAAAGGCGCCCGCGAAGCAGGGTGGATTGAGAAAGAAACGGCCAAAGACGCGGCGGGGAAAGACACCGAATACGTAGTAAACCGCACGGACGCCATCGGATTTCTGGGCGGCGCGCAGAATACGAACGAAGAGAGCTATCTGATCACAAAGCTGGCGCGCCTGGCGGGCACGGTGCAGGTGGAGCATCAGGCGCGGCTTTGACACAGCCCCACGGTCCCCAGTCTGGGGGCCTCCTTCGGCCGGGGCGCGATGACCAATCACTGGCTAGACCTGCAGCACGCCAAAGTGTTCCTGATCGAAGGCAGCAACATGGCGGAGAACCACGCCATGGCCATGAAGTGGGTCCGCAAGGCGCAGGAAAAGGGCGCCATCGTGATTCACGTGGACCCGCGGTTCAATCGCACGTCGTCGATCGCGGACATTTACGCGCGCATCCGCCCCGGCGGAGACATCGCCTTCCTCAACGCGATCATCAATTACCTGCTCGAGCACAAACTCTATGACCAGGACTATATCCAGCGGAATACGAACGCCCTGTACCTGGCGACCGATGAGTTTGGGTTTGAAGACGGGCTCTTCACCGGTTTCCAGGAGACCGCGCACAAGTACGACACGGCATCGTGGAGCTACCAACTGGCGGCGGACAAGAAGCCGGCGAAGTCCAAGTCGCTGGAGGATCCGCGCTGTGTCTTCGCCAAGCTGAAGAAATTCTACGCCCGATACACGCTGGAGATGGGAGAGGCGATCTCCGGCGTGCCGGCGGCGCAAATCCAGAAGATTGCGGAAACGCTGGCGCAGAACCGGCCGGCAACTATTCTCTATGCACTGGGCATGACGCAGCACACCGTGGGCATCCAGAACATCCGCTGCTACGGCATCCTGCAAATGTTGCTGGGCAACATGGGCAAAGCCGGCGGGGGAGTGAATGCGCTGCGCGGGGAACCGAATGTTCAAGGCGCGACGGACATGGCCGTGCTCAACGGCTACCTGCCGGGTTACCTGAGCTACCCGAATCACAACCAATCCACGCTGGAAGATTGGACCAAGGACAACGGGACGTTCCGCGCCAAGTTCCTGGTGAACACGTTGAAGGCCTGGTTTGGAGAGGCGGCCACGGCCGAGAACGACTTTGGCTACGCGTGGCTGCCGAAGAAGAACGCCGGCAAGGATTATTCGGTGCTGGGGATGATGGAATCCGCCTACCACGGGCGGCTGAAGTTTCTGTACGTGATCGGCCAGAACCCGATGGTGACAAACCCCAATCTGGGGATCACCTACGACGCGTTGGCCAAACTGGAGACGCTGGTGGTGCAGGACATCTGGGAGACCGAGACCGCTACCTTCTGGAAGCGGCCGGGCGTAGACCCCAAGACGATTCAGACCGAGGTGGTGCTGCTGCCGGCCGCTTACTTTATGGAAAAGGAAGGATCGATCACCGGCTCCGGGCGCCTGGTGCAATGGCGTTACAAGGCGGTTGAACCGCCGGGAGAGGCGAAAGGCGATCTGGAGATTCTGGATGCGGTGTTCCGCCGCGTGCGGGAGCTCTATCGGGACTCTTCCGCGGAAAAAGATGCGGCCATCCACAATGCGGTTTGGAATTATCCGCAGGAAAACTTCACGGAAGCGGTGCTGAGGGAAATCGGCGGCCGCGACGGCAAGACCGGGCAACCGGTAAACGGCATCGCGGACCTGCAACCGGACGGGAGCACCTCTTCGGGCTGCTGGATTTACGCGGGCGTATTCAAAGGCGGGAAAAATCTCTCCAAGCGGCGCGACAACAAGACAGATCCCAGCGGCCTGGGAATCTATCCCGGCTTCGCCTGGACGTGGCCGGGCAACATGCACGTGCTGTACAACCGCGCTTCCTGTGATGAGCACGGCAAGCCCCTGGACGCGAAGCATGCTCTGGTGTGGTGGGATGAGGCGCAGAAAAAATGGGTGGGAGTGGATACTCCGGACGTGCCCGTGCCCACGGACGGGCCGGACACGCCGAACGGGCAGCGGCCGTTCCGCATGAACGCCGAAGGCGTGGGGCGGCTGCTCGCGGCGCCCTACAAGGATCCCGATCCCAAGAACAAGAAAAAATTGCCGCGCGACGCTTCCTACGTACCCAAGGACGGACCCTTCCCGGAATTCTACGAGCCGGTGGAGAGTCCCACAGAGAACGCGCTGCATCCGGCGGTGAAGAACAACCCGTGCCTGAAGTACCCGCGCATCAAGGAACGTCAGCCCGTGGGGACCGCAGCGGAGTTCCCCTACGTGCTGATGACGTCCAGCATGGCGGAGCACTGGTGCGGCGGCTCGACCACGCGAAATATTCCCTGGTTGAATGAGCTGGTGCCCGACCCGGTGGTGGAGATTCCGGAAAAGCTGGCGAAGGAGCTGGATCTGCAGACGGGTGACCCCGTGAAGGTGCGCTCCGCGCGCGGCCAACTGGTGGTGAAGGCCGTGGTCACTCCGCGCATGCAGAACCTGCAGATCAACGGCAAGGAAGTGGGCATCGTGTGGATGCCGTACAACTGGGGCTTTCAGGGATTGAGCAAGGGGCCGAGCACGAACGTGCTGACGATTGACGCGGTGGATCCGGGCGCGGGGGCGCAGGAGACCAAAGCGTGCCTGGTGAGTCTGGAGCGGGTGGCTCCGGGAGGCGGCAATGTCTAAGGCCATCCTGATTGACACGACCAAGTGCATCGGTTGCCGCTCCTGCCAGGTGTCCTGCAAGGAATGGAACGGGCTTCCCGGAGAGATCACTGCGGTGCCGCGGGCGGGGCTGGGATTGCAGAATCCCGTGACGGTTTCGTCGAAGACCTTGACGCTGATGACCTATCACGAAGTGGCGGAGGCGGGCGCTCCGGGCGGCTTGAAGTATGTGTTTGCCAAACGCCAGTGCATGCACTGTGACGACCCGGCGTGCGCCTCCGCCTGCCCGGTGACGGCGCTGCATAAGACCGAGGATGGCCCGGTGACCTACGACAGCGGGAAGTGCATCGGCTGCCGGTATTGTGTCTGGGCTTGCCCCTTTGGAGCCCCCACGGTGCAGTGGGATTCACTCGCGCCCGAAATCCGCAAATGCACGATGTGCTACGACCGCATCAGCCAGCCCGCGCCAGAGGCGCGCAATGGGCACGCACTGACGGAGGACGAGAAGAAGCGTTTCTCCCAGCAGGAAGCCGTCCCGGTGTGCGTCAAACAATGCCCCGCCGGCGCCCTGAAGTTCGGTGAAAAGGACGCGCTGCTGGCCGAGGCCAAAGGGCGCATCCAGGCGCATCCGGAAAAGTACGTGGACCACATCTACGGAGAGCACGAGGCCGGCGGCACGAGCACCTTTTATCTGGCCGGCGCTCCTTTTGCGGCGCTGGGATTCCCGCAGGTCGGCATGCGGGCTTATCCGGGGGCCAGCGTGGCCGCGCTGCACGCGGTTCCGCTTTCTGTGGTCGGGATGGGCGCCTTGCTGGGGGGCAGCTACGCGGTCTATCAGCGGAGAGCAGCGGTGACGCAGGCGGCGCCGGCTCTTGCGGCCGCGGGTTCGGGCGGGGCGGTGTTGTCCGGGCCCTACAAACCCATCGGGCACCAGGAGACGCCGCCTGCCCCGGAAGCGAAGGCTGCTCCGGCGACGGGCGGGATGCTCAGCTCCCTCCACGAGCTATTAAAGTTCTGCATTGGGTTCGGCGCGATCTTGCTGCTCCTGCGGCTGGCGGCAGGCTGGCGCGCGAACATGCAGCTTTCCGCTGCCTATCCCTGGTGGTCATGGATTTTCTCCGATTCCGTTTGGATCACCGCGGTAGCCGGAGCGCTGGTGTCGGCCGGGTTGATTTACATGCTGCGGGGTCAGCGACTGAGTCTGCCTGCAGCCCAGGGACACGCCAGGGGCAGGCCGGCTGCGGAGGCCGGACACGTGGAATTCGCCCCGGTGCGGCGCAAGTCTGTCACTCCGGTGGATGGGTTGTTGAAGTTGCTCATCGGGTTCGGAGTCCTCTCCTTCCTGATCCGGTTTGTAGCCGGGCTGGGTGGAAGCACGCACCTTTCGGATACCTACCCCTGGGGGCTGTGGATCGTATTTGATTTCGCCTGGATCAGCATCGCCGCCGGAGCGTTTGCCACGGCCGGACTCATCTATGTCTTTCACCGTGAGGATCTCTATGCGTTCGGGAGATCCGCGGTGCTCATGGGACTGGTGAGTTACACGTTCGTGACTGTGGTGCTGGTGGCGGATCTGGGATTGCCCTGGCATTTCTGGCAATTGAGCGTCCAGGCGCCCCGGCACTCGGCGATGTTTGAAGTTTCCTGGTGCATCTTCCTGTATCTCACCGTGCTGGCCTTTGAGTTCCTGCCCATTCCGTGCGAGCGCTGGGGCCTGGAGCGGGCGATGGAGCTGTGGAGAAAATACTCGCCGCTGTACGTGGTCGCGGCGGCGACCCTGTTTACCTATCTGATGTCGCGCAGCCTGGTCTACACCACGTTGGCCGCGGGCGTGTTCGGCTTCCTGGCATTCGCCTTCCGCCCGCGCGCGGGAGAGAAGCACTTGCCGATCATGCTGGCCATCGCGGCGGTCACCTTTTCGACCATGCACCAGAGCTCGCTCGGGTCGCTCTTCCTGCTGATGCCCGACAAGCTGGACGCTCTGTGGTGGTCTCCGGTTCTGCCGCTCGATTACTTCCTCTCTTCGGTGGCCGCGGGAACCGCGCTGGTCATCCTGATCGAGATGTGGATTGCCAAGGGGTACGGGAGGGCGCTGCCCATCCGGCAGCTCGCGGCCCTGGGCAAAATCACCATGGCGTTTCTGTTTGTTTACGAATTGGTGCGCGTTGCAGACGTGGGAGTCCGCGGGCAGCTTCCGCGCGCGCTGGCGGGAGGCACCGGCGGTTTATTCCTGGCCGAGGTCTGTGCGCTCGGCCTGTGCCCGCTCCTGCTGCTGCTTTCAAACCGCTTGCGCCAGCAGCCTGCGGGGCTGGGCCTGGCGGCTTTTCTGACCGTAGTCGGGGTGATTTTCAATCGCGCCAACGCGGTCTTCTTTGCCATGAATTTGAAGGGACCGATGCCGCAGATCGCACCCAGCGGCTACATCCCCAGCGTGTGGGAGTGGGGTGTCTCCCTCGGGATGGGTGCGGCGGCCGTGGTCTTGTTCCGCTGGGGCGCAAATAATTTGCCGGTGCTGCCCAAACAGGAAGCGCAGCCGCTCTCTTCCGTCAATTAGTCCGCAAGACTGCAACGAAACGCGCGGGGAAGACTCATGGTGGCAGGGGCACGCCTTCCACGTCCCAATCAATCGAATACAGGATGGAGCCGGTAGCCAGATACGCCCGGCGGGAAGGCAGCAGCGCCAGGCCCACCAGCCCGCTGCCGCTGAGTACCACCTCTGCCTTGCCCTGCGGCGTGATGCGCACCACTCCGCGGCGCCCGCCATGCGAGGCGGCCACGTAGAGATTGCCTTTGGCGTCCATGGCCATACCCTGCGGTCGTCCCAGCCCGCGGAAATACGAGGAAACGTCTCCGCCCGGCGAGATGCGCACGATGCGGTCGTAACTCGAAGTTGTGGGCCCGGTCACCAGCAGATCGCCTGCGGCGTTGAACACCAGGTGGTACGCGGCCACGGAGGGCTCGAGCGTGGCGAACACCAGAATCTGCCGGTCGGGGTAAATCTTGAAGATGGTCCCGCTGCGGTCTCCGCAATAAAGGGCGCCCGCTTTGTCGAAGGCCAAGCCCGTGGCGATGCCCATGCCTTCCACCCAGCGCTGGGCCCGCCCATCCGGGGTGATGCGGTGAATGGTCCCGTCGTTGCGGCAGGAGACGTAGAGGGTGCCCTCGTGATCCAAGGCCAGACCGGTGGGATTCACCATCTCCGTGGCAAACGGCTTGACCACGAAGTTGGGGGTGATCTTGTAGAGCGAGACGGGAACCTTCTGCCCGCGCTGGCCGCTGAAGGTGACGTACACGTTGCCCTCGCGGTCCACCGCCGGATTGGCCACAGGATGCAGGTTATCGGCCACAGAGAGGCCGACGGCGAACGGGAACTTCTTGCTTTCGCCATCCGGCGTGGACACGCGGATTTCGCCCAGCGCCCCATCGGGCACGCGGACCACCAGGCGGTTTTCCGTGCACAGCATCAGGCCGGCTTCATTGGTGCCGAAGCGTACGTTGGGCCGCACCCCATTCTTATGCGTGAAGCCGGAGCCGTAGACGGCGATTTCGCCGCCGGGGATGGCGGCCGCGGGAGCTACCTTTTCGATTTTAGGCGCGCTGGCCATGCCTGGTCGTTCTGTTCCCGATCCTCAGAAGCCCAATCCACGCGCCAGCCACAGGCAGGCGGCGGCGTAGGCCCCTGCCACCCAATCATCGGCCATGATACCCCATCCGCCCGGAAGCGATTCCGCTTGCCGCGCTGGAAACGGCTTGAAGACGTCGAAGGCTCGAAAAAGTATAAAACCCGCCAGATAAGATTTCCAGTTGGCGGTGGAAGCGAGCACGGCCGGGCTGGCCAGGAGGGTTAACCACTGACCGGAAACCTCGTCCACCACCACTTCCTGCGGATCTTTTCTGCCGCTGGCGCGTTCCATGCGGCTTGCCGCCCATACCCCGGCGGCACTGAGCGCCAGCCACCAGGCCAGCGGGTTAAAGGGCTGAAAGGTGACGACGTTGGGCCGCCAGCCGGCAAACTCCGCACGGGCAAACAGCCAGGCCAGCGCCACGCCCGCCAGTGAGCCCCAGGTACCCGGAGCGAGCGGTAGACTTCCCAGTCCGCCCGCGGTGCCCAGCCACCGGGCCAGCACGGGGGCATCATTCTTCGCCGGGGCCGTTGCCGCCGTTGTGCCTAGTTCGTTCATCAAGGGTTTCGAGACTGGCCAAATCTTCCAGCGCGGGCTCGGAGACCACGTAGCGCCCCGAAGCCCAGTTGCCCAGGTCCAGCAGGCGGCAGCGCTCGCTGCAGAAAGGGAATTCCGGGCTCTTCCCGGCGCTGGTTGGGTTGGCGCAGATGGGGCATTTCATCGGTTCCGCCGGGGCATCAGGCCAAAATGCGAAGTGGCGATTCCGCGGCGTCTCTTACCGCCAGGGGCACCGCCCGCTCCTGCTCCCGCGGCGCATCGAGCACCGCGGTCACCGCACCGATCAAATCGTAATCCCGGGCCTCGCGGATTTCGATCTGGACCATGCGGCCGGCGAGCGTGGCCAGATCCGATACTGGCACGGCGATCTCGGTTACATAAATGCGGCCGTCAATTTCCGGAGCCATGCCCTCCAGCCGCGCCTCCCAAACGAATTCGCTCTCTTTCGACGGGCCTTCGAGCAGCGCGGTAAACGATTGGCCCACGCGCCGCGCCAGGCGCCGCCGCGAAATCTTGCGCTGCAGAGACATTAGACGGTCGCGGCGGTCGGCAATGGTTTCCGCGTCCACTTTTCCATCGAGCGCATAGCTCTCCGCGGTCTCGTCGTCCGAATAGGCAAACACTCCCAGCCAGTCGAATTCGGCGGCGCGCACAAACTCGTACAGTTCGCGGAAGTCGCGTTCCGTCTCCCCAGGGAAACCGGTAATGAAAGACGTGCGCAACCAGGCCCCCGGCACGGCCGCGCGGATGCGCTCCACCAGTTGCAGCAGCGACTGCGCGCTGCCGCCGCGCTTCATGCGCGCAAGCACCGACTGGCTGGCATGTTGCAGCGGCACGTCGAGATATTTCACCAGACGCGGATGCGCCGCCATGGTCTCCAGCAGGCGCGCCGTGATGCGGTTCGGATAGCAGTAGAGGAAACGCACCCACTCCAACTCTTCCATCCCCGCCAGGCGTTCGAGCAGCAGCGGCAAGCCGTCGCGCAGGCCCAGGTCCTCGCCGTAAGCCGTGGTGTCCTGGCCCACCAGGATTACTTCGCGCACGCCCCCGGCGGCCAGGCGCTCCGCTTCTTTCACCACGGATTCAAAGCGGCGGCTGCGGAAGCGCCCGCGCAGTTCCGGAATGATGCAGAAGGTGCAGGGGTGGTCGCAGCCCTCGTTGATTTTGATGTACGCGTAGGGACGCGGAGTGGAGAGCATGCGCGGGGAGCAATCGTGATAGAGAAACTCAGGGCGTCCCGGCTGGAACTCTGTCGCGCCCACTTCTGTGGCCTGGAGGATTCGCTCCACGTCTCCGGTACCGACCAGCGCGTCCACCTCCGGAATCTGCTCGCGGATTTGCGCGCCGAAGCGCTCCACCAGGCAGCCGGCCACCACCAGGCGCCGCGCGCGACCGCTGCGCTTGTATTCCGCCATCTCCAGGATGGTATTGACCGATTCCTGCTGCGCGGGGGCGATGAAACTGCACGTGTTGACCACCAGCACGTCGGCCTCTTCCGGCCGCGGCGTCAGCTCGTAGCCGTGCCGCGCCAGAATGCCCATCATTACCTCGCTATCCACGAGGTTTTTTGGGCAGCCCAGGCTGATGAATCCGAGTTTCTCGCGCATAGAAGACGCCGCCACCAGCGTCCAATCGAAACAGTTTAGCACAGCGGGCGCGGCAGCCCCGGAGAGGCGGGCGGCGCCGGCCGGCGATGACTAGGGGAGGCAGGCTTCCACATCGCGCAGGCAGCGCGCCAGCGCCCGCGGGTCCGCCGGCTCGCGGCCGAAGCGCGCCGCTTCGTACAGGCGCGTCATTTTCTCCACGCGCTCGGCCAGTGCCGGCTGCTCGAGGGCCGCGGCAAATTCTCGAGGCGTCTGCGAATCCCGCTTGCTGTACCCGTGGCGCGCCAGCGCCCGCAGCAGGCTGGTGTAATAGACGGTGGCGAGTTTGGGGGCATGCCCCGGCTGGCGCGCGTAGCCGGTGCCCAGCCACGCGGAAAGGCGCATCCACCACTCGCCGAGCCCACGTGAGCGCAGAATCAGCAGCACCGCCGCGGCCAGCAGAAGTGCGGGAATCAGCAGCACGGCGGGCTGCCGCGCGAACGCGCGTTTCATCGCGTTGTGCCAGCCCCGCACCACGTCGATGCCCGCCTCCTGCTTCTGGATGGCAAACCACTCCGCCCACCGGGTCCAGTCGCGCAGCGCGCGCTGGGTGGTTGTGGCCAGGCGCAATTGCTGCGCCGGGTTGTAGTTGATCACCCATTCGCTCCAGGCCATTTCGAACCAGTCCCAGTAGTAGGCCAGGCGACCGAGCGAAAACTCCGGTTTGGAGCCCGCGGGCGGAGTGGGATCGAACGGGATCCATCCGTACCGCGGAAAATAAACTTCCACCCAGCTATGCGCGTCTGAGCCGCGCACGATGTAGGAATCGGCCACGTCGTTGTATTCCCCGAGCAAAAAGCCATTGATGTACCGCGCGGGAATGCCCAGCGAGCGCATCATCACCGTCATGGCGGTGGCGAAATACTCGCAGTGCCCGGCCTGCCGTTTGAACAGGAAGTGCGCCAGCGGATCGGCGGGGGGCGGATCCGGCTGGGTGAGCGTGTAGCCGAAGCGAGTGCGCAGGTACAGCTCGATTTCCGCCGCCTTGTCAAACGGAGTATTGGCCCGCCGCGTGATCTCCCGCGCCAGTTCGGGGATGCGTGCATCAAGCGCCCGCGGCAGTTGCAGATAATTTTCCAGGATTGCGGATGGGTACGCCCCGGTGGTCCGTCGCAGGTCCTCCGGAAGGACTTCCGGAACCAGCGCCTCGCCCTCGTAGAGGATTTTGGTGAAATTGTTGGACGGATTGAAGACGGAATTCGTCTTGTCCACCAGCAGGTAGCGCGATTGCGCGTCGCGGGCGCGGTTGCCCGTGTCACGGCCAAACGGTCCGCGCAGGGCCACCGGATGCGCCAGCACGAACAGCGAATCCGTGGCCAGAGGCTCCAGCAGCACCGAGTAATGCACCTGGCGGAATCGGGAGGCCACTTCCGGCGAGTGGGAAGTGGAGGGCAGCCGATACCACCCGTCCGGGTCCTGGGGCACCGCCACGTGATCGTGCTCCGCGGTGAACCAGCGGTGCCCGTCAAACGTGGTCAGGGAGATTCCACGCCAGCGCAGGTTCGGAGCGGAGTCTCCTTCGAGATCCATCTTCGCGCGCATTACGACCGAGCCGTGGAGTTTGATTTCCCCGATGCGACCCAATTCCACGTTATCGGAGAAGCCTGAGATGAGAGTGGGATTGAGGCTCAGTCCGCCAAGGTACGCGCCGGGGAAGCGCGGAAGGACGGTAAAAATGGCCGCACCGGCGGCAAGCGCGCCGAGGGTCATCATCACTGCGGTGATGCCCAGCGCCCGTCCCAGTCGCACGGCCGCCGGTGTGCGCGATTCGAGCGGAGGCGCCACCGCGCCTTCTGCGCTACGCCGCATCTCCAGGCTCATAAAGGTGGAGACGCCCAGCACCAGGAAAAAGGAGAGGAACACCAGGTAGGCCGTGTCAATGGTCAGAATCGCCGCCGCCAGCAGAGCGGAAAGCGCCATCATGGAGAGGAACAGCAGGTCGCGCGTGGCTTGCGCGGAAAACAAGCGCACCAGCATCACGAAAAGCATCAGGTGAATCGAAGCGTTCAGTCCGGCAAAGAGCCAGGGATTCGGGTTTCCGGCGGCCAGTGCGCGGGAAATGAACAGCACGTCCACGGGGAAAATGAGCAGATATCCGCCCACTAGCCAGGTGGCAACGCGCTGGGAAAGCTCCGGAGGCTTTCCGCGCGCATAGCGGAACGCTTTCCAGGCCAGCGCCGCGGGCGCGGCCACCGCCGCCACCAGGTCCAGCTTTCCCGTCCACACCAGGGCCAGGACCCCGTTCACCAGCAGCAGAAAGAGCGAGACCTCGGAATAGCGGGTGAGTGCGGAAAGCGATGCCCGGGGCGCTGCAGCCGCGGTAGCCATAGTTCAGCCGGATTTTATCACGCGCGCGCGCCGCGCTTTCTATGCGCGCCGGGCCGCGTGCTCATTTTGACGCGGCGGCGGCCAGGGCGCGGCGGGCAATTTTTCGGGTGGCGCTGCTGATGGGCCAGCGTTCAACCCCGGAGAGAGGGAGACGGACGCGGCCACCGGGCTCGATGCGGGCATTTTCTGTGCGGGCCGCGCCCAACGGGACCTCCGGCAATTTCTCCACGGGCATCAAGTAGGGCAGCAGGGTAACCCGGCGGTACGTGACCGTATGGCGCGCCGGGGCCAGCGCAAATCCAGACGGCGGTTCGATACGCAAGGTGTTCCTCAGGTGGAGGCGCAGCGAAGCCTCTGGTGACGCCTTCACCCGCACGGCAGGGAATTGCCACATGCGAGAAAACAGGCCGTTGCCCGAGCCAGGTTCGGGGCCCACCAACAGCGTGTACCCGCGGGCGTCGAGCAGAACCGCCGCGGCCAGCCGCACGTCTTCCGGCCCTCGTTTTTTCCGCGGCGCAGGAATGCTCGCTTGCAGGTTCAGGGCACGCGCGCGACAGAAATTGGACACGGGACAGGTACCGCAGGAGGGGGCACGCGGCGTACACACGGTGGCGCCCAGTTCCATCATTGCCTGGTTCCAATCGCCCGGCACAGGCCGTGCCAGCAAGTGCTGTGCCGCGGCCTCGAGGAGTTTCCACCGCCGGGGATCGCGGAGGTCCCCGCGCACCGCGCCCAGGCGCGCCAGCACGCGCGCGACGTTCCCGTCCAGCACGGCCAGCGGCACGTCATACGCGATGCTCAAAACCGCCGCGGCCGTGTAACGCCCCACACCGGGCAGCGCGAGAGCCGCCTCCAGAGTTTGCGGAAACCTTCCGGAGTGTCTGTGCACCATCTCCCAGGCGGCGCGCTGTAGATTGCGTGCCCGGCTGTAATAGCCCAACCCGGCCCAGGCCTGTAAAACGTCCCGTTCCGGCGCCCGTGCCAGCGCGCGGACGTTTGGGAATCGCGCCTGGAACCGCCGGTAGTAGGGCAGCGCCGCGGCCACGCGCGTTTGCTGCAGCATCACCTCCGAGATCCAGATGCGGTAGGGGTCGCGCGTCTCGCGCCAAGGCAGCGCGCGCTTGTGGGCGTGAAACCAGGCGAGCAGGTTGCGGCGAAACGCCTGGAGCTGTGCGGGCCGCGGTACCGCCGGTGGCACTGCCGCACTTCCAGCGCCGCGGGGCCTTCGGGACATGGTGATGTTCTATCACGCGCGCCCGGCGCGCCGGTAGCCAGGAAGAATGCGAGGCGGGCGCGATGCCCGGTCCGGCCGCTACATGAAAATCACGTAGGCGCTGGTCCAGAGCTGTGTGGGTACGGTGCCGCGCTCCTGCGAAGTCAGGATGATTTTGAACAGGTGCGGCTCTTCCGGCAGGCGGGCGAGCAGGGAATCACCGGGCGCGGCGACGCGCGGCGCGATCACTGCCAGGTCGCGCAACGTGGCCCAGATGTTGTCTGAGGCGCGAGCCATGGGGGCGATCAGCCGCTCCGTGCGGTATTCCAGCTCCGCATCCAGTTCATAGAAATGCCAGGCCAGGCACGCGGCCAACTTCACCCCGCGCTCGAAGCGCTCCAGTTGCGCGGCCGTGGGTTGGTGCCGTCCTGCTTCCGGAAACACCAGGGGGTCGAACACCAGCACCACCTGGCGCTCGTCCTCGCGCGCGAATTCGCGCACCTTCAGCTCTCCGGTGCGCGCCGTGGCTTTCCAATCCACATGCCGCGCGCTGTCCGAATTCTGATAATCGCGGATCGAGTAGAGGTCGTGTCCCCGCCCGCGATGCAGGCTTTCGATTTCTCCGCTCACCATCGGCAGGATTTCGTAGAACTCCTCGGTGGGTTCCACCACTGGATACACCAGCGCCTCCACCGGCGACTCCACGCGCCGCCATTTCTCCAGGAAGCCAAACGGGAACTTGGTGCGGAGCACGAAGGCGTCCTGGCGGTAGATGCCCCGCCGTGGAAAGAGCAGTTCCACCTGCTGCCGGGCGTGGGAATGCCGCGAGACGTAGGGAAAGTAAACCGGGTCGCGAAACACCGGCGGCACTGCCTTGGAGGTGTCCGCACCCACGCGCAACGAGAAGGAGGGCAGGCTCTCCTTGTGGTTGAACAGGGTGATCGCCGCCAGCGCCGGCTGGCCGGCAAAAATCTGCTCCGGCAGCTCAATTTCGATCTCGTTGCCGGTGAGCACGATGGTGGAGAGCACCCCGCTCATCAGCAGCACCGCCAGCATCGCCGAGAGAATCAGGAACAGCAGGTTGTTGCCGGTGTTCAGCGCCGCCAGGCCCATCATCAGCAGCACGGAAACATAGACAATGCCCTCGCGCGTCAGCCGGAAGCGGATCTGCACCACCATCCAGCGCAGCGCGGTGCGCCGCGCCAGCGCCGGAACAATCTTCACTCCCACCCAGCCGGCGATTCCCAGCGCCAGCGCGGCCATCACCGCCGCCAGCCGCATCTCCCCGGACTCGCGAGCCGCCGCGGAATACAGGGCCAGCAGCAGGGCCAGGCCCAGCGCGCCCATGCCCAGCCCGAAGTTTTTCCATCCGGGCTGGTCCACCCGGGCCCACCAGCGGGAAACAAGCGTTTGCGGCATCAGAGAGGTACGCGCGTGGAATCCAGGATTTCCTGGAGGATGGTTTCCGTCTGCTCCGATTTGCGCTGCGTGGAGACGTAGCGCGAATTCAGCACGATGCGGTGGGCAAAGACCGGCACTACCAGGCGTTTCACATCGTCCGGCACCAGGTAATCCCGCCCGTCCAGGAAGGCGCGGGCCTGCGCCGCGCGGTGCAGCATCACCGAACCGCGCGGGCTCACGCCCAGCAGGACGCGCTCGTCTTTGCGGGTGCGCTCCACGATGGCCAGCGCATAATCGAGCAGCGCCTCTTCCGCACGCACCTGGGTCACCACTTCCTGCCAGCGCACCACGTCTGCCGCGTCCATCACCGGGCCGCCCATGGCCGCCAGCGCGGAGGCGCCGTCGCCGCGCATGATCTCCTTTTCGCTCCCCGCCGCCGGATACCCCATGCGGATGCGCAACAGGAAGCGGTCGAGCTGCGATTCCGGCAGCGGGTAGGTGCCGTGATGCTCGATGGGATTCTGGGTGGCCAGCACAAAGAAGGGTTGCGGCAGCGGGTGCGTCCGGTTGTCCACGGTCACCTGGGCCTCGTTCATCGCCTCCAGCAGCGCCGACTGCGTCTTCGGGGTGGTGCGGTTGATTTCGTCGGCCAGGACCAGGTTGGCGAAGATAGGCCCGGGTTTGAACTCGAACTCCTGGGTCGCCGGCACGTACACGCTGGTGCCGATCACATCGCTGGGCAGCAGGTCTGAGGTGAACTGGATGCGCTGGAACGAGCAGCGGAAGGAACGCGCCAGCGCCTGCGCCAGCGTGGTTTTTCCCACCCCAGGCACGTCTTCAATCAGCAGGTGCCCGCGCGCCAGCAGCGCCACCAGCGCCAGTTCGATGGCCTCGTCCTTGCCGCGCACCACGCGGGCGATTGCCGCGCGCAATTCGCCGAGTTGACTTGCCGCCGTAACCGGTGTCATCAGTTGAAAATCACTTTCCCTTCTGTTACAAACAGTGGAATGCCTGATTCGTACGGGCGATTAGCTCAGTTGGTTAGAGCGTTCCCCTCACACGGGAGAGGTCCAAGGTTCGAGCCCTTGATCGCCCACCACTTTCCTTCGCTCCGCGCCCGTTTGCGGCGGAAACTTTCCGGCCGATTCCTGCCCGGAGCACCAGTGTAGCGGAATCGGCAGATGACCTCCATTCTCCGTTTCCTGCTCCTTTTTTCATTAGGCACCTGGGTAGGCGCCGGGCTGTTTGTCACCCTGGTGGTGGCCCAGGGCGCGTTCCGGCTGTTGCCTACGCCGGACCTGGCCGGCGCGCTGGTCGGGTACACGCTTACCCGCCTCCACCTGGTGGGTATCGGCGCGGGCGCGGTTTTCCTTCTTGCCGCGGCCGCGCTCGCGTCCGCCTCGGGCCAGGCGGTGTCCCGCGCCGCCATTCTGCTTGTGGTGTTGATGATCGTGCTCACCGCGGCCTCGCAGTTCGGGGTCACTCCGCGCATGGACGCACTGAAAGCGCAAATGGTTGCCGCACATGGTTCAATTTCCGCTACTCCGCGGGAAGGTCCCCTGCGCTCCGCCTTCGGCCGGTTGCACGGTGTATCCGCATCCCTCGAGTTGGCCACGCTGCTGGCCGGTGTCGCAGCATTTTTTCTTGCTGCGCGGGATCTCGGCCATGCCTGATCCCGCCCGCGAGCTTGCGCCGCCGGCGATTCGCGGCGCGAGAGGCCGCGCATGAGAGTGGCCTACCTGGACATCGAGACCGATTACGTGGGCGCCCACACCGGCCAGGATCTCTTCCGCGACTACAAGAACCACCGCATCACCGTGCTGGGCGTGCGCGTGCTCGAGGGCGAGCGCGACGAATTCACCCAGCTCATTGACCAGAACATCTCGGCGATGGCCCTGATGAAGATCCTGGAGGGAGTCGAGCGCATCGTCACTTACAACGGGCGCTCCCAGCCCGACCGAATCAAGAAAAGCGTGGGCTTCGACTTCCCGGTCATCTCCGCGCAGTTAGGGGTTGTTCTGGACGCCGAATTCCCGCACACCGACCTGGTGCCGGAGTGCTGGCAGCGCGGGCTCTATGGCGGACAGAAAAAAGTGGAATTGGCCCTGGGGCTGAAGCGCTCGCTCCCTGGCCGCGATGGCGCTTGGGCCACCCAAACCTGGCGCAAGTACAAGGAAACGAGAACGCCGATGTTGCTCCGCGAGCTGCTGCTCTATAACAAGGAAGACGTCTTCATGCTCCGGGAGATCGAAAGGGAACTGAAGGTGGCCTGAGCGGCCGTCCGGCCGGACCCAATTTCTTCGCCGCGCAGGATTCCGCGGCATCCATTCCCGCTGGATCAGAGCGTGTTCCGCGGAAATATGAATGCGATGGCGATCGCGGCCGCAATCGGATTGCCGTGCAACGTTGCGGAATTGAAGCTCCACGTTTTCACCGCCTGGATGGCCGCCTGATTCAACCCCGGCACGCCGTGCACTACGTGCGCCTGGGTCACCTGCCCGGACGCGCCCACCCGGACGCTCAGCACTACTGTCCCCCACGCCGTCGTGTTGGATGGATAGAGTGCCCAGGACGCGGAATTGATGGTCGGGGGAACGAAGCCCGAGGAGTCCGCCGTGGGAGTGAATTGCGGGGGATCCAGTTCCAGCGGACTGAACCCGGTCCCCCCGGGGTTGTATGGATTCAAGACCGCGCTCACGTAAAAGCTGGTGGGCACCGCGCTTCCGCGGGCCATCGCCGGCGAATAGGTCCAATTCTGAACCGCGCTACGGACGATATTGGTCACCCCAGGGAAATTCCGCTCGATCTGCACATTTTGAACTTGCCCGTTCGCGTCCAGACTCAGCAACAGCGAGGTCACTCCGACGGCCATCGTATTCATGGGAATCGGGATGTCACTCGCGTGGGCGACGTTGGCGGGAGTAAAGCGCGGGCTCGCAGGTGGCCGCGCCGCCGCCGCCCCGGCCAGTAACAGGATGGGAATCACCCCCAGTAATGCACCGTTCACCACTCGTCGAGAGTTCATAGTTTGGCCGCTCCTGGGTCTGTCCCCGTTTCTCAACTCGCTGGGCGGCCCCGCGGCCAACCCATCGCTACCATTCCGCCTCCGCGCCCTGCCTACTCTACACCGGTTGCCCGCGCGACCGGCGATCCCTGAATTGATCCCTCCAGTTTCTGCTTCAGTACGAGAGGTACTTCGGTGCCATTCCTCTTTCAGGCCGCTCCGGGCCATAATGCCTGCCGGCCGAAACGGGGCTTTACCCTCACATGCCTGACTACAAGTTTCGCGACGGGATGGACGCCGCACGATTCCACGGTGATCACTCGTGATGCTTCCGGCTGCGAAGACACTTGCCGACGTGCTGGAAGTGGCCGAGGGCAGCCGCACCGCCCTGGTCTGCCCGGAGCGCGGAATCCGCGTCAATTATCATTCGCTGCGCAGGCAGGTGGCCACCCTGGCGGATATCCTGGCCGGCGCCGGGATTCGCCGCGGCGACCGCGTGGCCACGGCACTTCCCAATGGACTTCCCGCCGCGGTGAGTTTTCTGGCGGCTGCGCGGGCAGCCACCGCCGCGCCGCTCAATCCCGGATATCGCTACGACGAATTTCGCTTTTTTCTGGAAGACACAGAAGCGCGCCTGCTGCTCTGCCCGCCGGAGGGCGCCAAAGAGGCGCGCCGGGCGGCCGCGGAGCTTTCCATTCCCGTCCTGCCCATCGAGATGAATGATCATGGCGTGTGCCACCTGCCGCAGGAGTCCAAGCGGTCGCACGCAGAGCCGCCCGCTCCGCACGACGTGGCCCTGGTCCTGCACACCAGCGGCAGCACCGGCCGGCCCAAGCGCGTGCCCCTGCAGCATGCCAGCCTGGCGTATTCCGCCCGCAGCATTGCCCAGACGTATTCGCTCACGGCCGAAGATGTGGCCTTGTGCCTGATGCCGCTTTTCCACGTGCACGGCCTGATGGCTTCGCTCATGGCCACGCTGGTTTCCGGCGGCGCCGTGGTCATCCCCGCGAAGTTCGATACGCACACCTTCTGGCGCTACGTGAAAGACTACCGGGTCAGTTGGTATTCCGGCGTGCCCACCATGCACCAGCTTCTGCTCGCGCGCGCCACCGGCAAACGCCGGCCGGCGGAGGCCGCCTCCCTGCGCTTTATCCGCTCGTGCAGCACCCCCCTGTCCGTGGACGTGATTCACAAGATGGAGGAAGTATTCGGCGTGCCCCTGGTCGAGGCCTACGGAATGACCGAAGCGGCGCACCAGATGGCCTCCAATCCGCTGCCTCCCGCCGAACGCCGCCCGGGCTCTGTGGGCATGCCCCAAGGTGTGCGCGTGTCCATTCTCGGCGCCGAGGGCAAGTTCTTGAAGAAGAGCCACCGCGGCGAGATTGTGATTCAAGGTCCCAGCGTCTTCCACGGCTACGAGGGAAACACCGAGGGGAACGACGAGGCCTTCGCTGCCGGGTGGTTTCGCACCGGCGACGAGGGCTATCTGGATTCACACGGCTACCTGCACATCACCGGGCGCCTGAAGGAACAAATCAATCGCGCCGGAGAAAAGATTTCGCCCCGGGAAATTGACCGCGTGCTGCTGGCCTGCCCCCTGGTGGCGGAGGCGGTGACTTATGGGTTTCCGCACGCCACACTGGGAGAAGAGGTGGCCGCGGCCGTGGTGCTGAAAGAACCCGTTTCCAACCTCGGACAGCGCGCCGAATCCGTGCTGCTCAAGTATTGCCAGGAGCGCCTGGCCACCTTCAAATGCCCGAAGAAAATTCACGTGGTCGAGAGCATCCCCCAGACCGCCACCGGAAAAATCCGCCGCAACACTGTGGCCGCGGCGCTCCTGGACGGTAAAGTGAACCCATGAAATTCCTGATTGCCGGCGCCGGCGCCATCGGCGCCTATCTGGGCGCGTGTCTGGCCCGTGCCGGGCAGGAGGTGACGCTCTTCGCCCGCGGCGCCCATCTGCGCGCCATGCAGGAGCACGGCGTGCGCGTGCGCAGCGCCGAGGGCGACTTTCAGGCCCGGCCCCGGGTGGTGGCGGCCCTCGCCGAGGCGGGACCCGCGGACGTGGTGATTCTGGCGGTGAAGGCGCATGGATTGACACAACTCGCGCCGCAACTCGCTCCCGTGCTCGGCCCCGAGACCGTCGTGGTCAGCACGCAAAATGGGGTGCCGTGGTGGTATTTCCAGGGATCCGGCGGCGCGCTCGAGGGCACACGGCTGGAGCGCGTGGACCCGGGCGGCGTGGTGGCTGCCGCGATCGAGCCGCGCCGCGTGCTGGGCTCGCTGATTTATTTCGCCACAGAAATCGCCGAACCGGGCGTGGTCCTGCACACCGAAGGCAACCGCGTTTCCCTGGGCGAGCCGGATGGCACGCGCTCCGAGCGCGCCCGGCAGATCGCTGCGGCGCTCAATGCCGCCGGCCTGCGTTGCCGATTGACCGCGCAGATCCGAAACGAAATCTGGGTGAAGCTGCTGGGCAACCTGGCTTTCAATCCGGTCAGCGCGCTGACCGGAGCAACGCTGGCGCAGATCGTGCGCGACCCGCAGGGAAACGCCCTGGCGCGCAGCATCATGGCGGAGGCTGAGGCCGTGGCTCGCGCCCTGGGTCAGGAGCTGCCCATCAGCATCGAGCTGCGCATGGCCGGTGCGGAAAAAGTAGGCGAGCACAAGACCTCGATGCTTCAGGACCTCGAAGCCGGCCGCCCGCTGGAATTGGAGGCAGTGGTCGGCGCGGTGGTGGAATTAGGCGAGCGATTGAATCTTCCCATGCCGCACACGCGCACGGTGTATGCCTGCGCTCGCCTGCTGGCCGAGCGCCACGCCGCCGCCCGTACGCGCGCGTCTTAGTGGGAGTTGTCGCAGTGGCGCTGCTTGCCGCGCCCTTCGTTGCTGGGCGGCTGATCGAGGGGCGCAGCAAGCAGCGCCCCTACGGCGAATCAATCAGTTGTCGCGGATTATTTGCGGGACTCTTGCATCGCGGAGCGCAGCATCATCGTCGCGGCATACACCACGACCACTACCACCAGCCAGCGCACGTAGGTGAGCGGCAGCGACCGCACGATGTAGGCCGCAATCAGCACGCCGGGGATTCCCGCCAGCGTCATTACAAACGCCGCCGACACGCTGTAGCTGCCCTCGCGGATAAAGCGCACGCCGCCGATGGGCATCAGGAACGCGCACGAACCCATCATGATCGGGAACGCCGCCTTGGGGTTCATGCCCAGCAGGCTCACCAGAATCAGGCACGGCGCGTACAGGCCGATGCCCAGCGTCATCAGCGCGCCCAGCGCGAAATTGCCCACCAGTCCGCCAGCCAGCAGCGCCCCGCGCAGTTCCAGTGCCGCGCCTCCCGCTGGGACCAGCTTGAACTGTCCCATCAGCATGAGAGCGGCCGCGGCCAGAAGCGCCAGGCCCATGCCGATCTGCACATTGCGCCGCGGCCAGCGCGACACCACACCCGCGCCCAGCCAGGCTCCGGCCACCGAGGCCACAATCAGCAGCACCAGCGTCCAGATGTCCACCTCCACGATGGAGATGTAAATCAGCGCTTCGGCAATGGTGGGGATGGCGTAGCCCACGTTCAGCGTGCCGGGAATGCGTTCGTCCGGCACCGTGCCGCGGAATTTGAATGCCGAGGTGGTGGTGGCGAAATTCCCGATGCCCAGCGTGTCCAGGAAACACATCACGAAGCCGACTACCGAGTGATACACCGGCTCGCGCTTCGCGGGGTCCTGCCGGCCCTCGGCCTGCGCTTCCCTGGCCAGCAGCCGCCACACCACGATGAACCACACCGTCACCACGACCAGCGCCAGCAGCAGGATGTTTTTCATGCTCCACATGGACGCGGATGGTAGCGCGGGCGGCGATGGAAGCAAACGGGAAAGTCGAGCGAGGCTTCGAGGGGAGAACGTGGTCCCGGCTGCCTGCTGAAATGTGCCCGGCGGGCGAGGGCTATTGCAGCCTGGCGTATTCGGATTTCGCGGCGCGGAGAATGGGAATTTCCGCGTCGGCGTCTTTCCAGAGGGTGAGGAAATCCTGATAGGCCGTGCGGGCCTTGGCAGTGTCCCCTTGCAGCGCGTATGCGCGGCCGAGTCCCAAATGCGCCAGCGCGCCGATGGGTTCGTTCATTACAATTCCCCGGTGGTCGAGGATTTTCTGGAATTCCGCTGCGGCTTCGGCCCCCCGCCGCGCGGCGCGATGCGCTTCTCCGCGCACGTAAGCCGGATAGAGAGAGGGTGTGAAGGCGGCGATGTTTCCCGGTGACCCCAGTTCGTAAGCCGCGGCGGCGCGGAGCAGTTCGATGGCCCGCCCGGGCTCGCCGTGGATCAGCGCCACCTGTGCGTGAATCACCGGCAGAAAGATGGACTGCACAATCGTATCCTCGGAAAAGCGTTTGCTCAGGTCCGCCGCGAGCGCCTCCGCTCGGCCAGCGTCGCCGGCGAAGGCCAGAGCCAGCGCCGCCCCATATTGCACATCGCGGCCCGTGGAAAGCGCCAGCGCCGACGCGGCGAGTTGCCGCGCCTCCGCCGCATTGCCGAAGAGGCCTTCGCGCAGGGCCGCGTCGGCCTCGTGGCCCGCCGCCCTTTCCTTTTGATCGGCGCGCCTGGCGGAGTCTGCCGCGCGCCGGGAGAGTTCCCGGGCCCTCGCCAGCCGCCCCTGATACGCAGCGGTGTCTGCCTCAAAGAGGAGCAGCACGTGTTCCGCTCCCGGCTTGCCCGCGGACCACGCCACCTGTGCTGCCATCCCCGCGGCATCATTCTGTACGAAGGCCAGCCGGTAGAGGTAGAACCTCAGAGTCGGCGAGTCGAAATTGTTGGCCTGGGCCTGGTCGGCCGTCGCCCGGGCTTCTTTCACCCGGTTCAGGTACAGGTTCGATCCCACCAGGTTGGCATAGGTCAGGG
The DNA here is from genome assembly GCA_035517515.1 of Binatia bacterium. GTDB lineage: Bacteria > Acidobacteriota > Terriglobia > Acidiferrales > UBA7541 > JOPF136. Next base: position 81,033 of record DATIYQ010000181.1, read on the forward strand.
CGCTGGCCGGCTCAATGCGCAGCGCTTCATGATATTCCTCGATGGCTCTGTCAAATTGTCCCAGGCTGTCGGAGATGGTGCCCAGATTGTTTCGCGGCGCCCAGCTCCGCGGGTAGGTCTGCGCCCACAGCTCATAGGCTTGGCGCGCTTTTTCCAGATTGCGGGTCGCAAAGTGCTCATAACGGGCCTCGATCCCGAGTTTTTCCAGCTCGCTCACATGTTCCCGCAGCTCGTAAGCCTTTTTCAGGTTTTCCGCGGCCAGGCTGGTTTCTCCCAGATTGTAGTCGCAGGTGCCCAGTGCCGTGTAGGCCATGGCAAAATTCGGGTCCAAGGCGATGGCCCGCTGGTAGAGAGGCACCGCGCCGGCGCTATCGCCTTTTCCCACGTGGATCTTCCGGCCCAGGCTGTAGGCTTGAAGCGCTTCCAGGGAGGGCGTGGTGGCCTGCTCCAGGGGCGTATCAAATTTTTGAACCGTGCTCAGCGATTCGCCCAGCTTATTCCGCACTTCCAATGCTGCTTTGCCGAGGGCGTCCAGCACGTGGCTCTTGTCACTTGCCTGGATCTCCGCGCTGGCCAGCGTTTCGCCGCTGGCGCAGTTCAGGGCCTTCAGAACCAGGCTGTATTGCGTGCCGATCTCCGCGATCGAACTGTCCAGCACCGCGGCGCTCCCGGTCCGCTGGCAAAGTTCCAGGGCCACCTGCGGGGTAAGCCGCGCGTCCGGCGCCTGGCCCATCAATCGCAGCGTTTGTTGAATCCGTTGCTCGGAGAGGAGCGCCAGAAAGGGGGATTGCTCGAGCTGCACGGTGAGGCCCTGGCGCAGGGTGCCGTCGAACACCACGTCGCCGGTGGTGTTCGTGAAATCCGCCACCACGATGGTGTCTTTGTCCGTGAGCTTCACGGGATTGCGCGCACGCCAATAGAGCACTCCGCCAGCTCCCAGCGCCAGCACCACCAGCGCGGCTCCCAGGGGCAAAGCCCAACGGCGCGATCCAGCTTCCCCGGTCCGTTCCGCATGCGCCGTGGGTGGGGCCGCCTCCTCTTTGCCGCCAGGTGGTAGAGACTTTCCCGGAGACTCCGCGGCACCGGCCGGCTTCTCCGCCTGCTCGTCCTCTTCCTGCGGTGTAATAAAAGACTCTTTGGATTCCGTATCGCGCTTCAGGCGCCTCAAATCGGAGCAGATTCCCGCGGCGTGCTGGTAACGCAGGTTGCGGTCCTTCTCCAGGCATTTGCCGATGATGCGTTCCAGCTTCTCGGAAACATCGGGATTCAACCGCACCGGTGCGACCGGGGTGTGGTGCAAAATGGAATCCAGCATGGTGGCCGGCGTGTCTCCCCGAAAAGGCAGGTGGCCCGTGGCCATCTCGTAGAGCACCACACCGAACGAGAACAGGTCCGTGCGCACGTCCAGCGGCGTCCCCCGCGCTTGCTCGGGCGACATGTAGGCCACCGTGCCCAGTTGCACTCCCGACCCGGTCCGGAAATCGGCGCCTCCGGCGCGCGCGTCCGCCGTGATTCCCGCGAGTACCGCCCGTGGCCCGCCTGCTGGAGCCGCTTTTGCCAGACCGAAGTCCAGAATCTTGGGGCGGCCCCGCAGGGTGACAAAAATGTTCGCCGGCTTGATGTCGCGGTGCACGATGCTTTTTTCGTGGGCGGCCTCCAGGGCATCGCCGATCTCAATGGCCAAATCCAACAGGCTGCTCAAATCGAGCGGACCATACGCGATCCGCTCGTCGAGCGATACCCCCTCCAGAAATTCCATGGCGATGTAGGTCCGGCCGTTCTCTTCCGCGATTTCGTAGATGGTGCAGATTCCCGGATGGTTCAAGGCTGAGGCGGCCTGAGCTTCCCACCGGAAGCGCGCGAGGGTTTGCGGGTCATTGGCCAGTTCTTCCGGCAGGAATTTGAGAGCCACGAAGCGGTGGAGGTTGATATCCTCTGCCTTGTAAACCACACCCATCCCGCCGCCACCGAGTTTCTCCAGCACCCGATAGTGCGAAATGACCTGGCCGGGAAGGGGAAGCGATTCGGACACGCCCAATGCTAAGCCCCGCGCCTCGCCCCTGCCTACCGAAAAATCCGGCCGCCTGGCCGTGCCAAGGAGCCTGAACTCGCCGCGTGAGTGCCGGGAAGTTGGATTACGAAAGATGCAAAGATTCCGTTTTCGCCTGGCGAAGGACAGGGATCTCGGAATCGGCATCCTTCCACAAGGTGAGGAAGTCGTGATAGGCGGCGCGAGCCTTTGCCGTGTCACCCTGCATCGCGTAGGCGCGGGCCAGGCCCAGATGGGCCAGCGCGCCCAGCGGGCAATTGATCACCATCGTCCGGTGGTTCTGGAATTTTTGAAACTCGGCCGCGGCGGCCCCGCCCTGGTGCAGCATCAGATAGGCCTGGCCCCGCAGATAAGCCGGGTAGATCATGACGCCGATTTCCGGCTGCGGGCCGGGAACCCCCAATTCGTAAGGAGCGGCGACCTGCAGAATTTCCACCGCCTTCGCGGGATTCTTGCGGCCGATTTCAATGGCCGCGCGGATGGTGGGGAGCCAGTAGCCGTTCATCTTGGTATTGAGCGGATTCTGCCGTTGCAATTCGTCGGCCAGGCTCTGCGCGCGCGCCAATTCGCCGGCCCGTGCCAGCGCCAGGGCGGCCAGCACGCGCGCGCTGCGTGTAGAGGAGAGGGCGAGCGCGGCAGCCGTTTCTCCGCGCGCCTGGGCCGCATTGCCAAACTCCGCTTCCCGGAGCGCCTCGTTCAACTCCCGCTTGGCGGCCGTCTCGTTCTCGCCGGCCCGCCGGGCGGAGTCCACGGCCCGCAGAGAGAGTTCCCGCGCCTTTCCCAGATGTCCGGAATACGCCTCGGTATCGGACTGGTAGGAAAACAGCACATCTTCCTGACCCAGTTTTCCCGAGGCCCACTCCGTCTGCCGCTGCATTTCTGCCGCATCGCCCTCTAGAAAAGCCACGCCATAGCGGAAGTAATGCAGATCGGGATAATCCAGGTTACGCGCCACCGCCGCCTGGTACGCGGCCTTGGCATCTCCCAGGCGATTCAAGCGGCAATAATAGGCAACCAGATTCCCATAGGGTATGCCGCTGTCTGCATTGAGCCGGTTGGCTTCCTGAATTTCAGCAAGCGCGATATCCCATTGCCCGAGGGACGCAAAATTTTCTCCCCGGTTGTTGTGCGGCACCCAGTTCCGCGGAAAGGCCTGCTCGTACAGCTCGTAGGTCTGGTTGGCCTTGTCGATCTCCCCGGTCACGTCATTGTAGTAGTACGCGGAGATGGCGTACTGCTCTCTCACATCCACGCGGCCGCGCAGGTCATACGCCTTCTGGTAGTTCTCCTTGGCCAGTTCGGATTCCCGCAGATTTCCGTAGGCTACCCCCAGGCTGGCATAGGCCAGGGCGAAGTTGGGATCGATTTCGATGGCGCGCTGGAAGAGCGGAATCGCCGCCGCATCACCCTTTTCCGTCAAGGTCTTCAGCCCGAGCGAATACGACTTCAGGGCCACCAGCGAAGGCGTGGTGACCTGGGCGATGGACGTGTCGTATTTCTGAATCGTGCTCAGCGATTCGCCTACTTTCTCCCGCAGGCTCGTCGCCGCGCGGTCCAGAGCCTCCAGCACCTCTTCTTTTTTCCCCGCCTGGGCCTGTTCCCGGGCCATGAAGTTTCCGGTCTGGCAATCCACCGCGCTCAAGTTGATCACATACTCGCTGCCCAGGGTGGCGATGGATCCGGCCAGCGTGGCTTTGCCTCCCGCGCGCAGGCAGACTTCCTGTGCGATCCCCGCCGTCAGCGCCTCTTCCGGCGAATGTCCCATGCGCTTCAGAGTCTCCCGGACTTTGCGCTCGGAAAGCAGGCTCAGGAAGGGCGATTGTTGCAGGTCCGTGGCCAGCGCCTGTTTGAGCGAGTCGTCAAATACCGGGTCACCCGTGGAATTGGAGAAGTCCGCCAGCACGACGGTGTCCTTGTCCGTCAGCTTCACCGGCTTGCGCGATCGCAGATAGAAGCTCCCGGCCGCCGCCAGCGCCACCACGACCGCGGCGCCCACCAGCAAAGTCCTGGGGCGCGATCCCACTCCCCTCGCCGGTTCGTCCCGCACGGTTGCCGCTGGGGCTTCCTCCCGTGCGCTGGATGACGCGGGCCGGCCCGGCGGCACTGCTGCAAGGGCGGAGACCGCCGTGGCGCTCTCCGCGGAAACTGCCGCGAAGGCCGCCCCCTTTGACTCCGTATCGCGCTTCAGCCGCTTCAAGTCCGAGCAGATTTCCGAGGCGTGCTGGTACCGCAGCTTGCGATCTTTCTCCAGGCACTTGCTGATGATTTCTTCGAGCGTGGCCGGCAGTTCCGGGTTGAGCCGCACCGCAGCCACCGGAGAGTGATGCAGGATGGATTCAAAGATGGTGGCAGTGGTATCGCCGCGAAACGGCAGGCGGCCGGTGGCCATCTCGTAGAGCACCACGCCAAACGAGAACAGGTCGGTGCGCGCGTCGAGCGGCTTCCCCCGCGCCTGTTCGGGAGACATATACGCCACCGTGCCCAGTGCGCCCCCGATGCTGGTCAATTGCCTGGTGTGGAGTCCCGTCTCCGTCGCGCCCCTGCTCCCCGCTCCCTGTTCTGCCGGCGTAATCTTGGCCAGTCCGAAGTCCAGAATTTTGGCGTGGCCGCGCTTGGTGATCATGATGTTCGCCGGCTTGATGTCGCGGTGAACGACGCCTTGGGCGTGGGCGGCATCCAGGGCATCGCCAATCTCGATGGCCAGGGTCAGAAGCGTCTCCAGATCCAGCGGGCCGATTCCGATCCGCTCCTTCAGCGTCAGCCCGTCGAGCAGCTCCATCACGATGTAAGGGCGGCCATCTTCCTCGCCGATTTCGTGAATGGTGCAAATTCCGGGGTGGTTCAGGGCAGATGCGGCGCGCGCCTCCCGGCGAAACCGCTCCAGGGCCTGAGGGTCCTGGGCCACGTCGTCAGGAAGAAATTTGAGGGCCACCAGGCGGCCCAGGTTGAGGTCCTCGGCCTTATAAACAACACCCATTCCCCCGCCGCCGATCTTTTCAAGAATCCGGCAGTGGGAAAACGTGCGGCCGATCATGGAATCCGAATCGGTCAAGATCCGGTATTTTACGCTGGGCGATTCGGTACGGGCAATCGGCCTGACAGGTTTGGCTAGGGTGAGCCGGCTCCGGAGTCGTGCAGCAGCACCACGTCAGATTCGCTATGGCCCATCACCAGCAGCATGGACTTGCCGTCGGGCGAGAATGGGAAACTGAGAATTGCATCGGTGGAAGTAAACCTGGTGATCGGCCGGCCCGCGCCCTGCGAAGCGTCGAGCGACTGGAGCCAGAGATTGTTCACGCCGTTTTCGTTCACGATGTAAACCACGCCCTTGCCATCGGGCGTGAACTCGGCCCCGCCGGCGGTGCGCGGGTCGATGTGAACCATGCGCTGAAGCGGCTCGCCCGCGGCAGGCTGGAGATTCACCAGGACAATCGCGTGCTCGCTGGAAGAAGCGGATGCGCCCAATGGGGAGATGGCCATCTGGATGGCCATCTGCTTGCCGTCCGGAGAGATCGACGGGCGCCAGGTGGGAAATCCTCCGCGCACCTCGCTCCCCGGCACCACCTCCGGCGTTCCTCCTTCCAGGGGCACTCGTTTGATGGCCTGGGCGTCGCGGTCGAAGTAATAAACCCATTTTCCGTCGGGTGAGCAAATGGGAAAGCCGTCGTTGGCCTCTTTCGTAAGCCGCTTCGGATTTGCGCCATCCGGATCCACACGCCAGATACTGTAGTCGTTGCCTGCCTCGTGTCCGGCCCAGGAAAAGACAATGGCTCGCGGACCCCCGGAGGCGGCCTTGCCGCAGGGCGCTGGAAACTCGATCAGTGTTTCGGGCTCGTTGACCAGTGTGGTGGATTGCTTCCCATCCAACGAGACTCGCAGGATCTTTCCGGGCCCAGCCACGTAAACCTGATCATTGCCCGCCCAATTCGGTTCCACCAGGTCCTTGGCCTGGTCCAGGACCGGATTGGACAGGTTGCCCGCGACCCCAGAGGCAGGAACGATATAAAAGTGCCGGGTGTTTCTGCGCTGCGCCGTGGCCAGCGTGCGGCCATCGGTAGAGACGGACACTCCCCGGTAGGAGTTGGTGTCCTTCGTCAGACTCTGGAATTTTCCGTCGGAGACGGTGAGAAACCCGATTTGATTGCGTTGAAAGTTCGAATTCTTGTCGTTGAAAACCACAAAGAGTCCCCGGCCATCCCCCGACCATACGGAGTCCAGCACCTGTTTGTCCGCGACCGGGGCCAGGATGCGCTTTTGGCCGGAGGCCGTATCCACAGACACGAGAGTGGATAGAACGTCCCCGGAGCTGTAAACCACCCCGCTGATCTGCTTTCCATCCGGCGCCCACGACAGGTGACGAATCATCTCGGCAAAAGGCCCTTCGAGCAGCTTGGCCTCCCCGGAGCCATCCGCTCCGGCCGTTAACAACTGGAATCTGCCGAGCTGTGGATTATTGGCGCGAACAAAGGCAATGCGCTGGCCGCCGGGAGAAAAGGCCATCGGGGTATCGATGTCGCGAACCACGACGCGCGGCGTGCCTCCCAGCACCGGGGCGCGGAACAGGATTTTAAAGTCGCGAGCCGAGCGTTCCGACTTGCGAAAATAGATGTAATTTCCGTCCGGCGAAAATGCAGGATCGTAATAATCGACCGGCGCCGGCGGGATCACCTGCGTGTCGCTGTTGGTCGGAATGTGCCGCAGCCACAGGCTTTCCTGGCCGCTTTCGGCCACTACCATGAGCAGGTATTTCCCGTCTGGCGAGATTCCTGCTGCGATGGATTTGCCGTTGTCCGTCACCTGCGACATCGTAAAATTCTGGAACGGCACCACAGCGGATTTTCCGCGCACCAGGGAATAGACGCCGTACCCCGCGCCCGCCACCAGCAGCAGGATGAGCACCGCAGCCGCGGCCAGCACGCCTTTGTTCCGCTGCGCCGCCTCGACGAGCACCGAACTGCCCGATGGGTGCGAATCCGCGGCGCGCGCCGCGCCGCTCGCGGGCGCCTCCTGGCCGCTCAAGGTGGCCGCGGCCCCGCTTCCGGACCGGCCGGAATCCGCGTCGCGCCGCAGGCGCTGTAATTCCGCGCGCATGTCTGCCGCATGCTGAAAGCGCAGGTTGCGATCCTTCTCCAGCGCGCGGTTGATGATGTCTTCCAGCTTTGCGGGCAGATCGGGGTTCAGGCGCACCGGCGATACCGGAGTGCGGTTGAGAATGGCCTCGAAGATGACTGCAGAGGAATCCCCGCGGAAGGGCAGTGTTCCGGTGGCCATTTCGTAGAGCACCACGCCGAAGGAGAAGAGATCGGACCGCGCGTCCAGGTCCCGGCCGCGGGCCTGTTCCGGAGACATATACGCCACTGTGCCCACCGCCGCGCCTGGGCTGGTCAGATGCGCTTCCTTGGCCGCCGCGGCCGCATTGGTCCCCAGCGTGGCGTCTTCGCCCGCGGCGCTCGCCTGCCGCACTTTGGCCAGGCCAAAGTCCAGAATCTTGGCGTGACCGCGCTCGGTGACAAAAATGTTCGCCGGCTTGATGTCGCGGTGCACGATGCCCTTGGCATGCGCCGCGTCCAGCGCGTCCGCCACTTCGATGGCGATTTCCAGCAACCGTTCCGTTTCCAGCGGCCGGCCGGTGATCACGTGCTTCAGCGTCCGCCCGTCCAGATACTCCATGGCGATGAAGGCACGGCCGTGCTCCTCGCCGATGTCGTGGATCATGCAGATGTTCGGGTGATTGAGCGCCGAGGCGGCGCGCGCCTCCCGGCGGAAGCGCTCCAAAGCCTGCTCGTCCCGGGCCATGTCGTCGGGAAGGAATTTCAGGGCCACGAAACGGCCGAGGCGCGTGTCCTCAGCCTTGTACACCACACCCATACCTCCGCCGCCCAGTTTTTCCAGGATGCGGTAGTGCGAAATGGATTGGCCGATGAGCGGGTCGGTGTCGGGCACGCGCCGCACATGTTAGTTTTGCGCCGGGGGCAAGTCAACGAACACCCTCACTGACTCGATACGGAGTTGAACCCCTGTCGCCTGGAGCCCGTCGCGCCAGGCTCCCCGCCAAGCCCGTGCTAAACTCCCCAACCTCTTATGCGCACTGGAATCATCGGACTGCCCGGCGTGGGCAAAACCAGCCTGTTCAAAATACTGACGCGCGCCCACGTGGACGCGAAATCGGCGCATGCCCCCACACACGTGGGCGTGGCCCGCGTGCCGGATGCCCGGCTGGCGCCGCTCGCGGCCATCTACAAGCCGAAGAAAATCACCCATACCGCGATTGAATACGTGGACGTGGCCGGGCTGGCCCGCGACAAGGCGCGCGACTCCGCGCTGCTGGTGGAAATGCGCCAGGTGGATGCGCTGGTGCAGGTGGTGCGCTTGTTCCAGGATCCCGCGAATCCGCACCCGGCCGGCTCCCTCGATGCCCGGCGCGATTTTGAAAATATCGAAATCGAGCTGATGCTGCACGACCTCGAGCAGCTTTCCCGCCGCCTGGAGCGCCTCGAGAAAGACCTCAAGAAGAAACGCGAGCCGCAGCTCGAACGCGAGCAGGCCGTGCTGCTGCGCGCCAAGGCCGCGCTGGAAGCCGAACAACCGTTGCGCTCGCTCGAACTCGCTCCCGAAGAAGCCAAGCTCATCACCGGCTACATGTTTCTCTCGCAGAAGCCCATGCTTTGCGCCGTCAATCTGGACGACGCCGAAGCGCCCAACATCTCAACCGCCGTCGAGCGCCTCGGCCTGGCCTCCATCGCCTCCAAGCCGCAGGTGGCCGTGGTGCCGTTTTGCGGGCGGATCGAAGCCGAACTTGCGGAACTGGATGACGCCGAAGCCGCTGAGCTCATGTCCAGTTATGGACTCACCATCTCCGGGCGCGACCGGCTGATCCAGGCCACCTACGAACTGCTCGGGCTCATGTCCTTTCTCACCGCGGGAGAGCCGGAGGTGCGCGCCTGGATGATTCGCCGCGGCGCGACCGCGCTCGAAGCGGCCGGCGCCATCCACTCCGATATCGCGCGCGGCTTCATCAAGGCCGAGGTGGTTTCCTTCGATCACCTGACGGCTGCGGGAAGCGTGGCCGCCGCGCGCGAGCGCGGCCAGGTGCGGCTGGAAGGCAAAGAGTACGTGGTGCAGGATGGCGACGTGATTCTGTTCCGGCATAGTGGGTAGGACAGACATTCCTGTCTGTCATGGGAAGGAGAGCTTGGCGGACAGGCAAGAATGCCTGTCCCACAGCGAGAGCAGATTGATGGCCTCCCCTGATCCATCCTCGAACGCTGTTCTGCTCTCGCTATTTGGCGGCGTGCTCGCTGCTCTCGCCACCATGGCCGGCGGCTGGCTGGTCACCCGCCGGGAATGGTCCCGGCTGGTCCTGCGCTACCTGCTCGCGCTGGGGGCGGGCTTTTTGCTGGCCGCCGTGTTTCTGGAGGTGATTCCGGAAGCCTACGCTCTCTCCGGCCCGCGCGCCTTCCTGCTGGTCTTGGCCGGCTACCTCATCGTTCATCTCTTCGTGCATACCGTCTCGCAGCACGTGCACTTCGGCGAAGAAACCCACGTGGAAGAGGTGCGCAGCGGCTTCACCGCAGAAGTGGCCCTGGCCGGCCTTCTGGTGCACGCGCTGTTCGATGGAATCGTGCTCGGTGCAGGCTTCGTGGTGTCGCTCTATCTGGGCGGGGTCCTGCTGGCGGCGGTGATGCTCCACAAACTTCCGGAGGGCTTTACAGTGGCCTCGCTGATGCTGGCCCGGGGACGCAGCCGCCAAGGCGCATTCCTGGCCTCTTGCGCGCTGGGGGCGGCCACGCTGGTGGGTTCGCTGCTCACCGGGCTGTTGGCCAAACAAGGCGGGGTGGTCCTGCCGCTTTCCGGCGGGCTGACCCTTTACGTGGCCGCCTCTGACCTGGTACCTGAAGTGAACCAGGAGCGCCGACTGAGCGTGGCGGCCACTGTTTTCCTGGGCGCGGCCATTCTCGCCGGCGTCCATTTCCTCTTCCGGGCTTCGTAGGGGGCGGTGCTTGCCGCGCGCTTGCGGCTTCTCCTCCCTTTGTTGCTAACCCCTGCGATACCCGCAACTTTCTGCCCCCTGCGGTGTTTTCTATACTGTGGAGGTCATGGTCAGGTCTGACGTCCAGTTGATGCTGGGTGTGAAGCAGGGAGATGAGGCCTCCTTCGAGCTTCTCCTCCAGCGCTATCGGACTCCCCTGTGCCATTTCCTGAACCGCATGCTGCGGGATCAGGCGCTGGCGGAAGACCTGGCGCAGGAAGTGTTCTTGCGCGTCTATCGTGCGCGGCGCGAATATGTGCCCAGCGCAAAGTTCACCACCTGGATGTTCCGCATCGCCACCAACCTGGCGTTGAACTCCCTGCGCGACACGCGCCAGCAGCGCGCGGAACTCTCTCTGGATGCCCCTGCGGAGTCCGAAGACGGGTCGCAGATGCCGCTGGACGTTCCCGACGGCGCGCCGCGCGTCGAAGAGCGACTAGTGGAAAGCGAGCGCGTGGCCGCGATTCGCCGGGCCATTTTTGCGTTGCCGGAAAAACAGCGGGCCGCCGTTCTGCTCCACAAGTATCAGGAAATGGATTATGACCAGATCGCACGCATCCTGGGATGTTCGGTGAGCGCGCTCAAGTCGCTTTTATTCCGGGCCTACGAAGCCCTGCGAGTCGAACTGGCTCCCCTGGTCGCCCCGACCGGCCCCGGAGGAACCGCCGAAGGTGGAAAGCCATGAACTGTCAACGAATGGAAGCACAGTGGATTGCCTATCTGGACGGCCGCGCCACCCCGCGCGAGCGCCGCGAGGTCCAGGACCATCTGGCCGCGTGCGCGGGCTGCCGCCAGCGCCTCGAGGAATACCGTGGCGTCTGGGATTTGCTCGGAGAACTGCCGGCAGTGGACCCCTCGCCCTGGTTTGACGCCCGCATGCGCCAGCGCCTGGCCGCCGAACCGGCGCCGGCCGGCTGGCGCCGACTGGCCGCATGGCTTCCACAGCCGCGCCTGGCGCTGGCCACCATGGCCCTGGTCGCTCTTGGTCTCTGGGTAGCCACCGCGCCCCCGCGGCCTTCCCAAACTCCTGCTGCTGTGGCCGTGAATGAGCAGGAAGAATTCAAGATGATCAAGAACATGCAGGTGCTGGAAAATTACGACGTGCTGAAGGATTTGGACGCACCGAATGAATTGCATGGGAACTGACCCGGCAGACCATCGCCGTACGCTTGCGCGGCCTGGAGTCGGCGCATGAAGCTGCTGGCCGAAATCGCCACGGCTTTCCTGCTGACTGCCGCCGTGTGCCTCGCCGGCGCTCGCCCGGCCGCGGCCGCTCCCTGGCGCGGGCTGGCACAGGCCGGGGCCAAACCCCCAGCGCAGGCGCGCGCGGAGCGCCGGGCGCGGCGCCAGGCCAGGCAGCAGCGGCGCGCGCAGGCCGCACAGCATGTTTCCGGCGGTGCCGCCACGACGAGCCCTCAGCCCGGCGGCACCTCCGGTCCCAATGCCCGCGCGGGCACCGCGCGTCCCGCTCCGGCCGCTCCCGCTGCCGCGCCACCGCCCGTTTCCACCACGCAGATGGGCGGAGCGTCCGGCACCAACGCGCGCGCGGGAACTCCACGCGCTGGGGCCGCCGGCGCAACTGGGCAGCAACAGGAAGCCATGCCCGCGGATTGGATGCAGCGCCTCCAGCAGATGCCGCCGGAAGAGCGCGAGCGCTTCCTGCAAAACAATCAGAAGTTTCAGAACCTCTCGCCCCAGCAGAAGGCGCAGCTTCGGGATCGCCTCCAGCAGTGGAATCAGCTCACCCCAGAGCAGCGCCAGCGCATGGAACGCAATGCCGAATCCCTGGCGCGGCTCAGCCCGGAGCAACGCCAAGCCGTGCGAACACAACTCCTGCCGCAGTGGCGACAACTTTCTCCCGATCGGCGGCAGGAAGTGAAACAGAGGCTCAGCAGCCTGAACGGTTTGAGCGACGCCGAGCGCAACCAGAAGCTGAACGATCCGAATTTCTATCAGGGCCTCTCTCCGCAAGAGCACGACGTCCTAAAACAGCTGGGCGATCTGCGACTCAATCCCGGCGCGGGCGGTGAGTAGAAGCGCCTTCCTCAGTCCCGACCCTTCGTCACTCCCCCGAACTGTCGGCCCGCCGGTTCAAAGGTTAGGCCAGTTCGCTCATCGCCGCAGATCCCCTCTTTTTTCATTCGCGCGAGAGTTCAACCTGCTCGTTTCACACCCGAGATGAAAAGAACGGGCGAGTCCCGGAATCCATCGAGCAAACTCGTAGTACTCGGGCCGGAAGGCCATAACAATCTCGCGCCCGTTCTGCGTGATTCGATTGAAAAGCAGCCAGGCCGTCGCCCAAAGATGCAACTCCTTGCATCTCGGCCCCTAATTTCGGTGCACAAGTCTTTGCTGGACAACGCTAGTACTTTGGTACTAAAAGTGCGCCGGATTTCCCAGGGTTTCTACAGGTCTGGTCAGGTCAGATCCCGTTTCCGACGCCTCGGGGGGCTGCGGAGACGCGAACCCAGGTTGATCGCCTTAAGTTAAAGTTGCGGCCTCACACAGCAGGAAGTTGTGAATTCTGAGGGTCGGGAGGAGGGATACGCATGTCTAAACGTGTCGGCTATCTCGCCCTAGCCACCGCGGTGGTTGGGATGGTCTTCGGGGGAGGAGCGCTCTTCGCACAGCCGCAATCCGCGGCTGGGCGGGAGGCCGGAGTCAAGCAGCAAGCTCCGGTTCGTACGCTGATCAACGAACGGATTGATAACGGGACTCGAGTCCGGTTGTGGGGGAATACACGCGCGGAAGCGACCCGGGAGAATGACCGTGGGCGGGTGGATGACGGGCTGGTGCTCGAGCACTTGATGCTCGTCCTGCAGCGTTCGCCGGAGCAGGAACTGTCCGCAGAGCAGACCATAGCCGGACTGCATGACCGCAAGTCGCCGCTTTATCACAAGTGGTTGACGCCGCAGCAGGTCGGCCAGCAGTTCGGGCTCGCCCAGGAAGATTTGAACACCCTGCGCACCTGGCTGGAATCACATGGCTTCACTGTGAATGTGGTCTATCCCAGCGGCATGTTTATCGACTTTTCCGGCACGGCCGGCAAAGTCCGGGAGGCCTTCGGCACCGAAATTCACAATCTGGATGTGAATGGCCAGCACCACATCGCCAACATGACCGACCCGCAGATCCCCGCGGCATTGGCGGGAGCCGTCCGCGGTGTCACCTCCCTGCATGATTTCAAGCCCCAGAAGATGTTCCGCATGGCCAAGCCCGCCAAGGGCTCGACCCAGTTCACCTTCGGGCCCAATTGCGGCTTCCTGACTGGCCTGCGGGATTCAACCACGAATTGCGAAGCGGTCATGCCCGCCGACCTGGCCACCATCTACAACCTGAACCCGGCGTTTGCGAAGGGCTGGACGGGCAAAGGGCAGACCATCGTAATTATTGAAGACGAAGACATGTACAGTTCGAACGACTGGATCATGTTCCGCAAGGTTGCCGGACTCACCCGGCCGTACCCTTACGGTTCGCTGGTCCAGACCCACCCCGCGCCGCCTTCGGGCACCAACAATTGCGTGGACCCCGGCGATCTCAACGACACCACCGACGACGAAGTGGCCATCGACATGGAGTGGGCCAGCGCTGCAGCGCCGAATGCGGCAATCAACGTGGCGGTTTGCGACGATCGAGGCACGACCTTTGGCGGCTTGATCGCTTTGCAAAACGTGCTCAACCAGCCCAATCCCCCGGCCATCGTCAGCATCAGCTACGGTGAATCCGAATCCCAGAACGGCGCGTCCATGAACGCGGCCTTCAACAATACCTACCAGCAGGGCGTGATGGAGGGCGTGTCCATCTTCGTTTCCTCGGGTGACGAGGGCGCGGCGAGCTCGAACGCCAACGGCGCCGATTCCACCCGCGGCATCACCGTCAGCGGTTTCACCTCCACGCCGTACAACATCTCGGTGGGCGGGACCGATTTCGGTGATTCCGTTCATGGCACCGAAACCACCTACTGGAACGCGGGCAATACCTCCGCCTATGGCTCGGCGCGGTCGTACATTCCAGAGATCCCCTGGAACGATTCCTGTGCCGATCCTCTGACCATCAACTTCCTGGCTACCTATTACCTGGCCACGCTCTCCAACGGCTACGGGCCGAGTGGGATCGGTACGTGCAATACCTACCCACTCAGCACCACCAGCGTCCTGCTGAGCACTGGTTCCGGCAGCGGCGGCCCCAGCAACTGTGCCACCGGCGCTCCCACCACTTCGGGTGCGCCAGCCTCAGGCGGTACGTGCGCCGGATACGCCAAACCCTCCTGGCAGAACGTTTACGGCAACCCCAGCGATGGCGTGCGTGACATCCCCGATGTGTCGCTCATGGCTGCCAACGGGGTTTGGAACCATTTCTACCCGATCTGCCTTTCGAATCCGGCCACGTCTCCGGTGAACTACCCGGCGGATGGCTACTCCGCCCCCTGCACCCTTCCTCCGAATGACTGGCCCGGATTCGGCGGCACCTCCGTCTCTTCGCCGATCTGGGCTGGCTTCCAGGCCTTGATCAACCAGGCGACCGGGGAACGTTGGGGCCAGGTGAACAACATCTACTATCAGATGGCTAACGCCGAATACGGCGCGAGCGGAAACGCCGGCTGCAATTCCAGCCTCGGCAGCGGGGTTGGACCCGGCTGTATCTTCTACGACGTCACCGAGGGCAGCATCGAGTTACCGTGTGCCACATTGGGCTCCACCACCGCGGCCCGTCTCTACAATTGCTACCGGCCCGCGGTTACCGATAGCGCCACCGACATCGGCGTAATGTCTGCCGCGCCGATGGCTGCTTTCCCGGGCCTCGGCGGCCCAGGTCCGGTTACCAACCTGAATGTCACGGCCTCCGGGGGAGGCACGACCGACTTCACTTCGGCCCCAACGTGCGCAATTACTGGAGACGCGGGAGCGGGCGCCACCTGCACTGCTTCCATCTCCGGCTTAGTGACTGCCCTGACCAAGACCAACAATGGCACCGGCTACACTTCGGCCAGCCCGCCAGCTTGCGTCCTCTCCGGCGGGGGTGGGGTGGGAGCCATCTGCAGCGCCAGCGTGAATGGCAGCGGCGTCATCGCCATCACACTGCGCAGTGGCGGCAGCGGATACACCTCTGCCCCGACCTGCCAGCTCCTGGGCGGCTCCGGAACGGGCGCTACCTGTACGGCCACCATGCACGTCGGCGTCACCGGAATCACCCTGGCGGCCGGTGGCAGCGGCTACACCTCGGATCCGACTTGCACCCTTACCGGTGGCGGCGGCACCCCCGCGGCCGCCTGCGCCACAATCATCAACGGCGTTTCGGCGTTCGCGCCCGCCTATCCCGCGACGGTCGGCTGGGACTTCGCCACGGGAATCGGCACCGTGAACGTTTACAACCTGGTGCTGTTCTGGCCCGGGCCCGAGTAGACCCTGGCCGAATTCCGCCCTCCGGGATCCCGCGGGGATTCCTGGAGGGCTTCAAAAAGTTTCGCTCGCTGGCGCAACTTCCAGTGGGTGAGAGCCGGACGTACCGATCGCTGAGGGAGTGTACCGGCAATACAGGGTCTCGAACGGAGCCCTGATTCTGAACTCGAGGTGACCTGCATGAGAAAGTATCTCGCGGTTCTTGCAATTGTGATGTGCACTCTCTGGATTGCCATGCCCGCGGCCGCTGACACGCAGTTGATCACCAATGGCGGCTTCGAGACGGGAGACTTCAGCGGATGGACTCTCACCGGGAACACCGCAAATCCGGGGGTCAATTATTTCGTGGATGCCTTTGACGCCAACTCCGGCGCCTATGGGGCGGGCCTCGGCGCCATTAGCAGCCCGCTCACCCTCAGCCAGTCCTTTGCCACTTCCGTGGCCACTGGCAATCTCCTCACCATCAGCTTTGCCGTGGCTCTGAATTTCGATGGTACCCCGGTCCCCGATCCCGGCAAGACCGGCCTGATCAGCTCTTTCGTGGTTACCCTGAATGGAGACACCTTGCTCACGTTGGATAACACCAGCGTCGCCGGTGCGTATGAGGTGTTTACATATACCCTCGGCGCGCCGGACGGCCCGTACACGCTCTCCTTCACCTCGCAGAACGACCTGGACTTTTGGTCGCTCGACGACGTGTCGGTCACCGCGCCCGAGCCGCAATCGCTGCTGTTGCTGGCCTCCGGCATGAGCGGATTGGTGTTTGTGCGCCGGCGCCGCGCCTAGCCGGCCGGCAGCGCCTACTGATTCCGTTCGACGGGAGAGACCGGCGCGCCCGCGCCGGTCTCTGCCGATGCCTCGCGGCCCCCTGCAGGCCGCCACGTCTCGCACCTCGCCCGTGGTGTGATCGCCGCGCCCCCCGGCCGTTCGAGACCCATCCCTCATCCGACTTTGCTTTCTCGTCCCGGATCTCGCCCTGAGGACCCAGTCTTGTAGGTAACTGATTGGCAACAGACGGCAGCGATTGCCGCACCCTGGCTTCTACCGTTCGCGTGGCGCCATGCCCGGCTCCACTACAGGTAGTGTTCCCGCCGATTCGCGGCCACAATTCAGCAAGTTTTCCACAACTTGGAAAATTCGCGAGGAATCCTCTTGACAGAAAGTGAGTTGTGCCTACAATCGGGGCACAAAGTGGAAGAAAGTGGTTGAGAGTGTGAAGTCGTGGCTGGGACGGGGCGTCCGGGCCGGGCTTCCGGGCTGGACACCAAATGCTACGGGGTAACCATCGGGCGACGGTTGACCCGAAAGGCCGGCTGAAGATTCCCGCGGTCTTTCTGGAGGACTTGGGCGTGTACGGGGACACCTTCTACGTGACCAGCGAAAACGGTGACCGCGCCTACATCTACCCGATGCAGGAGTGGATGAAAATCGAGGACAAGCTGGCCAAACTCCCCTCGCACAATCAGGCCAAACAGAAATTTCTCACCCGCACCAGTTATTACGGCGCGGTGGTGAAGATGGACGGCCAGGGACGCCTCTTGCTGCCCCCGGTGCTCCGCGAGCAGGCGGAGATGAAGGGCGAAGTGGACGTGATGGGCAAGCTGAACTCCCTGGAAGTCTGGAATCACACGCGGTTCTCCGAGCACATGAAGGGGAACCCGATCACCGACGACGACTGGAAGGTCTTGAATGATTTGGGCATCTAGCGGTGGGCGAGGGCGGGCATATCCCGGTACTACTCGGGGAGGTAGTCGCCTGGCTGGCCATCCGGCAGGACGGCACCTACGTGGATGCGACGGTCGGGTTGGGCGGTCACGCCGTGGAAATCGCGCGGCGTCTCGGCTCCGGACGTCTCATCGGGATTGATCGAGACGAGGCGGCGCTCGCGGTCGCCCGCGAGCGTCTGGCGGGGTTTGGGGAGCGGGTGGAACTCGTGCACGGATCACTATCCAGTATTGGTGAAATTGCGCGCCGGCTGAACATCAAGGCCGACGGCGTCCTGGCGGACCTGGGCGTTTCCAGCCTGCAACTGGACACCCTGGAGCGCGGATTTTCTTTCCGCGGCGCCGGCCCGCTGGACATGCGCATGGATCGCAGCGCCCCCGCACAGGCGGGTCGCACCGCGGAAGAGATTGTGAATCGCTGGCCGGAGAAGGATCTGGCCGACCTGCTCTATCGCTTCGGCGAAGAGCGCGATTCCAGAAAGATCGCCAGGGCCATCGTGCGGAGCCGTCCCATCCGCGATACCGGGCACCTGGCAACGGTTGTGGCAGGGGTCCTGAAAAGGGGAAGGCAGAGACTGCATCCCGCGACAAAAACATTTCTGGCGCTGCGGATAGCGGTGAATAGAGAGTTGGAGGAACTCGAGCAGTTTCTAGACCAAGCCCCTGCCACTTTGAATCCCGGAGGCCGCTGTGTGGTGCTCAGTTACCACTCGCTGGAAGACCGCGCTGTGAAGCAGGCCTTCCGCCGCGCGCAGCACGCCGGCGTCCTCCACATCCTTACGAAGAAAGTGATCCGGCCGAGCGAGGCGGAGTGCGCCGTCAATCCTCGCGCGCGCAGCGCGAAGATGCGCGTGGCGGAAAAAACCGCCGTGGACGGTGCCGCGTGATGGAATTCGTGACCGTGAAGCGCATTGATAATTCCCGGCTGGTGCGCACGGCTTCGCCCCGCCACTGGCGGGAGTTCTGCCGCATGGCCGGCGTGGGCGCGGCCCTGGCGGCGCTGCTGCTGGTCTATGCCGCGCAGCATTTCCGTTGCCTGCGCGTGCAGTACGAGCTCGAAGAGCTCCAGGCGCGGCGCGCGCAGAGCGCGGAGCTGAACGGCCAATTGAAACTCCAGGCCGCGGTGCTGCGCGCCCCGGGCCGCATTGATGAACTGGCGCGCGGAGAGCTGGGGCTGACCGTTCCCGTTCCCGGCCAGGTGGCCCCGGCCGCCCAGGCTGCGGACGGCATGCTGGCCCAGGCACGCACCACACGCGGATGGGCTTCGCCGCAGCCCGCGGCCCCGTAAGCTCGCGGACCGGCGCAAACGATTTGGCGCGATTGGGAGAGGTGGGGAAGGGCACGGCGCAGGCCGTGCCCTTTCGTCCCCTGCGGCCGGTGCACGCGCAAGGCTGGCTGGCCGCGCGGTGGGTATCCCGTCAGGGCGCGCCGGTACCGCACAGCGGGACCGGGTAAGGGGGCAGTTCGAGCGAAGGTATGGATCGGCGCCGCCCGCGCACGCGCATTCTCTCTCTGGCCTTCCTCGTCCTTTTGGGGCTCGGCGCCGTCCTGGGGCGCCTCTTCGAGCTCCAGATCCTCCAGTACCGCGAATATCTGGCGCGGGCTCTTCGCCAGCAGCAGCGCATCGTGGAAGTCAGTCCGGGCCGCGGCCTGCTCTTTGACCGCAACCTTCACGAATTGGCCCGCAGCATTCCCGTGGATTCCTGTTTCGCCGTCCCTGCGGAGATTTCCGACCCCGATCTGGTGGCTCGCCTGCTCTCCCCGATCCTGCGGATGGACCCTGAAGAAATCGTCACCCGGCTCACCGCCTCGAAGTCTTTTGTCTGGCTGGCGCGCAAGCTGCCTGCTGAAAAATCCGAGCGCATCCAGGCGCTGAACCTGCGCGGCATCTACTTCCAAAAGGAGAGCCAGCGCTTCTACCCCAAGGGCTCGCTCGCTGCTCACGTGCTCGGGTACGTGGATGTGGATGGGCGGGGCCTGGGCGGGCTGGAATATCAATTTGAAAGCCGGCTGCGCGGCAAGCCGGTGGAGATGCTGGTGCTTGCAGACGCCCGCCGCCGCTGGTATGAGCGTCGCGGCGCGGAGGCGGCCGCCGATGGCGCCTCCAGCCTGGTGCTTTCACTGGACGAAAACATCCAGTACATCGCGGAGAAAGCCCTGGCCGCCGCCCTGGCCCGTACCCGCGCCCGCGCCGGGGCCATTCTGGTGCAGGACCCCAATACCGGCGAACTGCTCGCTCTGGCGAATGGTCCCCTCTTCAACCCCAATGCCGCGGGCGCCGCGCCGCCGGAAGCGCGCATGAACCGCGCAGTCAGCGCCATCTACGAGCCGGGCTCAACGTTCAAAATCGTCACCGTCGCGGGGGCCCTGCAGGAACATCTCACCCGACCTGACGAGTTGGTGGACTGCCAGCTGGGTTCCATCGTCATCGCCAACCATCGCATCCACGACCACAAACCCTTCGGCGTTCTCTCCGTCACCCAAATCCTGGCCCAGTCCAGTGACGTCGGGGCCATCAAGCTGGGGCTGCGTTTGGGCGCCGCCAAGTTCTATGACTACATTCGCGCATTTGGATTCGGTGAGCCGACCGGCATCGAGCTGCCCGGAGAGAGCCGCGGCCTCTTGCGGCGTCTGGAAAACTGGTCCGCGATTTCCATCGGGGGCGTTTCCATGGGACAGGAAATTGGGGTCACCCCGGTGCAACTGGTGACCGCGGTTTCGGCCATCGCCAATGGCGGGCTGCTCTACCCGGCGCGCATTGTGCGCTCCATTTGCCGCAATCGTGGCGGCGAACCGGAGCGGGGCGGCGCTCGCTTTCAGCAGGTGAGCCTCTCCGCCTCCGCCGCGACAACCGTGGGGGAGGGCCCTGCCGACTGCGCGCCGCTTACAGAAGCCGCGCAGGTGATACCGGCGGGATCTTCCAGCGATCGGCCGGCCGCGCCCTCCACGCCCCGCCGCGCGGTCAGTCCGGAGACCGCGGCCATGCTGCGGTCCATGCTGGCTCAGGTGGTGCTCTCCGGAACGGGCAAGCTGGCGCGCCTGGATGGCTACACCGTGGCCGGCAAGACTGGAACCGCCCAGAAGATCGACCCGGCCACGGGCCGGTATTCGGCGCGGGACTATATCGCCTCGTTTGTCGGATTCGCACCCCTGAACTCCCCGGCGCTCACCGTTCTGGTGGTGCTGGACTCGCCCGAAGGCGGACACCACGGCGGCGAAGTTGCCGCTCCGGTGTTCCGTGAAGTCATGGAGCAAGCGCTCAGTTACCTTCATGTGCCTCCGGACGTCCCCGTGGAGAGCCCGGCGCTGGAGGCGGCGCGGCAAACCTCGGTCTCCGGAACCGCCGATGACCTGAGCGACTTCGATAGCGGGCAGCTTCTCGATCCCGATCTGCAGCGCACGGATCAGGTTTCCGCGCCAGCAGTCCAGACGCCGCCGGAGCCCGCGAAGCCACAGCGCGCTTTGCCGTCTCTTGCCGCCAAGCCGGGCGCTGCGGTCTCTCCGCCGGTCCAACCGAACGCCCCCGCCAAGCCGGAATTGCACGGCCGCGGTACCGCCGCGCCCATCCCGGCGGAAACCACCGAGGTACTCGATGAGTCGAGCGGCGTGGCCGTGCCCAGTTTCTCCGGCCATACCGTGCGCGCCTTCGTGGAAGAGTGCATGCGCCTGGGATTGAGTCCCGTTCCCGTGGGCGCGGGCCTGGTGGTGGATCAGACGCCGCCTGCGGGCACCCATGTGCGGCCTGGAAGCCGGATTGTGGCGCGATTTGCAGCCTCTTTGGCCAGTCATGCCATCTCAGTGAACAGAAACTGAATTGTAGAATGGGAGCGCACGATTGAACGCGGCACAGGCGGCAACCAGAACTGAGAAGGGAAGAATGAAACTCGGCCAACTGCTCGAGGGGGTAGCCACGCGCAACGGCGCGTCGCTGCGTTCGGCTGCGCCGCCGGAAATCTCCGCGGTGGCCTACGACAGCCGCAAGGTGGAAGCCAGTTCCCTCTTCGTGGCCATCCAGGGCGAGCACGCAGACGGAAATCAATTTGTCGGCGATGCCCTAGCCCGCGGCGCTGTGGCCGTGGTCAGCGAACAGGCCCGCCCATCCGCGCTTCCGCCAGAGATCACCTGGGTGCGCGTGGAGGCCCCGCGGCAGGCCCTGGCCACCATCGCCGCGAACTTTTATGGCCGCCCGGCCGACGTCCTCGAGCTTGTGGGCATCACCGGGACGAACGGAAAGACCACCACCTCGTTCCTGGTGGATTCCATCCTGCGGGCTGCCGGGCACCGCACCGGCTTGTTCGGCACCATCCTTTACCGCACGCCGCAGGGTGAGGCGCCAGCCAAACACACCACGCCGGAATCGCTCGAATTGCAGAAGTTCTTTGCCTCCGTGCGCGACGCCGAAGGGACCCACGCAACGCTGGAGGTCAGCTCGCATGCCCTGGCCCTGGATCGCGTCTGGGGTTGCCGCTTTGCCGCGGCCCTGTTCACCAATCTGACCCGCGACCATCTGGACTTCCACAAGACCATGGACGCCTACGGCGCGGCCAAGCGCCGGCTCTTTGAAGGTACCGGAGCCGGGGCGCCACGGGTGGCCGCCGTCAACGTGGATGATCCCTGGGCCGCGCAGCTCACCGGCCTCGCGGAGCGCACACTCAGCTATGGCCTGGCCCCCGCGGCCGATGTCACCACCAGGCGTTTTTCGCTCACTTATTCAGGGCTGGAATTCACCGCCCAGACTCCCGAGGGAGAAATCGAGGTAGCCTCTCCGCTGGTGGGCAAAATCAACGTTTACAACATTCTGGGGGCGGTTGCCGCCACCGTGGGCATGGGCGTGGAGCGAGCGGCGATCGAGCAAGGCATCCGCAATTGCGCGCGCGTTCCCGGGCGATTCGAGCGCGTCGAGTGCGGCCAGCCCTTCCTGGTGATTGTGGACTACGCGCACACCGACGACGCTCTGCGCAACCTGCTCCAGACTGCCCACGATCTCAACAAATCGGGGCGCATCATCACCCTGTTTGGCTGCGGCGGAGAGCGCGACCGCACCAAGCGCCCGCTGATGGGCGAGGCCGCCGGCACGCTGAGCGATCTGGTGGTGCTCTCCAGCGACAATCCGCGTGGCGAAGATCCGCTCAACATCATCAA
This sequence comes from Binatia bacterium, assembly GCA_035517515.1. GTDB lineage: Bacteria > Acidobacteriota > Terriglobia > Acidiferrales > UBA7541 > JOPF136. Next base: position 103,377 of record DATIYQ010000181.1, read on the forward strand.
CGACGCGCTGGTGGGGCTGCAGCGCACCGGGACCGCCTATGTGGTCGAGCCCGACCGCAGCCGGGCCATCGAACTGGCCATGGAACGTGCCCGTCCGGGGGACATCGTCCTGCTGGCCGGAAAAGGGCATGAGACCTATCAGGTGCTGCGCGACCGTTCGATTGATTTTGACGACCGCGAGGAGGCGCGGCGCGTGTTGCACGGCCTGGGCTACAAAGCCTGAGGCAGCCCTGCGTAGGGGCGCTGCTTGCTGGGCCCTCTTCGCTTCGAATTTTCTCGCCCGCTTCGGCGGGCCAAAGGAGCCGCAGCCGGAGAACATGCCGAACCCGCTCTGTGGGACGTTGCCCGACCCTCCAGCCCCGGCGGACGGGCCACACGCATCTCCACCGGCTTGCACACGAGTCCATGAACTGGACTTGGGAACAGGCGGCACGCGCCCTGGGCGCGGCCCCCACAGCAGCGGGCCCGGCGGGCCAGATCGCGGGAGTCTCGATTGATTCCCGCACCGTGGCGCGCGGAGAGCTGTTCTTTGCCGTCCGCGGCGAGCGCCTCGACGCCCACGAATTTGTTCCTGCCGCCCTGGCTCGCGGGGCTGCCGGCGCCGTGGTCTGCGCCTCACGGGTTGCGGAGTATGCTCCCGCCTTGCGCCCGCGCCTCCTCGGCGTGGACGATCCCCTGGCCGCCCTCCAGCGCCTGGCGCGCGCATGGCGCATGGAATGGGGCCGCAAGCCGTCGGCGAACTGCCCCGCCGGCCGGCGTCTGGCCGCGGTCACAGGGTCTGTGGGCAAAACGACGACCAAAGAGATCCTGGCGGCGCTTCTGGGCGCGCGGTTCCGTACGTTGAAGTCCACCGGGAATCTGAACAACCTCTTTGGCGTCCCGCTCACGCTGGCGCGCCTGGAGCCGGAGCACGACGCCGCGGTGATCGAGATGGGCATGAGCCGCCGCGGGGAGATTGAGCGCCTGGCCTGGATGGCCCAGCCGGAAGTGGGCATCGTGACTCGTGTGGCGCCCGTGCACCTCGAGTTCTTCGCATCGCTTGAAGAGATTGCCGCCGCCAAGCGCGAACTGGTGGAAGGCCTGGCCGGCGACGACCCGGTCGCTGTATTGAACGCAGACGACCCGCGCGTGGCCGCTTTCGCGGGGGTCATCGAAGCGCGCGGCCGAGGGCGCGTGCTGACCTTTGGCGCTGCCGCTCAGGCTGATTTTCGCGCCGTGCGAATTGAAGAGCGCGGCCTGGAAGGCACGTTGCTGGAGTACTCGGGCCCGCAGGGGAACGCCACGGTCTCCGTGCCGTTGCTGGGTGCGCACAACGCCATGAATGCCCTGGCCGCGCTGGCCGCCGCCAGTTGCTGGGGCGTTGGATCGGAGGACGCCCGGCGCGCGTTTGCAGAGCTGGCCCCCGGGGCCATGCGCGGCGAAGTGCTGCGCTTCGCCGTGGGATTCACTGTGATTAACGATTGCTACAACTCGAGCCCCGCGGCGCTGGACGCGGTCGTGGACGTGGCCGCGCATTCCCCCGGCTTTCGCCGCCGCATCCTGGTGGCGGGGGAAATGCTGGAGCTCGGCGCCACCTCTGCGGAATTGCATCGCCAGGCCGGACGCCACGCCGCCTCGCTCGGCACGCTGGACTGGATTTTTGGCGTGCGGGGAGATGCGCAGCACCTGCTGCGCGGGGCGGTGGAAGCCGGGCTGCCTGCGGACCGCCAGCGGTTTTTTGACGGCGCGGAAGAAGCGGCCGCATTTTTCCCCGGTTTTCTGGAGCCAGGGGATCTCGTCCTGCTGAAGGCCTCCCGTGGCGTGCGCCTGGAGCGCGTGGTCGAGGCGCTGCGCGCCGCCGGCCCCTTGCTGGAAACTTCGCAGACCCGCTCCGCCATGGATGCGCCGGGCGCACACTCGAGCACCCACTGAAATGCTCTATTACCTCCTCTACGGATGGCTGCAACCCTACTTCAGCCCGCTGAACGTGTTTCGATACATCACCGTGCGCACCGCGTTTGCGGGCTTGACCGCGCTGGGCCTAGGCCTGGTGTTCGGTCCCGGATTCGTGCGGCGGCTGCGCGAGATGCAGATCGGCCAATTCATTCGCGAAGAGGGCCCCCAGAGCCACCAGAAAAAAGCCGGGACGCCCACCATGGGCGGCTTGCTCATTGTCTTCTCCATCGTGCTCTCCACCGTTCTCTGGGCGGACCTGCGCAGCCCCTACGTGCTCCTGGCGCTCTTTTCGGTGCTCGCATTTGGCGCCATCGGCTTTGCCGATGACTACGCCAAAACCGTGCGCCGGCAGAATCTCGGCCTCACCGGCCGCAGCAAGCTGTTTCTTCAGATCCTGACCGCGTTTTTCGCCGGCATTATTCTGCTGCTGCTGCGCGCCAGCGGAGTCTATTCCACCGAGCTCAGCATGCCCTTCTTCAAACGCATTCATCCCGACCTGGTGGTCACCCCCCTGCTCACCAATCCCCATCTGTGGGCTGTGGCGTATTTGCCGTTCCTGATTTTCCTGACCCTGGTGATCGTGGGATCCTCAAACGCCGTGAACCTCACGGACGGGCTGGACGGGCTGGCCATCGGCTGCACCGTGGTGGCCGCGGGCGCGCTCACCGCGCTCACCTACGTCACCAGCCACGCCAGCTTCGCGCGCTACCTGGACCTTCCGCACATCCCGCGCGTCGCCGAACTCACCATCTTTTGCGGGGCCATGGTCGGCTCCTCGCTCGCTTTTCTCTGGTACAACGCCCATCCCGCGGACGTCTTCATGGGAGACGTCGGCTCGCTCTCCCTGGGCGGCGCCATCGGCACTGTAGCCGTGATCATCAAGCAGGAGATTCTGCTCTTCTTTATCGGCGGGATTTTTGTGATCGAAGCCGTCTCGGTAATCCTTCAGGTGGCCTGGTTCAAGCTCACCGGGAAACGCGTGTTCCGGATGGCGCCCCTCCACCACCATTTTGAGCTGATCGGCTGGAGCGAATCGAAGATCATCGTGCGGTTCTGGATCGCATCACTGATTTTTGCTTTTTTCGCGCTCACCACGTTGAAACTGCGATGAAGCCGGGCGTCGAGTTGCGGGGCAGGCGAGTGCTGGTGGTAGGACTGGCTCGCACCGGTGTGGCCACCGCGCTTTTCTGCGCTGCTCGCGGGGCCCGGGTAACCGCCACAGACTCCCGGGCCGCCTCGGAACTCGCCCCGGCCGCCGCCGCGCTCTCCGCCGCCGGCGTGGCCCTCGAACTGGGCGGCCACCGGCGCGATTCCTTTGTCTCTGCCGACCTGATCATCCCCAGTCCGGGCGTCTCTTACGACCAGCCGGACCTGATTGCCGCGCGTAAGAATTCCGTGGCCGTATGGAGCGAAATCGAACTGGCCTGGCGCTTCCTCCGTGGCCGCCTGGTCGCGATCACCGCCTCCAACGGGAAGACCACTACCACCGCGCTCACCGGGCACATCCTGAAGTCGGCACACCTTCCGGTACTGGTGGGCGGCAACATCGGTACGCCGCTGATCTCGCTGGTGGAGAGCTCACAGGATGATTCGATCACCGTGGTCGAAGTCTCCAGTTTTCAGCTCGAATCCATCGTCGCGTTCCGTCCCGAGATCAGTGTCTACCTGAATCTCACCCCGGACCATCTCGACCGCCACGGTTCCCTGGAAGCATACGCCTCCGCGAAAGCCCGCATCTTCGAAAACCAGAAGCGCGAAGACGCCGCCGTCATGAACGCAGATGATCCCGCCTCCGCGCGATACGCGCCGGCGCGGCCCCGGCTCTTCTGGTTCAGCCGCAGAAAAGAAGTGGCTCAGGGCGCCTGCCTGCGCGGGGACGACATTTATTTCTGCCAGGGCGATGCCGAAGCACGCCTGTTCTCCCGGAGCGAGATTCCGCTGCGCGGTCTGCACAATTTGGAAAACGTCCTGGCGGCGGTCACTGCCTCCTCGCTGGCCGGCGCCGCCCCCGCGGCCATCGCCGAGGGTGTGCGCACCTTTCCGGGAGTCGAGCATCGCCTCCAGTTCGTGGCGACCATTGACGGCGTGGAGTTCTACAACGATTCCAAGGCCACCAACGTGGACGCCACGGAAAAAGCCCTGGAAGCGTTCCCGGGCAACCTGCTGGTGATTCTCGGAGGCAAGGACAAAGGCAGCGACTACACGCCGCTGCGCACCCTGCTGGCCGCGCGCGCCCGCCACGCCTTCCTCATCGGCGCCGCCGCCCAGAAAATCGCGGGGCAGATTGATGGCGCGGTGCCGCTCGAAATGTCCGGCACCCTGGAGGCCGCGGTGCGCTCCGCATTTGCCGCCGCCCGGCCCGGAGATATCGTGCTGCTGGCCCCGGCCTGCGCCAGCTTCGACCAGTTTGAAAACTTCGAGCATCGCGGCCGCGTGTTCGTGGAGCTGGTGCGCCAGGTCGAGGCGCAGTGTGCACGCGGCGCGCCGCAAACCGCGGGAGGGAAGCGCTGATGCCCCGCGGAATGCGTCCCGATCTCTGGCTGTTTCTTTCCACGTTGGCGCTGTGTCTGCTCGGCGCGGTCATGGTGTTCAGCGCTTCCGCTCCCATCGCCCAGAGCCAGACCGGCAGCCCCTATGGTTTTCTGCTGCGCCAGGCCGGGGCGCTTTTGGTTGGCCTGGCCGGCATGCTCGCGCTTTCCCGCGTGGACTATCGTCTGCTGCGCCGCCCGCCGGTGGTCTTTACCGCGCTCGGCGTGGTGGTGGTGCTTTTGCTCGCCGTGCTATTTCTGGACCGCGCCCACGCCACGCATCGCTGGATTCGCATCGGCCCAGCCAGCCTGCAGCCCTCCGAATTTGCCAAACTCGCCGTGGTCATTTTTCTCGCATGGTTCCTCGAACCGCGAGTGAAGGGCGGACGGTACGGCGTGAACCACATCTGGAACACGCTGGTCCCCGCGCTTGGCCCGGTGGTGGCACTGGCCGGGCTGGTGGTCATCGAGCCCGACCTGGGCACCGCCATCATGATCCTGCTGGTGGCCGGCGCCATGTTGTTTGAAGCCGGCCTCTCGCTCCGTTTTCTCGGGATGGCTGTGGCCAGCGCGCTGCCCGTAATTTATCTGCTCATCGTGCGAGTGCCCTATCGCTACAACCGCCTGATGGCATTTCTCCATCCCGATCTCGATGCGCAGGGCGCGGGCTTCCAGCTTTTGCAGTCGCTGATCGCCGTGGGTTCCGGAGGGTTTTTCGGCGTCGGCCTAATGGCCAGCCGGCAGAAGCTCTTCTACCTGCCCGAAGCCCACACCGATTTCATTTTCGCCGTGCTCTCCGAAGAGCTGGGATTTTTCGGCGCCGCGGTGGTGGTGATCCTCTTCGGAATTTACGGTTGGCGCGGGCTGCGCGCGGCCCTGGCCGCACAGGACGATTTTGGCCGCCTGCTCGCCCTGGGCATCACCTTTCTGGTCACCGGCCAGGCGCTCTTCAATCTGAGCGTGGTGCTGGGCCTGATGCCCACCAAGGGCATTCCGCTGCCCTTCATCAGCTATGGCGGCTCGAGTTTGGTGGTCATGCTGCTGGCCACCGGCATTTTGCTGAATATCAGCCAGTACGCGGACTGACGTGAAATTGGCCATTGCAGGCGGCGGAACAGGCGGTCACGTTTTTCCCGCGGTGGCCGTGGCGCGGGAGTGGCTGGCCCGCGGCCCAGAAAGGGAAGTGTTGCTCATCGGAACCGAACGCGGCATGGAAGCGAAACTGGTGCCCGAGGCCGGCTTGCCCTTCGCTGCGATTCGCGCCGCAGGGCTCAAAGGCATCGGCGGCCTGCGCCTGCTGCGCAACCTGGCGTTGCTCGGTCCGGGCATGGCCGATTCGGCCGCCCTGCTCGAGCAGCATCGGTTTACCGCCGCGCTAGGCGTGGGTGGGTATGCTTCCGGTCCCTTCTTACTGGCCGCAGCAATGGCCGCAGTGCCGGCGGTGATTTTCGAGCCCAATGCCGAGCCGGGATTCACCAACCGGGTCCTCTCAGGGCTGGTGCGCGGCCTGGCCACCGCCTACCCCAGCACCGGGGCGCGTCTCCGCGGCCGTGCCGTGCTCACCGGGGTCCCGGTCCGCCCGGCTTTTTTCGACATTGCTCCCAAAGTCCACCAAGCCCCCTTCCGCGTGCTCATCACCGGAGGCAGCCAGGGCTCCCTGGTCATCAATCGCACGGTGATCGATTCCCTGGACCTGTTGCTTCCGGAAAAAAACCGCTATTTCTTCATTCACCAGAGCGGAGAACGCGACTATAATGCGGTTCGAGTGGCGTATGCACGCCGGGAGATCAACGCGGAGGTCGTGCCCTTCATCTCCAATATGGCGGAGGAGTTTGCCCGGGCGGACCTGATCGTCTGCCGGGCGGGAGCGATCACGGCGGCGGAACTGGCCGCCGCGGGACGCGCCGCCATCTTCATCCCCTTCGGCGCCGCTACAGACAGCCATCAGTTGCGCAACGCCCAGGCCCTGGAAGCGGTCGGCGCGGCGCGCGTGATTCCCGAACCCCAGCTCAGCCCGGTACGTTACGTTCAGGAAATTTCCTCGCTCCTCGCCGAACCGGCGCGGATCGAAGAGATGGAGCGCCGCGCGCGCGGCCTGGCCCGCCCCCGCGCCGCCGCGGACATTGTGAAACTTCTGGAAGAGGTGGCGCGGCCGTGATGGTAGTGTTTCGCAATTTTCAACGCGTTCATTTTGTAGGCATCGGCGGTATTGGGATGAGCGGAATCGCCGAGGTCCTGCTCACCCTCGGCTATTCCGTCTCCGGCTCCGACCTCAAAGCCACTCCCATCACCGATCGCCTGGCGCAGTTGGGAGCCACCATCTTCACCGGGCATGACGCTGCCCACGTCGAATCCGCTCACGTGGTGGTGGTCTCCTCCGCCGTGCAATCCGAAAACCCGGAGGTCCGCGAGGCCCTACGCCGCAAGATTCCCGTGATTCCCCGCGCGGAAATGCTCGCCGAATTGATGCGCCTCAAGCAGGGCATCGCGGTGGCCGGGGCGCATGGAAAAACCACCACCACCTCGATGACCGCTTCCGTGCTGAGCGCCGCGGGGTTGGATCCCACCTTTGTGGTTGGCGGGCGCGTCAACGCCGCCGGCACCACCGCGCGCCTGGGCAAAGGCGAGTACATGGTGGTGGAAGCGGATGAGAGTGATCGGACGTTTCTCTTACTGGCACCCGTGGTCGCCGTGGTCACCACCATTGACCGCGAGCATCTGGATCAATATTCCTCGCTCGAAGACATCCAGAGCGCCTTCCAGCAATTTGTAAATCGCGTGCCCTTTTATGGCGTGGCCATTCTTTGCCTGGACGAGCCCAACGTGCAGGCCATCCTTCCCTCTGTGCGCCGCCCGGTGATTACCTACGGCACCTCGCACCAGGCGGACCTGGTGATCAGCGAAGTGGCTCTGCGTGGGCCGCAGAGCGATTTCTGCCTCACTTATCGCGGCGAAGATCTGGGCAGGTTCCATCTGAACGCGCCACCGGGAATCCACAATGTGCGCAATGCCGCTGCCGCCGCTGCCGTGGCCCTGTACCTGAACGTCCCCGCGGATTTCATCCGCGACGGCCTGGAAAAATTCCAGGGCGTGGGCCGCCGCTTCGAGGTCAAAGGTGTGTTTCAGGGTGTGAGCCTGATTGACGACTACGGCCATCACCCCGCGGAAATTCGCGCCACGCTCGACGCCGCGCGCGGCTGCCGCTACAACCGCCTGCTGGTGCTTTTCCAGCCGCATCGCTACACGCGCACCCAGCATCTTTGGGGAGAGTTTTGCCGGGCCTTCAATCAGGCCGATGTGCTGGTTCTGACCGACATCTATCCGGCCAGCGAGCCGCCCATCGAAGGGATTACCGGCGAGGCCTTGGCTGCGGCCGTCTCCGCCGCCGGGCATCGCGCCGTCCGCTATCGCCCTTCCATGGAAGCGGCGCTGGACGAACTGGTGCGCGAGGCGCGCCCCGGCGACGCCATACTCACCATCGGCGCGGGCAGCGTGGGCCGCGCCTCCGAAGAATTGGCCGCGCGGTTGGCAGGTGTTGTCGGCCAGCCCGGCGGGAAATCGGCGGTGTCCCGTGCGCATTGACCGTCCGCGCATCCTCGCGGCGCTGCCGGAGTTGGGTGTGGAGCATCGCCCCGGTGTGTCGCTGGCTGAGCTCACCTCTCTGGGCATCGGCGGCAGCACGGACCTGCTGCGCGTAGGCGAATATCGTCATCTTCCCGAGCTGCTCCGCCTGTTGCGCGAAGAGACCATCGAACACCGCTTCCTGGGCGGTGGAACCAACGTCCTGATTGGCGATGGCGACCTTTCCTGGGTGGCCCTGCAGCTCGCCCCGCGGAGCAATTCGCCGGACGTGTGCATTGACGGCTCTTCGGTCTGGGTGGACGCCTCTGCGGACCTGGGACGCACCGTCACCACTTGCGCCCGGCGCAACCTCGGCGGCATGGAAGGGCTGATCGGCGTGCCCGGAAGCATCGGCGGCGCACTGCGCATGAACGCCGGCGCCTACGGCACGGAAATCGGCCGTTTTGTCCGGGAGGTCGAGGTGTACCGCGCGGCGCGTGGAGAAAACGAAACCGTGCTCGGCACGGACCTCTCTTTTGAATACCGGCACACGTCCTTCGCCCCCGCAGACATCATGCTCCGCGCGCGCCTGGAGCTGCCCCAGCGCCCCTACGAGGAGATCGTCGCCGGCATCCGCGTGTGCAATGAAAAGCGCCGCGCCAGCCAGCCGCTGAATCAGAAGAGCGCCGGCTGCATCTTCAAGAATCCCCCGGGAGGCTCCGCGGGCCGGATGATCGACGGCCTGGGGCTGAAGGGCTTCCGCTGTGGCGACGCCATGGTCAGCGAGCGCCACGCGAACTTCTTTGTCAACGCCGGCCATGCCACCTGTGCGGACATGCTGGGGTTGATTGCCGAAGTGCGCTCGCGCGTTCGCGCGGCGCATGGCTGCGAACTCCAGGAGGAGGTAATCGTTTGGAGCGCGTGAGGAAAATCGAGCCGGAGGCCTTCCCGCCGGAAGTCCCCGCGGAAGACGAGCCCCGCTACCTCCGCCGGCAGAAGCCGGTGGAGGTTCGGAAGAAGAGCGTGGCGCGGCGCGTCCGCGAAGACGTGTGGCCCTGGGCGAAACTGGTGATCCTGGCCTCCACCGTGGTCCTGGTGGGCGGGATGGCCGCGCACTTCCTGCTCTACTCTCCGTCGCTCGCGCTCGCCGATCCCGGCCAGATCCAGGTGTCCGGCAATCAGTATGTGGCTCGGGACGCCGTGGTGGCCCTGTTCGCCCCGGACCGCGATCACAGCCTCCTGCGTGTGCCGCTCGAGGCGCGCCGCGCCCAGGTTGAGCGCATCTCCTGGGTCGAGAGTGCCCGCGTGATGCGCGCGCTGCCCGACGCCATCCGCGTGGAAATCACCGAGCGCCGCCCCGTGGCCTTTCTGCGCACCGGAAGTGATCTGGCCCTGGTGGATGCTTACGGTGCCATCCTGGAACGGCCTGCTCAGGGCGACTTCCGACTGCCGGTGGTGAGCGGCATGGACGAGGGGACTCCGCGGGAAGAGCGCGCGAAGCGTCTGCGCCTGTTCCAGCAATTTATGACCGAAATCGAGGGCGTGCGCGCCGGCTCCGCGGAGTTGCTCAGCGAGGTGGATCTTTCCTCCGCCGAAGATCTGCGCGCCATGATGCTCCCGCCGGCCGCGGCTGCTTCCGCAAATGCCGGGGGCGGCCCAGTTGCGGCCGCGGAGCCCCAGGCGGTGCTGGTGCATTTCGGCGCCAGCGATTTCGGGGCGCGCTTTCGCCTGCTCCTCGAGAATTTTGCGCACTGGCAATCCCAGGCGGGCCGCGTGGCCTCGATTGACCTGCGCTTCAAGAAGCAGGTGGTGGTGAACCGCCAGCCTTAGCGAGCGCAAATTTTTGCGGGCGCGCATGCCGCGCCCGCCGGATGGAGGACGTAGGGGCGCTGCTCGCTGCGCCCTTTGGTTGTAGAGCCAAAGCCGTATGCCGTGCCATTGGAAATTTGCAGGGGGAATTTGATTTGACCAAGAAGCCCAATATCGTCGCCGGCGTGGACATTGGCAGCACGAAAATCTGCGTGCTGATTGCCGGCTTGCGCGCCGACGACGAACGGACTGCCGGAAAATCCTCCGGCAACGGCGGTTCGCACCACACTTCCGAACCCGCCCTGGAATGCGTGGGCGTGGGCGTGGCCGATTCCAAGGGGCTTCGCAAGGGCCTGATCGTCAATCTGGAAGCCGCCAAAGTGGCCATCGAACGCGCCCTGGAACAGGCGGAGGACGTGGCCGGTGTGGCCGTGGAATCCGCGCTGGTCGGCGTGGCCGGCGCGCACATCCGCGGAGTCACCAGCCGCGGCGGCATCGCCCTGGGCTCGCGCCCGCGCGACGTGCACAAAGAAGACGTGCAACGGGCCATTGACGGTGCCCGCGCCGTTGCTCTGCCCGAAGACCGCGTGGTGCTGCACGTGTTTCCCCAGGACTTTCTTCTCGACGGCGAGGACAAGATCCGCCAGCCGGTGGGGCTGCTCGGACAAAAGCTCGAAGCCAACGTGCACATCGTTACCGCTTCCGCCACGGCCGAGCAAAACCTGGTGAGCGCGCTGAATCTCGCGGGCATCAAGGTCTCCAGCACCGTGCTCGAGCCCTATGCGGCGGCCGAGGCCTGCCTTAGCGCCGAGGAGCGCGAACAGGGTTGCTGCCTGCTTGACTTCGGTTCCGCCACCACCGAGATGATCGTGATCTCCGACGGAGTGGTGCGCGCCACTGCGGCCATTCCCGTCGGCGGCGACCACTTTACCAACGACCTGGCCGTGGGCCTGCGCACTCCGGTGCCGGAAGCCGAAGCGCTCAAGCGCGAGCACGCCTGCGCCTTTCGCGAGTTGCTGCGCGGCGACCATCCCATCGAAATCTCCAGCGTGGGCGGGCGCCCGCCGCGCACTGTTTTCTCGCGCATGCTCACGGAAATCGTGGAGCCGCGCGCCTCGGAACTGCTGGAACTGGTGCATGCGGAATTGAAGCACGCCGGTCTCGAGGGCGCCTTGCGCGCCGGCCTGGTGCTCACCGGCGGCGGCGCACGCCTGCGCGGGCTGGCGGACCTGGCCGAGCGCCTCTTTGCCGTGCCCGTCCGCGTGGGCCGCCCGCGTGGCCTGGCCGGCCTGCCGGAAAACTTTGCGCATCCCGAGTTCAGCGTGGCCGCGGGGCTCGCGCTCTATGGCCACCGTACGTCCCGGAACTTCGGGACCGGCGGCACCGGACAGCCGCGCGCTCTCGGCTGGCGGCAGAAATTGAAGGAGGCCTGGAAGGGATGACCGCTCGAGGGGATTCCGAAAACGCGAAGGCGTTCAAAGGGGGAGGGAGCATGGCGCAGAAAGAAGGCGGGGTGAAGTATTCGTTCAGCGAAGACCACGCGCTGGCCGCGAAAATCAAGGTCATCGGCGTGGGCGGCGGCGGCTCCAATGCCGTCAACCGCATGATCCGCGCGAAGGTGGAAGGCGTAGAATTTATCGCCGCCAACACCGACCAGCAGGCCCTGCAGCTTTCCGCGGCCCCGGTCAAGCTGCAACTCGGCGCCAAGCTCACCAAAGGGCTGGGCGCCGGCGCCAATCCGGATATCGGCCGCAAGGCCGCGCTCGAAGACACCGAGAAAATCATCGAGGTGCTGGAAGGCGCGGACATGGTGTTCGTCACCGCCGGATTAGGCGGAGGCACCGGCTCCGGCGCCGCGCCCGTGGTGGCTTCGCTGGCCAGCGAACTCGGTTCACTGGCCGTGGCCGTGGTCACCAAGCCATTTCATTTTGAAGGCAAGCGCCGCATGGTTCAGGCCGAGCAGGCGCTCACCGAATTGGTCGGCTGCCTGGATACCGTGATCGTGATTCCCAACGAGCGGCTGATCAGCACCATCGAGAAAGGCACCAGCTTTTTCGAGGCCTTCCGCATCGCAGACGACGTGCTGCGCCAGGCCGTGCAGGGCATCAGCGACATCATCACCATCCCCGGCATCATCAATCGCGACTTTGCCGATGTGAAAACCATCCTGAAGGGCATGGGATACGCCGTCATGGGCACCGCCGTGGCCTCCGGCCCCGACCGCGCCACCGAGGCCGCCACCCGCGCCATCAATAGCCCGCTGCTGGAAGACAACTGCATCCAGGGGGCGCACGGCATCCTCATCAACATCAGCGGCTCTTCCAGCATGTCCCTGCACGAGGTGAACGAGGCCTCCATGGTCATCCAGAAGGCCGCGCACGAGAACGCCAACATTATTTTCGGCGCCGTGCAGGAGGAATCGCTGAAGGATCAGGTGAAAATCACCGTCATCGCTGCGGGATTCAAGGAAGCCCCGGCGCGCCGCCTCTCCCAGCAGAAGCCCGCCTACCTGCCCAAGGAATGGAAGGCGCAACACGCCGTGGCCGCCGCGGGCGGTGGCGGCGCAGTGGCCCTGAGCGCGGGCCCCGGCGCTGCGGCGGTCCCCGCGGGCGGTGGCCGCCGTGAGGGCTCAGACAGCATCGTGGCCCAGGTGGCGCGCAACGTCTCCAGTGTTACCGGAGAGATCCACGCCGACGACCTGGACGTGCCTACGTTCCTCCGCCGCGCGCCAAAATCGTAACGCCGGCGTTCCGCTCCGGCCCAGGCCGCGCGTGGACGTGCACGCTCGACACATCAGCCCCAGCCGCACGGAGTTCGCTCACGCGGGCCGGGGTTTGACCACCGCGGCAATCGCGAAGCCGGTAGCTCCCCAGGTGAGCGCCATTTCGGCCAGATGCTCCGCGGTGTAATTTCCCGGAAAGCCGTACCAGTTCCAGTACGGCAAATCAATCACCAGCGAGCCGAATACCGCCACCAGAGCCACAAAGAGCACGCGCTGCAGATAGCTGGGAATTGCCGGCGCGGACATGGCCAGCAGCAGCGATACCACCAGCGCCGCCAGCAACTGGAAGCAGAACTGCTTCACCAGCAGCCGCGGAAAACTGAAGTCGCTCCCGCCCGGCTGAAAAATGATCAGTCCCGTCGGCCCGCGGCGGAATTTTTCGGCATATTTCTGCGCTTCTACCGGATCGTTTGCCTTTGCCGGGTCTATGCCGGGGAACATATAGATTCCGGGTTCGCTGATGCCCAGCCGGAGGGCCACGGTGACCACTTCTTCGTGGGGCAGCACGTGGAAACCGGTTTCGGCGAAGGGCAGCACTACATGCCAGATGGAACTCACCAGGAAAATTGTGACCGCGCCAACAATTGTACCGAGCAGGACCTGTTTGAACATGGATTCCTCCACCCCGCGGCTCGCGGGCACGGGCCATCCCCGCGCGATGCCGCACTATCTATCATGCCGCGGCGGTTTCTCCTAGACTGGAGCCGTGCCGGAATCGGTCCGCATTACCCGCGAGGTGTACGAGCGCCTGCTGAGCCATGCGCGGCAGGAACCCTGGCGGGAGTGTTGCGGCCTGCTGGCCGGGCGCGAAGGAGTGGTTTCGGTGGTGCTCCCGGCAGTGAACGCGCTGGCAAGCCCCACAGCTTTCGAGATCGCGCCCCGGGAGTTGTTTGAGTTGTTCCAGCGCATGCGCGCGGAAGGCTGGGAGCACCTGGGGATCTACCACTCGCACCCGGAAGGCGAGAACGCACCCTCCCGCCGGGATATCGAACAGGCCTATTATCAAGACGCGGTGTACTTCATCGTCGCACCGGCGCCCGCGCATCCGCGTCCGGTGCGCGCTTTTCGAATCCGCGAGGGCACGGTCACCGAGTTGGAGATGATTTGCTAGGGCCGGCCCCGGATGGCCCGCGCGAGTTTTCGGCCACTTCCCAGTACGCCTGGTGCACCGCGAGCGCGGCGCTCCGCCACGAGAACCGCTGGATGCGCTCCCGGCCGCGCGCAATCAACTCTCTGCGCATGGAATCATCCGTCAGCGCGGCACGCAAGCCGCGTGCGATGTCAAACACGTTTTCCGGATGTACCGCCAGCGCGGCCTGGCCGCACACCTCCGCCAGCGACGAAACGTTGGACACCACCACCGGCGTGCCGTGGGCCATGGCTTCGAGCGGAGGAAGTCCGAAGCCTTCGTAGAGCGATGGGAAAGCAAACACGCGCGCGTGCGCGTAGAACGCGCGCAACACCCCGTGGGGCACGAAGCCCAGGAACCGCACTTCCTCCTGCATCCGCGTCTTCACCACCGCCCGCCGCAGCGCCTGGTGCCGGGCCACATCGTCGCCGATCACGATCAGTTTCAGCCGGCTCAGCTCGGCGTGATCCGCCAGCTCCGATTTCACCACCGCAAACGCTTCCACCAGCCGCGGCAGGTTTTTCTGCGGTTGCACACTGCCGGCATACAGCACGTATGGGTAATGAACGGCGTGGCGCTCCAGGATGCGGGCGCTGTCGCCGGGAGGCGGCTCCAGCACGAAGCGTTCGTCCAGCGCGTTGTAAACCACCCGGATGCGGTCTTCCGGCAGCGCAAACACTCGCGCCACCTCGCGCTGCGTGGTTTGGCTCACCGCCAGGACTCGCGCGGCGCGCGCCAGCGCGCGCCGCGCCAGCCGCCGGCTCACCGCCCGCTGCGCGCCTTGTTCCCGCGCCGTGTCCGTCCACTCGGTCAGGTCGTGCACGGTGATCACCACCGGGCGGCCCGCGTGCCACGGGGCATAGAGCCACGGCACGTGCAGCAGGTCGGCGCGGCGTTGCCGCAGCACGTAGGGCATCTCCCACTGGTCCTGCAGGCTGCGCGGCGCCGAACGGTGCTCTGCCCACTCGAACTCCGCAGGCAGGGATTCAAAATGCGTTCGCTCCGCGGCCCGCCCGATGAGCACATAGCGCGTGCTCGTGCCCAGGCGGGACAATCCCTGCACGATGTTGCGGATGTAGGTGCCCACGCCGTAGTCGCCGGCGCGGCGAACGTCGATGGCCACCTTCACGGGAGCGGCTCCCGCGGTGCGCGCAGAGGGGTGAGCAGTGGAGAGTTGAGCAAAGGCGGTGGCGCGGAATCAATCCGCACGCGCACCGGCCGGAATCCCGGCAGCGGCGCGGGAATTCGCTTCCGCCAGGCGCCGGGGGTAGAGCGGAAAGCATGCCGCAAGTTCGGCGACTTCTCCCCGCACCCGCGCGGGAACTTGAGCGTCATCCAGGTGCGCCAGAACTTCCGCAATCCACGCGGCGATGCGCTCCATTTCGCCGGTGCCCATGCCGCGTGTGGTCACCGCCGGAGTGCCGATGCGCACCCCGCTGGCCTTCATTGGCGGCAGCGGGTCGAAGGGGATAGCGTTCTTGTTCACCGTGATGCCCGAGCGTTCCAGCGCCAGTTCCGCGTCCCGCCCGGTGGTGCCTCGCGAGCCCACATCCAGCAGGAACAGGTGGTTGTCGGTGCCTCCGGAAACCAGGCGGAAGCCGCGCGCCGCCAGGCCCGCGGCGAGCGCCGCCGCGTTGGCCACCACCTGCCGCTGGTACTCGCGGAACGAAGGTTCCGCTGCTTCCTTCAGGCACACCGCCTTCGCCGCGATGATGTGCACCAGCGGCCCGCCCTGAATCCCCGGGAAGGTGAGCTTGTCCAATTCCTTCGCGTAAGCGGCGCGGCACAGCACCAGGCCTCCGCGCGGCCCCCGCAGCGTTTTGTGCGTGGTGGTGGAAACAAAATCCGCATGCGGCACGGGACTGGGATGCAGACCAGCGGCCACCAGTCCGGCGATGTGCGCCATGTCCACAAACAGCAGGGCGCCCGCCCCCCGCGCGATGCGCCCCAGGCGCTCGAAATCAATCACCCGCGGATAAGCGCTGGCACCCGCCACAATCATTTTCGGTTTGTGCTCCGCAGCCAGCCGCTCCACTTCTTCATAGTCCAGCAGTTGGTTGTCCTGGCGCACGCCGTAGGGGATGAATTTGTACATGCGCCCGGAAAAATTCAGCGGGTGCCCGTGGGTCAGATGCCCGCCGTGCGCCAGGTTCATTCCCAGTACGGTATCTCCGGGCTGAAGGGCGGCCATGTACACGGATACGTTTGCCTGAGTGCCGCTGTGCGCCTGCACGTTGGCGTGCTCGGCACCGAATAACTGCTTGGCGCGCCCGATGGCCAGCGTTTCCACGCGGTCCGCATTCTCGCAGCCGCCGTAGTACCGCTTGCCGGGGTATCCCTCCGCGTATTTGTTGGTGAAGACGGAGCCCATCGTTTCCAGCACTGCTTCGGAAACAAAGTTCTCGGAGGCAATCAACTCCAGGCCGGTGGCCTGGCGGCGCACCTCGTCGCGCAGCGCTTCCGCCACTTCCGGATCGACTTCCGCCACCGTCCGTTCCATGCGCCGTGAATCCTGCGTCTCCATCAGATCACCCTCGAGGGACGGCGGGAAAGACCTGCTCACCTGCGGGTCCGCCGACTCTACGCTGCCGTTCCCCGCGACTGCTTGCGTCCTTGTTCCATCTCGTTAATTTTATCGATCCGCCGCTGGTGCCGCCCGCCCTTGAAGGCCGCAGCCAGAAACGCCCGGACGATTTCCACCGCCTGTGTGCCATCCACCAGCCGTCCTCCAATGGCCAGCACATTGGCGTCATTGTGCTCTCGCGCGGAACGCGCCGTGATCAGGTCGTTCACCACCGCGGCGCGGATGCCGCCCACCTTGTTGGCGGCGATGGCCATTCCGATTCCGGAGCCGCAGGAGAGAATCCCCAGGTCCGCTTCGCCGCCGGCCACGGTTTCGGCCACCTTTTTGGCGTAATCGGGATAGTCCACCGACTCTTCCGACCAGGTGCCCGCGTCGGTGACGGTGTGTCCGGCGCCTTCCAGAAAGGCCTTGATGGCTTCCTTGACGTGCAGCCCCGCGTGGTCCGCCCCCACCGCTATGCGCATGGAATGCGCCTCCTCGGGACTGGGCTCCCTCTTCGGAATTCTAGGCGCGGCGCGAGGGGTTTGCAATCCCGCGGGAGGGCTGCGTCCGCGAAGTTGGAACGCGCTCCGATTCCGGAACGGCATGTGCGGGCCTCAAAATCCGCCGGGCGTGCTGTCCTGCGAATGCGTTGACAACCGAACGCACGTTCCATAGGCTCAATGGTTTCACCCGGTAATGCGGTTGCCCGCAGAGGATGAGCGAGCGCATGGCGGAACAGAAGCTGCCCACACGGGCCGAGGATTTTTCCGAGTGGTACAACCAGGTGGTGCTGCGCGCGGAGATGGCGGATTACGCCCCCGTGCGCGGCTGCATGATCGTGCGCCCCTACGGCTGGGCGCTCTGGGAGAACATTACCGCGGCGCTCGACCGCCGCTTCAAGGCCACCGGCCACCAGAACGCGGCCTTTCCCCTGCTCATCCCCCGCAGCTTCATTGACAAGGAAAAGTCCCACGTTGCCGGCTTCGCTCCGGAGCTGGCGGTGGTCACGCACGGTGGCGGAGAGGAACTCGCCGAGCCGCTGGTGATCCGCCCCACCTCGGAAACCATCATCGGCCACGCCTACGCAAAGTGGATCCAGTCGTATCGCGACCTGCCGGTGCTGATCAACCTGTGGAACAGCGTGGTCCGTTGGGAGCTGCGCACCAAACTCTTCCTCCGCACGCTCGAATTCTTCTGGCAGGAGGGCCACACCGCCCATGCCACCGCCGAAGAGGCCCAGGCGGAGACCATGCAGATGCTCGACGTGTACACGGATTTCGCGGTCAACGAAGCCGCCCTGCCGGTGATCCCCGGCCGCAAGTCCGCCGCAGAGCGCTTTGCCGGCGCAGACCAGACTTATTCCATCGAAGCCATGATGGGCGACAGGAAAGCCCTGCAGTCCGCCACCTCGCACAATCTGGGCCAGAATTTCGCGAAGGCCTTCGAGATTCGCTACCTGGACCAGGGCGGCCAGTTGCAGCATTGCTGGACAACCTCCTGGGGCCTTTCCACGCGCGTGGTCGGCGCCATCATCATGGTGCACGGCGACGATCAGGGGCTGATCTTTCCGCCGCGCCTGGCGCCCTACCAGGTGGTGATTGTCCCTATCTTCAAGAACGATGAGGAGAAGGCCCAGGTGATGGCCGCCGCCCAGGCCGTGCGCGCGGAGCTTTCCGCGGCGGACCTGCGCGTGACCCTGGACCCGCGGGAAGGCGTCACTCCCGGCTTCAAATTCAACGACTGGGAGATGCGCGGCGTTCCCCTGCGCATCGAGATTGGCCCCAAAGACGTGGCCAAGAACAGCGTGGCACTGGCGCGGCGGGACCGTCCCGGCCGGGAAGGGAAGTCCTTCGTGCCCCGCGAGGGACTGCCCGCGGCCGTGCGCGAATTACTCGCCGCCATCCAGAAGGCCCTGTACGACCGCGCGCTTGAGTTTCGGCGGGCCAACACCCGTGACCCGAAGAACTACGAGGAGTTCCGCGCCGCTGTGGAAGATGGCTTTGCCTTTTCCTTCTGGTGCGGCTCGGCGGAGTGCGAGGCCCGGGTCAAGGAAGAGACCAAAGCCACCATCCGCAACATCCCCCTGGAGCAGCCGGGAGGCTCGGGGGCGTGCATCGTGTGCGGGAACCCATCGAAGGAGCGAGCCATCTTCGGCCGCGCCTATTAGCCCGCAGAGACGTCCCGGAAAGGTCTTTTCGTCCTGGCAGTTACGCATCCGCAACGCACTCCCCGTGGCTTGCTCGACAGCCCGGGGCCCCGGTGCTAGCATCGCCTCGATTTCGCTCGCGCAGGATTGCAGCCGGCAATCTGTCAGGGGGGGCGCGCGGCGCAGGGGACGATTGCGTTGAGCCACACACTACAGTTGCCTCCAGGAATCGTTCGGGCACGGGACCGCAACCGCGCCCAACACGGCGAGGGCAACATCAAGTTCCTGATCGTCCTGGTCATCCTGGGAGCAGTGGGCTATGTCTGCTTCAAGCTGGTTCCTCCCTACGTCAATAACTACCAGTTGCAGGACACCTGCGACGCGGAATCGCGCCTGTTTGCCGCGCATCAGAAAACCGACGACCGCGTCCGCCAGGCCATTAACGCGGAGTTGCAGGGGCTGGGACTCAGCGTGCCGCGCGAGGCCATCCACGTCGAGACCATGGGGCGCCGGGTTCGCGTTGCCGTGGACTACACCGTGGTGGTCAACGTTTTCGGCGTGGACGTGAACCTCGAATTCCATCCCTCGGGTGAAAGCCCCATCATCTGAGTCCTTCGCGGTACAATATGTTTGATCCAGGCGCCGAACCAGTCCGGCGCGGTTTCCGCCGGGCCCAGCCATCGCATCCAACCCGGTTGAAGGGGGAACCATTCCGTTGCGTTTCCGCCTCTCACGAGGCTTCTGGACGTCGCGATTCGGCATAGGCCTGCTGGTCTGTGCGGTGCTCTTCCTGCTCGCCGGGGCCGCGGTGTTTGCCTGGTACTACGTGGACTATTCGCGCATGATTGATGCGCGGCTTTCCGGCGAAGTCTTCGGCAATACCTCCCAGGTCTATTCCGCCCCGCGCACGCTCACCGAGGGCGAGCCATTCACGGAAAGTGAACTTCAAGCCGAATTGGCGCGCGCAGGCTATTTCGACCGCCCGCAGGAAGGGGCGCGCGGGGAGTTCACCGCCGCGCGCGGCTCCCTGTCCATCCATCCCGGGCCGCAATCCTACTTCAGTGGCGGCAATGCACTGCGCGTGGATTTCTCCGCGGGCAGGATCGAGCGCATTACTACCCTGGCCAACGGCGCGCAGGTGGCCTCCGCGCAGATCGAGCCGGAACTGATCACCAATCTGTTCGACACCGCGCGGGAAAAGCGCCGTGTGGTGCGCATGGAGCAGCTCCCCAAGGTGCTGGTGGATGCGGTGCTGGCCGCAGAGGACAAGCGCTTCTTCGAGCATCCGGGCTTCGATCCGGTGCGCGTGCTCGGCGCGGCTTGGGCCGACCTGCGCCACCGCAACGTGGGTCAGGGCGCCAGCACCCTGACCATGCAGGTAGCGCGCAGCTTTTTCTTCTCCACCGAGCGCACCTGGCGCCGGAAAGTGGCCGAAACTCTGGTGGCCTTTCAGCTGGAACAGCGCTTCTCCAAGCAGCAGATTTTTGAGCTCTATGCGAACGAGATCTACCTGGGTAACCGCGGCAGTTTTGCCATCCGCGGTTTTGGCGAGGGGGCCCAGGCTTATTTCGGCAAAGACGTGCACGACCTGACCCTCGCCGAGGCCGCGTTCCTTGCGGGAATTATCCGCGCTCCCAACCGCTATTCCTCCGCGGATAGCCGCCCGGACCGCGCCGCAGAGGCGCGCGACCGCGTGCTCGCCCAGATGGTGGAAGACGGCATGATTACCGCCGAGCAGCAGTCCCAGGCCCAGCGCGTTCCCCTGCGGCTGGCCCGCGGAGGCATCGAGACCTCTTCCGCTCCCTATTTTGTGGATATGGTCAAGGATCACCTGCTCGCGCAGATCTCCGAGGCGGACCTGACGTCGCAGAGCTATCGCGTTTACACCTCGCTGGACCCGCGCCTCGAGCGTGCCGCCGTGGAGGCCGTCAGCGTGGGGATCAAAGAAGTGGACGCCCAACTGCTGCGCAAGTACGAGCGCTGGCGCAAGGAGAATCAGAAGAAGGGCACTTCCGAATCCGTGCCCCACGCCCAGGTGGCGCTGGTCGCTCTGGACCCGCGCACCGGAGAAGTGCGCGCCCTGGTGGGTGGACGCGACTACGGCGCCAGCCAGCTCAACCGCGCGCTGGCCCGCCGCCAGCCGGGCTCCGCCTTCAAGCCGTTCGTCTATCTGGCGGCCTTCTCCAATGATGTGGACGGCATCGAGCCCGAACTCACCCCGCTCTCCACGGTTGTGGATGAGCCCACCACCTTCGAATTCGACGGGAACGAATATGCCCCGGACAATTTTGGCGAGAAATTTTACGGCACGGTCACCCTTCGCGATGCGCTCACCCATTCGCTCAATGTGGCCACGGTGCGGGTGGCGGAAATGGTGGGCTACCAGCGCGTAGTGGAGGTGGCCCGGCAGGCCGGGCTCGATCCCCACATCCAGCCCACTCCAGCCATGGCCCTCGGCGCTTACGAAATGACTCCCCTGGACGTGGCCGCGGCCTACACGATTTTTGCGGATGACGGTGTGCGTGCCGAGCCTCTGTTCATTCGCGCCCTGCGCGACGCGGGCGGTAACTGGCTGGAGCGAGACGAGCCCCGCACGCGCCAGGCCGTGGACCCGCGCGCCGCCTACATCGTCACCAACATTCTTCAGGACGTGATCAATCACGGCACCGGATATCCTGTCCGCGCCCGGGGGTTCACCGCTCCGGCCGCGGGAAAGACCGGCACCTCCCACGACGGCTGGTTTGCCGGATTCACCTCCAACCTGATCTGCGTGGTCTGGGTGGGATTTGACGACAACCGCGAGCTGGGCCTCGCCGGAGGAAACTCCGCCGCGCCCATCTGGGCGGAGTTTATGAAGCGCGCCATTGCGCTGCCCGATTACGCGCAGGTGCGCGATTTCGCGCCGCCGCCAGGCGTGACCCTGCTGGCGATTGACCCGGAGACGCTCGAACGCGCCACTCCGCTTTGCCCCGTTACCCGCGCGGAAGCCTTTCTGGCGGGCTCCGAGCCCGCGCAATACTGCCAGCGGCACGGCGGGCTGGAAGCCGTTCTCGCCGCGCCGCCGGGCTGGGCCCCTGCAGGCATCCCCGCTGGAGCCGCGCCGGATGCGGATCCCGTCAGCGCGGTTCCGCTCACTCCGCGACCCTCGCCCGTGGCACGCCACTCCCAGCAGCGCACTCCTGCTCCGGCCACCCCGGGCACTACACAGCAGGCGCAACCGAAAAAAAAGGGTTTCTGGGAGAAGATTTTTGGTATCTTTGGGGGCAAGAAAAAGCAGGACCAGCCTCCTAACTAAACCGTGCCGGGTGAGTGCGGTGGAATCGAAGGCCAGAGGCTGGCGCGGGGGGTGACACCATGAAACACTTCGTGCGCTGGGGCGCCATTCTGACGCTGGCCCTGGTGGCCGGCCCGCCTGCTCCCGCCCAACAGACCGCGCCTCCAGTCGGCTCCATTCAGAAAATGCTGGCCGTGGACCAGCTCTTTGAGCAGAAGGAATACGAAGACGCCATCGTCGGCTACAAAGCGCTACTCGCCGATGACCCCCGCAACCCGCAATTGATGAACCGTATCGGCATCGCTTACGAGGCGCTCCACAATTTGCCGGAAGCCAGGCACTACTACGAGCGCGCCCTCAAGGCGGACCCCAACTATTCCGCTGCTGTCAATAATCTGGGCTCCCTGGAATACAACAATAAAAACTTCGGGAAAGCCGCGCGCGATTACCGCCGGGCCATCCGGATGGATCCCACTGTCGCCAGCTATTACAGCAACCTGGCCTATACCTGTCTCGCCCGGAAAAAGTACCAGGAGATGGTTGCGGCCTTCATTTCCGCGCTGCAACTCGATCCCGGCATACTGGACCAGCACAACCGCAGCGGCAGTGTAATCGTCGAGCGCGGGGTGGAGGACCATGCCACTTTCTACTTCTACCTGGCCAAGACTTACGGCCAGATGGGCGATGCGGACCGCTGCGTGGGCTTCCTGAAAAAGGCTCGCGACGAAAAATTCAAGGACATCCTCTCGGTTCGCACCGATCCGGCATTCGCTCCGGTCCGATCCAAACCCGTCATGAAGGATTTTCTCGATAGCCTCAACCCGGCTTCGGTGGACCGGCCCACCTCGTCCGCCTGACCGGCGCCGCGAGCTTCCATCCCGCCCCAGTCGTGCGATAATAGTTGCCATGAGTGCGCGGCTAGGGGCGCGGCTCTTGCCAGAGAAGCTTGCCTCTCGTTGCCGGTACGCCGGAGAGGCGCTCCCATGAAATCTCCTTTCACCAGGCGCACAGCGCCTTACCAGCTCCGGTCGGGGAAGTCGCCGCTGGCTCGATGGCCGTTCCTCCCCTTTTTCGTTTTCCTGCTTGCCGCTTTCACCTCGGCTGCACCCGCAGACGCACCGCCGCAGGCCCCCGCGGGCGCGCCGCGCGTGCTGGAAGTCTCCATTGAAGGCGTAATCCAGCCCTTTCTGGCGGACTTTGTGGATGAAGCCCTGGCCCAGGGGGCCAGGGAACGGGCCAGCCTGATCCTGCTCACCCTGAACACGCCGGGCGGTCTCGATACCTCGATGCGCGACATCATCCAGCACATCATTTCCTCTCCCGTACCCGTCGCCGCCTTTGTGGCGCCTTCCGGTTCGCGGGCTGCATCCGCCGGCTTTTACATCCTGCT
>DATIYQ010000182.1:0-4408 GCA_035517515.1 Binatia bacterium
AGGGCGGCAATGCCCTGCAACCCACCGGCACGGCCACCACGGTGCGGGTGCGCAGCGGCAAGCCGCTGACCACGGACGGGCCGTTTGCGGAGACCAAGGAGCAACTCGGCGGTTTCTACCTGGTGGAGGCTCGCGACCAGAAAGAAGCGGAAGGGATCGCCGCGAAGATACCCGGGGCGCGCTTCGGTTCCATCGAGGTGCGGCCGGTGATGAAGTTTTCCTAGCTCGCGGATTCCGGTTCGGAGCTGCCTTCGGGAATCACCAACATTCAGGCCTCACCGACCGAAAAGGAGAAAAGCGATGACTCAGTGGCTCACCGAAGCTGCCAATCCCGCGGAAGCTCCCACCGTAGCGGAAAGGCAAATCGCCGCCCGCTACCTTGCGGCCACGCGCGAAGCGGTGAAGGGAGAAGTGCAAGGGCTCAGCGAGGCCCAGTGGAATTTCAAGCCGGCGCCGGACCGCTGGTCCATCGCTGAAGTCATGGAACACATCGCCATCATCGAAGGGCGCATCCGCGAAATCATCGGTGGAATGGAGTCCGCTCCCGCCGACACGCGCGAGGGGGACCCGCGGCAGGTGGACGGCTTCGTCCTCGCGGAGGTTCCGCAGCGCTACCCGCGCGTTCAGGCGCCCCCGCGCGTTTCTCCCATCGGGAAATGGGCTGGTCCCGCGGCGCTCGAACAATTTCTGGCCAGCCGCGGGCAAACGCTGGACCTGCTCGCAGTCGCGCCGCGGCTGCGCGGCCGTGTGTTTCCCCATCCCATTTTCGGTCCCTGGGACGGGTATCAATGGATTCTGGCCGCGGCGGCCCACTCTTCGCGCCATAACGGCCAGATCCGCGAAGTGAAGGCGGATCCTCGTTTCCCCGGGCGATGAGCGGGAGCTCGGCGATGAACTCCGCGCGCTCCCGCTTGGGCTGGGCGGCGTGGCTGGGGCTGCAGCCGGGCGCAACTTCGAGCCGCGAGGCCGGTAGATTAGAATTCACAACACGCGAGGTGAAAAGCGATGCGCTACATGATGCTGGTCTACACGCAGGAAACGGCCAACCGCACTCCGGAGGAGATGCAGGCCGTGCAGTCCGGCCACTGGGCGGTGATGGATGAGACTTCGCGGCGGGGGATCCTGGTGGACGCTAGTCCGCTGGCCAGGACGTCTTCGGCCACCTCCGTGCGCATGGAAAACGGCAAAGCGATGGTCACCGATGGACCGTTTGCGGAGACCAAAGAGCAACTGGCCGGCTACTACATCCTGGAGTGCGCGGACCTGGATGAAGCGATTGCCTGGGCGTCGAAGATTCCCAGCGCCTGCGGGGGTGCCAGCGGGTGCATCGAGGTCCGCCCGGTGCAGGAGATGTCCCGCGTGCCGGAAAGCTTTCACCGGTCCAGGGCGGCGTTTGCGCAGACGATGAATGGCTGATGCCCGGACAGCCGCCGAGACCGTCTTCCGCGAGCAATCGGGCCGGATCATCGCGCACCTGATCCGCGTCTCCGGCTCGTTTGACCTGGCGGAGGAAGCTGTGCAGGAGGCGTTTGCGGCGGCCCTGGCGCGCTGGCCGGAGACGGGAATTCCCAACAACCCGGCGGCGTGGATCACCACGGCCGCGCACCGCAAGCTGATTGACGCGGTGCGGCGGGATCGTACCCGCCAGGAAAAACAGGGGCCGCTCCAGCGGGAGATGGAAGCGTCGCACCAGGCGGTGCTCGCCGGCCAGCCGGAAGGGATGCCCGTGGACGCGTCCGCAGAGGACTACCCCGATGACCGGCTGCGCCTGATCTTCACCTGCTGCCATCCAGCCATCAACACGGAGGCGCAGGTGGCGCTCACGTTGCGGACGCTGGGCGGCCTGACCACGCCGGAGATCGCGCGGGCTTTCCTGATTCCGGAAGCGACGCTGGCCCAGCGGCTGGTGCGCGCGAAGAGCAAGATCAGGGAAGCGGCCATTCCGTATGAAGTTCCTGCCCTGGATGCGCTGCCGGAGCGGCTGCGCTCGGTGCAGGCAGTGATCTACCTGATTTTCAATGAGGGCTACTCGGCGACCGCGGGCGACAGCCTGATTCGCCGGGAGCTGTGCGCGGAAGCCATCCGGCTGGCGCGCACGCTTTGCGCGCTGATTCCCAGAGAGCCGGAAAGCATGGGACTGCTGGCGCTCTTGCTGCTCCAGGATTCGCGCCGCAGCGCGCGGGTGAGTGCGGAGGGCGACCTGGTGACGCTGGAAGAGCAGGACCGGTCGGTGTGGGACCGCAAGGAAATCGAGGAAGGGTTACGGCTCGTGGAGGCGGCACTGCGCCTGGGCGCGGCAGGTTCTTATCAGGTGCAAGCGGCCATCGCCGCAGTCCATGCGGAAGCCGCGGAGCCGGGCCAGACTGACTGGAAACAGATCGCGGCTCTATATTCCCGGCTGGCGGAGATGCATCCATCACCGATTGTGTCCTTGAACCACGCGGTGGCGGTGGCGATGAGCGAGGGTCTCAGCAGCGGGTTGGAGCGGATGGATCAACTGGGCGCCTTGCCGGAATTGGGACGCTATCCTCTCTATCATGCCGCGCGCGCGGATCTGCTGCGCCGCATGGGCCGGCGGAACGAGGCGCTGCGGGCCTATGAGCAGGCCCTGGCCCTCACCGCCAATTCTGTGGAGCAGCGCTACCTGCGCCGCCGCATTGCTCAACTGAGCGGCGTGGAAGCATCGGGGAGCAAAGGTTTTTAGCGCCCCTTACTTTTTTGGTTTTTCGGCGCTCGGGGCATCGGGGCTGGCCGCGGGGATTGAAGCCGGCGCGGCCAGCTTGGCGGCGGACGAGCCGCCATTTCCGAGGAAGCGCATGGCGGTGGCGGCAAGTCCATCGAGCGCGCCTCCGCCATTGGCGCCGCCGGCCACCAGAATATCCGGGACGAATTTGGCCTTTCCTTCCGCGAGGGACGAGACCACGTTGACGATGGCGGTGGCATTGGAACCGAGCGCCTCGACCTGGGCGCGATAGCCGCGGGCCCGGGCCAGACCGATGGCTTCGACCTCGGCGCCCCTGGCGGTGCCGGTTTGACGGATGTACTCCGCCTCGCCGCCGGCCTCGGCGATGCGCGCGTCGGCGTTGTTCTTCTTGATGTTGACGCCGACTTTCGAGCGGGCCAGGTCGGCCTGCATGTCGGCGGTGCCCTTGGCCTGCTCCATCTCGATGCGCTCGTCCTGAGCGGCCTTCTGCTTCTTGAAGGTCTCGATTTCCTGGTTGGCAATCTCGCGGTGGGTGAGGACCACGACCATATCCTCGGGCAGAATCACGTCCTGGATGTACACGCCCTTGGTTTCCACCTGGTATTGATCAAGCTGCTCGCGAATGTGAGAAAAGGCTTCCTCCTGCACCTGCCGGCGCGTCTCGATAAAACGGATGGCGGGCATGCTCTGGAGGCTGTCGCGGAAGTGATTGCCCACGGCGGCCTGAAGAACTTCATTCACCAGGTTGCGCATGGTGCCCACCATGGAGATCACACGCGGGGCTTTGGTATCCGGCACATGGATCTGCACCTGGAGGTCGATCTTGAATACAAATCCCTCGCGGCTCTTGGCCACAATCTGCTGGAGCTGGGCGTCCAACTGGTGGGCCTCGGAGACGGCGTCTGCCCAATTCAGATTGAGGATGGCGGTGGGCACAATTTCCGCCTCATAACAGCGCGGATTGAGCGGATACTTTCCGGTACGCAGCGGCTCCTGCCAGACCCCGCGATGTCCGGGGCGAACCAGTGAGCCGAATTTGAATTCTGAGCCGGAGGTGTCCTGGGTGGCCAGGCCGACATAGGCTTTGATGACCGCCACCTGTCCTTGTTTGACCACCAGCATGGGCACCAACTCGACGCCCACCAGGAATGGATTCAGCGCGTAGGCGCCATAGAGCAACGGGTCGTGCTGCAGTCCGATGTGGCCGCCGTGGTCCAGGAAGGCCTGAAAGTCCTGATAATTGTTGTGCAGGTTGTTTTTGCTTCCGAGCAGGGCTTCGATCACGTGGGCGTCGGTGGCGTCGCCCTTTTCGATCTCCTCGATGTCCGCATAGCCGCCCAGGCGCGTGGCGATGTCTCCGCAAGGGAGGGCATCGCCGTCATAGGTGGTCACGATGCCAACCATGTCCACGACGGCGGCATCCTTGCCGCGGGGCTGGGGTTCGATGCGCACCAGTTCCAATTGTTCCGGTTGGAGACCGAGCGCAGCGGGAGTGAACTGCGCCCCGCGCCCCATCTTCGCGCGCAGTTCCGGAGAAACCGGAAGTCCGTATACGCGGCTGCGCGTGACCACCAGAAATCCCAGGGGATGCATCGGGACCAGTGAGCCCGGCGGCAGCACCGGGCGCTGCACTCCCTTTTGACCTCCGGCGGCCACAAAGGTGCGCAGGTTGCCGAAATTGGCGAACTCCTGGCGATAGACCGC
>DATIYQ010000183.1:0-2022 GCA_035517515.1 Binatia bacterium
TTCCAAATCCCCAGCCTCGTAGTTTCGGTAACCGGCGTGGCTGCGCTGGGGCGGGCGCAAGAGGCCCTCGCGCTCGTAGAAGCGGATGGTCTGAATGTTGACTCCCGCCGCGCCGGCCAGTTTTCCAATCAGCATGCGACCAGGCTAAACCCTGTACCCAGGTATAAGGCAAGGCGGAAACGCACGCCGCCGGCGTGCATCGAACCGTTTGTGGCGCTTTCACGCGGCGCCGCGATCCTGTTTGTGCTCTTTTTCGGCCCGCGCAGAAATCAGCCCGGCGGCGGGCGCATGGTGCTAGAGTAGGCAACGGGGAACCCCGAGGGGGCGCATGCGGCTCCCGGTGCGAGACAGATGATTCGGGTCATCACCATTGAGCGCGAATACGGCAGCGGAGGCGCAGAGGTTGCGCAAAAGGTTGCCGAGCGGCTGGGCTGGAAGCTGTGGGACCAGCTGCTGACCAACGACATCGCCCGGCGCATGCAATGTGATTGCCGCGTGGTGGAAGAACACGAAGAAAAGCGCGACCCCATTTTTTACCGCCTGGTCCGTTCCTTCATGCGCGGCAGTTATGAGGGCAGTCTCAACGCGCCGCGGCTGAACATCGCGGACACGGATTGCATCCGCGGAGTCGCGGAAAAAGTGGTGAAGGGCGCGGCGGAGACAGGAAACTGCGTGATCGTGGGGCGGGGCTCCGCCTATTATCTCCAGGGCCGCAGCGATGCCTTTCACGTGTTTGTCTACGCGCCGATCGAGGAGAAGGTGCGGCGGCTGATGGCCACGGGGAAGAGCGAAGACGAGGCGGCACAGCTCGCCGAAACCGTGGACCAGGAGCGCGCCGCGTTCATCAAACAGTACTTCGGCGTAGAGTGGCCGGACCGGCACAAGTTCCACCTGATGGTGAATACCACGGTGGGCGCGGACGCCGCGGTCGAGCTCATCCTCAACAGTATCGACCTCTACGAGAAGCAATCTCTGGATGCCCCAGCAGACTCCCGGCACCAGCAGGTTTCCTGACCGGAGCGGTTCCCACTCCCCGCCACGCCCGGCTTTCCCCCCAGGACATGTAGCCCAGAATGGCTGATGCTGCATCCAACGGCAGCGGGACGGGGAACGCCGTCGAATCACATTGGTGAAGGGGGCGAAGCCGAGGTCCCGGGGACTGGCCATTCGCACCTGGTTTCAAATGGCGCGCTGTTTGACCAGCATGGTGGCGGCGTAGAGTTGCACGCTACGTCCGCGGTCTGAACGGCCTGGTTCGCCGGACGAACGCGAAGCGCAGAAGGCCTCCACGCGGGCGGTAAGGAGCACGGATGAAACTGCAGGGGAAAAAGGCGCTGATTACCGGTGGCAATAGCGGAATTGGATTGGCCACCGCACGTCTATTTGTGAGCGAAGGGGCGCAGGTGGCCATTACCGGCCGCGATCAGGCTACGCTCGATGCGGCGGCCGCAGAATTGGGATCCAATGCCGTCCCGTTTCGCGCGGATGTGACGGATCCCTCCGCCCGCGAGAAATTGTTTGAAGCGATCGGCAAGCGATTCGGCTCGCTGGACGTGGTCTTCGCCAATGCGGGCATCGCCGGGCCCACTCCGCTGGGAAGCACCACCGAGGAGCAGTTTGAGCGGATCCTGAAGATCAACGTGACCGGCGTTTTTTTCACCATCCAGTCCGCGCTCCCGTACTTGCGCGAGGGCGCGTCCATCGTGCTGAATGGTTCTGTGGTGGCCACGCTGGGCCCTCCAGGTTCTTCGGCCTATGTGGCCAGCAAGGGAGCGGTGCGTTCCATGGCGCGGACACTGGCCGCGGAGCTTTCTCCCAAAGGCATCCGGGTGAATGTGGTGGTGCCCGGCGCCACGGCAACACCCATCTGGGGGCGCAACGCCCCTGCCTCCGCGCAGCAGGCCGCGAAAGAGCGGCTCAACCTGTTCTCCTCGCGGATTCCACTCGCGCGGTTGGGAGAGGCGGAGGACATTGCCCGGGCGGTGCTGTTTCTCGCCTCCAGCGATTCCTCCTATGTGCACG
>DATIYQ010000184.1:0-8752 GCA_035517515.1 Binatia bacterium
CTCTCCAACCCTGCCACAGCTGGTTTTACGGCAGTACCTCTGGCGTAGATTAGTATTTTCGTTTACCCTGCGCGCGGGGTCCTTACGCCCCGATCCGGCCATGCTCTATAAAACCCTGAGTGCCGCGGTGTACGGCATCGAAGCCAACCTCGTGGAAGTCGAGGTGGACGTCGGCTCGAGCAGAATGGGGGAGTTTACGGTGGTGGGCCTGCCCGACGCGGCGGTGAAGGAAAGCCGGGAGCGGATCCGCTCCGCGGTCAAAAACTGCGGCTTTGAGTTTCCGGCTCCCCGCAGCGTCACTGTAAACCTGGCGCCCGCGGACTTGCGCAAGGAGGGCTCAGCGTTTGATCTGCCGATGGCCCTGGGAATCCTGGGATGCAACGGCGCATTCTTCGGCAAGCAGCTGGGAGACACAGTTTTCCTGGGAGAGCTCTCGCTCGACGGCGGAGTGCGGCCGGTGCGCGGGGCGCTCTCTGCGGCCATTGCCACCCGCGAGCGCGGCTTGCGCCGGCTGGTAGTGCCTGAGGCGAATGCAAAAGAAGCCGCGCTGGTGGAGGGAATCGAGGTCTTCGCGGTGGGCGCGCTCCCCCAGGCGGTGGACCTGGTGAACGCTCCGGAAATGGTCCAGCCGGTCCGCGTGGATCGCCGCGCGATGCTGGACTCCGCCGGCTCCTATGCCGTGGACCTGCGCGACGTACGCGGCCAACAAGCAGCCAAACGGGCACTGGAGGTGGCCTGCGCGGGGGGACACAACATCCTGATGATCGGCCCGCCCGGGGCGGGCAAGACCATGCTGGCGAAGCGAATCCCGACGATTCTGCCTCCGATGACGCTGGAGGAAGCCATCGAGACGACGCGCATCCACAGCGTGGCCGGGGTACTGGAGGATGGCCGTGGACTGACCGCGCAGCGGCCATTCCGCTCGCCGCACCACACCATCAGCGACGCAGGGCTGATTGGCGGCGGGGCGGTGCCGCGGCCGGGAGAAGTGTCGCTGGCAGATAACGGAGTGCTCTTTCTCGACGAATTGCCGGAGTTCGAGCGCAACGTGCTGGAGGTGATGCGCCAGCCGCTGGAAGACGGCACGGTGAATATCGCGCGCGCGGCCATTTCTGTGTCGTTTCCCGCGCGGTTCATGCTCGCGGCAGCGATGAATCCCTGCCCCTGCGGGTATTTTGGCGACGGGGCGCGCGAGTGCCACTGCACCCCGCCGCAAATCCAGCGATACGTGTCCAAGGTTTCCGGTCCGCTGCTGGACCGCATTGACATCCACGTGGAAGTCCCCGCGGTGAGGTATCGCGAGCTGCGCGAGGGCGCGCTGGGAGAGGGCTCGGCGGAAGTCCGCGCCCGGGTGGTGGAGGCGCGGCGCCGCCAGGCAGAACGATTTGTGGGGGAAAAGAACCTCTACGCCAATGCGCAGATGCCGCCGAGGATGATCCGGAAATATGCCGCCATTTCCGCCGAGTCGGAGAAGCTGCTGGAATCGGCCATGTCCCGCCTGGGGCTTTCCGCCCGGGCCCACGATCGCATCCTGAAAGTGGCGCGGACGATCGCCGACCTGGCCGCCGTGGCAGACATCGAACCGAAACACATCAGCGAAGCCATTCAATACCGCACGCTGGACCGTACATATTGGGCCTGACCGGGGTGTTCGTAAATTGACTGGCCCGAACCGCCAGCCTAAGATTCCGTGGGCGGATTCCTGATTCATGCAGTTTCGGCACCCATGACTCTTTCTCCTGGCGCACGACTCGGCCCTTACGAAATCCTCGGCTCACTGGGAGCCGGTGGCATGGGCGAGGTGTATCGCGCGCGGGACACGCGCCTCGACCGCACCGTGGCGATAAAAATCCTTCCGGCGGAGTTTTCCGGGAATCCACAAAGGCGCGAACGGCTGGCACGCGAGGCACGCGCCATTTCCTCTCTCTCCCACCCGAATATCTGCACACTGTACGACGTCGGCCATCAGGAAGGCGTCGATTACCTGGTGATGGAGCACCTGGAAGGAGAAACGCTGGCCGAGCGCCTGGAGAAGGGGCCGCTTTCCACGGAGCAGGTGCTGCGCACCGGCATGGAAATTGCCAGCGGGCTGGCGCGGGCTCACCGCCAAGGGATTGTGCACCGTGACCTGAAGCCGGGCAATGTGATGCTGACCAAGGCAGGCGCGAAGTTGCTGGATTTCGGTCTGGCAAAAGCGGGAGTGGCGCCGGCGGAGAGTCTTTCGCAGATGCCCACGGCCAGCCAGCCGCTGACGGCCGAAGGAAAGGTGGTGGGCACATTTCCATACATGTCGCCGGAGCAGGTGGAGGGGAAAGAGGTGGATGCGCGCAGCGACATTTTTTCGTTCGGCGCCGTGCTGTACGAGATGGCCACGGGACAGCGCGCGTTTGAAGGAAAAACACAGGCCAGCGTGGCCGCGGCCATCCTGGAGCGCGACCCGGCACCGATTTCGTCGCTTGTGCCCGTGTCTCCTCCGGCCCTGGACCGTATGGTCAAACTCTGCCTGGCGAAGGACCGCGACGAACGCTGGCAATCGGCCCAGGACATCCGTGTGCAACTGGGGTGGCTGGCGGAGGGAGGCGAGCGGGGCGCGGCTTCCGCCCGGGGAACCGCACGCTTGGCTGTGCGCGAAAAACTGGCCTGGAGCGCGGCCGCCCTGTGCCTGGTGGCCGCCATCTCGCTGGCAATTGTGAACTGGAGGGGAGCGGTGCCATCCGCACCCGTGGTGCGATCATCGCTGCTGCCCATGCAGGGCACATCTTTCGTGCCTTTCAACTTTGCCATTTCGCCGGACGGAACGCGGCTGGGCTACGTCGCTGCCGGCCCGGACGGCAGATCCACGTTGTGGATTCGCCTGCTTTCGGCGGCGACTGCGCAGCAAATCAGCGGCAGCGACGATGCCAGCTATCCCTTCTGGGCGCCGGACAGCCGGCGCATCGGTTTCTTCGCGGAAGGGAAGCTGAAGACCGTGGACACAGCGGGAGGAGCGGTGAAGGTGCTGTGCGAGGCGCCGGTTGGGCGGGGGGGAGCCTGGAATCGGGACGGGACGATTGTCTTCGCGCCGAGCGTGGCCTCACCACTCAGCCGTGTTTCGGACAGCGGTGGGGAGCCGGTGGCGGTTACCCCGCCACCCCACCAGGGCAGTGGACAAGGGCACCGCTGGCCATACTTTCTGCCCGATGGACGGCATTTTCTGTATTTTTCCGACTGGAGCGCTCCGGAAGATCCCCAGGGGAACGGGATTTACGCCGGCTCCCTTGATGGAGGGCCACCCAAGCTGATTTCTTCGGAGCTGGCGGGGAACGTGGAGTTTGTCTTTGGACGCTTGCTCTTTTTGCGTGACCGCAGCCTGATGGCCCAGCCCTTCGATCCGGACCGTCTGGAGTTCACCGGGCCGGCCCTTCCCATCGCCGAGCAGGAGGTGATTCAAGATCCTGGATTCCATCACGCGGGGTACTCTGCCTCCAAAAGCGGAATGGTAGTGATTCAATCGACCTCAGCTTTCTCCACGCGGCTGCTATGGTTTGACCATACGGGCAAGGAGGTGGGGCAAATTCCCGGATTGGGCTACTGGGACCCACGATTATCCCCGGACGGGCGGCTGCTGGCAGTTGCGTCGGACGATGGGCGCAATGGCAAAACGTACATCCACGTGATGGATTTGGAGCGCGGAATCTCGACGCGGTTGACCGAGGGGGGCAGCGAAGCAACGCCGGTGTGGTTTCGTGAAGGCAAGCGAATCGTCTACACCACTCGGGAAGGGAAATCCGTGGCCATCTATGAAACTGCTGTGGACGGTTCCGGAACACAGCGGCTGCTTGTGAAGGGCTCGATCAAAATGGTGAACGACATTTCTCCGGATGGCCGCGTGGTGTACATGGACTTTGCCCAGGGAGTCCCTTTTCTTGGGGTCTATTCAGAATCCGATCAGCGGATCGCCGAATTTGCGGTGGGCGCGGAGGCGCGCATTTCCCCTGATGGGAAATGGATCGCTCGCGTCGAACCGCGGACGCGTTACCAGGAAATCTCCGTGCAGCCGTTCCCGGGCCCTGGCGCGCGCATCCAAATCTCCCAGGGCGGAGGCACGCAGCCGGTTTGGAGGCAGGACGGAAAGGAAATATTCTACATCGGTCCTGACAGGAAACTTATGGCGGTAGCCTTCGTCCCAGAGAAGAATACCGCCGGAGCCCCGCGGACACTCTTCCAAACGCACATCGTCGGCCCCTCCTTCGTACTCTTCCAGTATGACCGGGCTCCCGACGGGCGGTTCCTAATCAACTCGCTCAACCCGGATTCGCCGCTGACGCTGATTGCGAATTGGCCAGAAATGATCTCGAAATAGCCGGGGAAGGCCGCACCGGGCCTGCTCAAATCCGTGCAGCTTGGATGAAGGCTTTCATGATGTGTTTGGCCCCCGGCGCGAGGGTCACGGCAAGCTGGCCGACATTGGCCGTCTCGATGCAGACCATCTGCTTCCATTCGCCGCCGCCCAGGTCGGACATGGCTGTGGCCTTTTCGGCCCAGGGATTCCACACCACGGTGCTCAGCGAATTCTCTTTGCGCACGTGAACCCGCCGGCCCAGAACGGGGTCCTCCAGTTCGACGGCATGGAGCGTATTCAGATAGACGCTGTCCGTTTCCTTTGAGATCACAAGAATGCCGTTTTGCGTTTTCTCGCGGAAGGCATCGGTCTTATCCAGGTAGTGAGCGGAATCCAGCCCGTGAATGCGCGCTTTGGCGATGTCGCCGATGCGGAAATAGGTGTGCAATGCCTCCTCGAATTGCAGTGGAGCCGTTCCCGCATTGACCATTTCCAGCTCCATACGCAGTTCGCGGCCAAACGAGGCACGGTGCGTAAGCCGGAAGTCCGCCGGCCACCATTTTCTGGTGCCCTCGTCGTTCTCGATCAACGTGCTCACGGTAACCGCCCCCGCAGATTGCGCGATGGACTCGAGCCGCCACGGGACGGCGCGCACGAAACCATGGGCCGGCGCCTTCGTGTCGTCCGCCTTGTTTCCGAACCAGGGGAAACAAATGGGGACGCCGCCACGAATCGCACGGCCTTCTTCCCAGCGCGTGGCCGTGCTCAGGTAGAGGACTTCCTGGTGGCCCGCCGGGCGCCAGGAGGTCACCTGGCCGCCGAGCAGATACATCTCGCCGGCCGCGTCCGGCGCGGTAATTTTCACGCACGGCAGGCCACCGCTGCCCTCCACCACCTGCGCGATTCCCGGAATTCCAAAGCGGCGATTCAGGTCAGCCATTTTGTCCGCGGCGCTCATACCGGCCCCTCCTCAGTGCACGACGATTGCACGCGATTCTGCAATCCCGAAAGGCTAACAGGGTTCCGGCGGGAAGTCGCGCGGCGGCAAGCTTCAATCCCGTGGGGGCTTAGAAGGCGCCGCGGACTCAACGCCCGGTTTGGCGGAGCCGGCGGGGCCGGCCGGCGCTCCGGCGGGAGCGGGCGGGAGATGCGCGGCCTTGAAATCGGTCATTTTCACAATCAGGCGGAGTTGATCGTCGCCGGCCTTGGAATGCAGATCGGTGTCGGCACGAATGTAGGTGGGAAACCAAAGTTTCCCCTCCACGTTTTCGTAATAGATTTCGTACATAGTGAAGGGAATGCGGCGGGCATCAAGATTCGAGCCTTCCTCATCGGGCAGCGCGTCCCAGCGGCCATACATTTGGACGATGGCCATATCCCGATCGTCCACATACACCAGTCCCTGGAACAGGCGGTACCCTGGCAACAGGCGCTTGGGTTTTACCTCGAAAATGTAGGTGTGCAGCTCATCGAGCGGCTGCGAGCCCTTGTAGGTGAGGGTGTAGTACTGCATCTGCTCCGGGACCAGGGGGAAGAGAGAGACCTGGGCCACGCTTTTCAGGTCCTCGGGAGCGACATTCGCCACCACGAAGTTCTTCTTGCTGGTCTCACCCATCTTCTCGTATCGCCGGCCGTTTTCCGCCAAATAGACCACGCTCTCCTGGAGAATCTCTCCCCCCGCGTCTCCGCCGGGGAGGAATTCCTGAAGGCGGACAGAGCGCTTGAATCCATAGTGCTCATGCGCGTGAAGACACTCTGCTTCGCGCGCAACGAAGGCCTGGATGATTTGTTCGGGAGGGAGCGGGGCCGGCTCGACCGTGGTCTCCGTGGAGATGCGGTGCACCTGCCGTGGCGGGGCGGGCGTGAGCGGACTGTCGGTCTGCGCGGAGGCCGGCAAGCAGCCGAACCAGGCGGAAGCCAGCGCCAGTGCGAGGTGAGCCGGGCCGGGCCGGCGTATCGCGGCGAGCAGGAAGGCGATTCTCATTGTGGTTCGACTACTTTAAATTCGATGCGGTAGAGGCCGGGCGCGCCGCCCGGCTGCAGGGACGCACAGGAAAGCCGCA
This sequence comes from Binatia bacterium, assembly GCA_035517515.1. Classification (GTDB taxonomy): domain Bacteria; phylum Acidobacteriota; class Terriglobia; order Acidiferrales; family UBA7541; genus JOPF136. The sequence continues at coordinate 6,385 of DATIYQ010000184.1, forward strand.
GCAGCACGGAATAGCGTTTGGGCTCCAGAGTGAGCCGTGCGCCATCTCCCGCGCCGGGCCAATCCAGGATTAAAGCCGGGCCCTGCGGCTGGCGAATCTCCAGGCTCTTCACTTCTGGCGGAAGCTGAAGCTCCTGGCCGCCGGGCGCAAGGCTCTCGCAACGATCAGCGGGCGCCGCGGCGGAGGCCGCAACGCCGGGGTGGGTCCAGCAGAATTTCGTGACTGGTCCATCACCAAAGGCGGCGGGCAGCGAGCTGAGAATCACGAAGTGCTGCGGGACATCGGTGGGAGCGGGCGCTGCGAAAATTTTGCCGGACGCTTCCTGGGCGAGTCGTTGGGCGTCTGCCAGGAGCAGCGAGACGCGATATTCGACACTACCTGCGCGTTCCCCGGAGAGGTGAAAGGTTTTCTCGATGTGAGCTCCATGGGGATACACATCCGGCGCGTCGTAGCTCATCTGCAGAGCCGGGCCGCCTTCTGCTTGGCGCCACTCCGAGGTATAGAAGCGATTGAAGGTTCCAGAGCGGCCGCGTGCGCGCTCTGGACGCACCCCGGGCGGATTGGGCGAAAATGAGAAGCCGTCTTCGAACATCCCCATGGTGGAGGTCAAATTCAGGTTGGTCGCCTTGTCCAGCAACGCGATCAATCGCCCCCCCGCGGCGGGCGACACGATGGCGCGCAACGCGGAATTTTCCAGCAGACGTTCCGGCTGGCCGTCCGCGTCCAGGTCGAAGGTGTAGCCGATGGCCCCTTTCTCCGGCAGGATGGCGAAGGAAACCTGGGAATTGTCTGCGGGACCGGCGGGAATGGTGTGCAGCGTGCCGCGGTAGAGCCCGTCCGCTCCGGGAGGGGTGGCGGAAGCCGATTCGATGTCCGAGGAGCGCACCGGCAAACTGAGGGTACCCAGCATCCCGCCGGGGACATAGGTGCGGGCGGTGCTTTCAAACGTCCCATTGATCCGGAGCTGCAGTTCGCCGCCTGTTTCGCCCAGGTTTTCTACCGCGAAACGCAAAGATGCGTCCGCGCCCTTTTCGAGAACAAACAGTGGTGGCTCGGCAAGCAGATTGGAATCCTCCCCCACCGGCAAGCGCACGCCACCGAGCGCCGAGAGGCGCAGCGCGGCCGGAGACGGCCGGCGATTTTCCGGCGAAGGGAGTTCCGGCAGTGCGGGCGCGTAGGGGAGCGGGATGCGCAGCACACGCAAGAAGGCCGGAGACGCACCACGGAGCAGATCCACGGTGAGTTCCTGTTCGTCTGGGTTCCAGACTGCCGGGATGGGATTCCCATCCATTTCCGAGTGACCGGGCTTTTCCGCCAGACGAAGGCGGACCGTGGCGCGGGCCGGCGCGCAAAAGGTGAGCTGCATGGTTTTTCCTTCGCGCTCGGCGCGCACCAGCTCCGCCCCGGACGAAATGATCCGATCCTCGCATGCGTGGCCTGGAGCCGGCTCTGAGCAGAGCGGAAACTCGAGGGGCAGCAGAAGCGATTCCGCCGGGGGAACACTGACGGGCACCTTGAGAATGTCGCTTGCGGCGAGTTGTGGTGTGCGCGTGGATGCCCGGGGAGAGATCACCTCCAGTGTTTCGGCGAGGGGCGTGTCGTAGCTCAAATTCGAAACGCTCAGCCAGCCCTGGCCGCCGGAGCGCTCGCCCAGCAGTCCGGTTCCCTCGTCGCTGACCAGTTCTGAGGCCATGAAGTCAGCGGTATGAGCCGCATCCGGAACGGGTTGCACCACGGGGCGCAAGTCCAAGTCGTGAAGCAAGTCTTTGAGCACCGAAATGCCATAGGGGGCTTCGAATCTGTTGCGGCCATCCGAAAAGTCATCGCCGACCCCGACCCAGGAGTAAAAATCCTTGGTCAAAAGGATCAGGCGGCCGGAGCCTACCTGCTGCGCCACGGCGCCCTCCGGCAACGGTCCCGGAAGGGCGGGCGAAGCGCCGCGCAGTTCCTGGAAGACTCTCCCCGCCGGAAGCTCCGGGAAGCAGACCAGAGATCCTCCGGCGCGCAAATATGCGGTTAGGGTCCGCTCCGCCTTCTCCGCAATCGCAAATTCCTGTTCGCCCGGCCTGTAAACGGGAAGAAGGAGAAGCGGGTAGCGCAGGAGCTGCTCGGGTGGCTGATGCTGCACATCCACCAGATCGGCGGAGAGTCCCGCGTAGTCCGCGAGCCGCAACAGGCGGCCGGTGGTTCCATGGATCCGTTCCGCGTCTTCCCGGGTGAGCTTTTCCCGGGGCAAGGCAAGCAACGGGTCCACCACAGCGAAATCCGCCCGGCGGTGCGAGGCGGCCAGACTCTTCCCCCAGGCTTGCAATTGCCGGCCGATTCTTTCGACCGCCGGATACCGCGCGCGGTGCGCGCCGGTCAAGGA
>DATIYQ010000185.1:0-5820 GCA_035517515.1 Binatia bacterium
CCGGCGGATACGCGCATCGCGCGCGGCACCCGGCTGCAACTGGATTCCCAAGGCATGTTACGCGGCTCCATGCGCGTCACGCTGACCGGGCAGGAGGCTTTGGACCTGAGGCTTCGCGCCATCGGCCTGAGCGAGGAAGCACGCACGGAAATGTTGCGAGCCCGCGTGCAGGCCTGGCTTCCCGCCGGCGCCGGTATTTCCAGGCTGACCGTCGCGGGATGGAGCGACGGGGAAAAACCACTCAGCGCCGAGTTGGAAATCTCGATTCCCGCGCCTGCCGGGCCCGGCGGGCGGGTCACGCTGCCCGTCTTTTTGCCCGGATCAGGCGATCCGAATCCCTTCGAGGGCCTTACCCGGGCCCAACCCGTCGACTTCCCCTTTCCCTTCGAAGAGACCGATGAACTCAGGATGGATCTGCCTCCGAATGCAAAAGTCGAGAAATTGCCCGACCGGAAGGGCGCGACACTCGATCTTCCCGGGCTGCGGATCTCCGGTCCCGAGGACGATTCCGACACCGCCCTGAGGAGGCGGCATCCAGGAGAGGTGGCTATGGCAACCTATCAAATCGGGGCCAGGATCGAGGCCAACTCGATCGTGGTGAGCCGGAGGTTCTGGTCGAAAGTCGGCACGGTGGCTCCCGAGCAATATCCAAAGTTGCGGGATTTCTATACCCTGTGCAAGGCGGCGGACCTGGAGGCAATGGTGCTGAGCCTTCCCGCGGGCGCATCCGGCGGATCCCCGGGCGCATCCCCTACTCCCGCCCGAGACTTTCGAGGAGCGTTTCCCGCAGCGCCTGCCCCTCCGCCGCGCTGAGTTTTTTCCCGTGCTGCGTCAGATAGAAAACGTCGATGGCCTTTTCCCCCTGGGTATCCACCAGCGCGGCTTCAATGTTGCAGGCGGCATCGGCCAGCAACTCGCTGATGCGGTGCAGCAGGCCCGGACGGTCGCGGGCCACCAGCTCGAAGACCGTGCTGGTGGCCGAGCACGAGTTGTCGAAGCTCACCTCGGTGGCGATGGCCGCGCGGAAGCGCGCTGCGGCGCCGCGGGCAAAGCGCCGCCGTGGAATCATCTCCGCAGCGCTGCGGCCCGCCGCGGCGTCCTCCGTATCTGCCAGCAGCCGGCCGCGCTCTTCGGGATTGAGCCGCAGCGTGTCGTAGAGATCCGCGAATACGAACGAGTCCAGCACCAAACCGGCGCGGTTGGAAAACGCATCCGCCTTCAGGATATTCATCCCCCATTCGGTCAGCACTCCGGTGAGCGCCGCGAAGAGCCGGGGACGGTCCCGGGCCACGACGGTCAGCTCGTAATGCCCGCGGCGCTCGCGCAATTGCGTCTCTGCGGCGTGCGGGTCGCCGGCCACGAGCCGCTCCTCTAGGTGCCGGGCCATCTCGAATTGCGCGGCAATCTCGTCCGCGGAATGCAGCTTCAGGTAGCGGCGTGGAAAACCATCCAGAAACGCGGCCAGCGGTTTGGCCAGCGCGGCCAGCGCCGGCGACCCGCGCACCACCTCCAGCAGTTCGCGGTCGGAGCCGGCGCTGGGAGCGATGCGTGTGCCGTCCACACTTCTCGCCAGATAGTTGGCGGCAGCGGCGTAGAGCTGCCACAGCATCTCCGCCTTCCACGGGGAAAGGGATTCAGGATTCACCGAGCGGATGTCCGCATAGGTGAGCAGGCAGAGCATCTTCAGCCGTTCGGGCGTCGCCACTTGCTCCGCGAACACGCGTACGGCTTCGGGATCGAAAATATCGCGGCGCTGGAGGGTGAGCGACATCTCCAGATGATTGCGGATGAGAAATGCCACCAGATCGCGCTCGTAGGGCGCCAGGCCCAGGCGCGGGCAGGCGCGCTCCGCGGCCTCCAGGCTGGCTACCACGTGGTTCCCACCGGGCATGCCCTTGCCCACGTCGTGCAGCAGCAGGGCCAGGTAGAGCAGCTCCGGCTGCTCGACTTCGGCGAGGATTTCCGCAAACCGGCGGTCGGGCTCGGAAGCGGCGTGGCGCAACGCGTGCAGTCCCTCGATGGTGAGCAGCGTGTGCTCATCCACCGTGTAACGGTGATAGAGGTCGCGTATGACCAGCGCGTCCACTGCGCGAAACTCCGGCAGCACGGCATCCAGCACTCCCACACGGTGCATGGCGCGCAGCGCCAGGCCCGCGCTCGGCAGATTCAGGATGCGGCGAAGCGCTGCCCCGGCCGCGGCTCCTTCACCGGGCCAGCCGGCGGAACAATTCGATGTGGGAAGGGCCTGCTCCACTATCGTCTCCGTCTCCACGGCCAGCTCCAGGCCGTGGCGGGCTACAAATTCAAACAGGCTGAGCAGGAAGACGGGATCGGCCAGCGCGGCCGGGCGGCGGCAGAACACGCGGTTGCGGTGCACGCTGAAATCCGCATTGGAGAGCCGCGCGCGCCAGTCTTCAAAAGCGGAGTAGAGCGATGGCCGGGCCATGGCTTCGTCCATGCGGCGCTTGGAGATGCGGGCAATGGTGCGCGCATGGCGGAAGTAGAGCCGCATCCACTCCTCGACGCGCAGCGGTTCCGCGCCGGCCACACCGATGTTGCGGCTCGCGGCCTCTTCCTGCAGGTCGTAAGTGAGTCGATTATCGTCGCGGCCGTGGTGGTAATGGAGAAACACGCGAACCGCGGCGATAAAACGATAGGCCGCGCCGGCCGCGTCTCCCAGCAGTTGACCCCAGCCCGCATCGGGAGCGGTCCACGCGCGCTTGTGGTCCGGCGTGCCCAGGCGCGCCAGTTCCTGGATCGCGGTCGCCCAGCAGGCCAGGTCAAAATCGCGCAGGCCGCCGGGGGCGTCTTTCAGGTTGGGTTCCAGATGGAAAAGCGTGTTGCCGTGTTTCTGGTGGCGTTCCCTGGTCATTTCGTCGAGAGAGCGGACGTATGCGGAGTGCTCCCGCGCGGCGAGCGAGGGCAGGATTTTTTGCCGCAAGATCGTGCCCAGCGCCGGATCCCCAGTGATGGGGCGATTGTCCAGCAGCGAGATGCTGAATTCGGGATTCTCCTGCTCAAAGCGATCGCACTCCTCGAGCAGCCGGGAGGTGACTGCGGCGCGCCAGCCCAAATCCCATAACATGCGCACCAGGGCGGCCGCCGGCTCGCGCACGGCTTCCGCGGCCTGAGCGTCGGCACAGAGCAGCAGGACGTCCAGATCCGAACTGGGAAACAGCGCGCGGCGGCCATACCCGCCGATGGCCAGGAGGCAACAGCGCGAACCGGGCGCCGGCGCGGAAGCGAACAGCGTGGAAACCAGAGCAGAAATAGTGCGATCGGCCAGCGCGGCGCGCCCGGTGAGCGCCGCTCCAGCGTCTCCATGAGTGCGGAAATTCTCTTCGAGCCGCCGGCGGCAGGCGTCGCACTCCGCCCGCAATGCTTCGAGCAGGACCGCCTCACCCATAGCGGGAAAAGGGCGCCGGGCGGCGCGGCGGGTGAAGATTCGGCCGGCCCCGTGCGCGGATCACAAGGCGTCCTCGCCGCGCTCGGCGTTGCGGATGCGGATGGCTTCCTCCACCCGCGACACAAAAATCTTGCCGTCACCGATTTTTCCGGTGCGCGCGGATTTCAGGATGGCCTCAATCGCAGTTTGCGCCAGGCGATCGGCCACCACCAGCTCGACCTTGGTCTTGGGCAGCAAATCCATCGAGTACTCTCGGCCGCGATAGACTTCGGTGTGCCCCTTCTGCCGGCCGTGTCCGCGCACATCGGTAACGGTCATACCCTCGATGCCCGCTTCCTTGAGCGCGTCCTTGACCGCTTCAAATCGTGAGGTTTGGATGATCGCTTCGATTTTTGTCATCGCTCGCTCCGGCAGCGCCCGGATTTCCTCGGGCTCGGTCTTCTCCGTGCATCACTCCGCAGTCCATGAATTCTCATCCCCGCCAACCGCGGCGGCAGCGCTGCCGCGGTTCCGGCGGATCGTCCTGGCCGTTAAACCTCCAGGTTGTAGCCCTCTTCGCCGTGCTGCGTCACGTCCAATCCTTCCACTTCGTGATCTTCCGTCACCCGCATTCCGATCACGGCATCGCAGAGTTTCAGAATCAACAGGCTGCCCACGATGGCCAGTCCCCAGGCAATGGCCACACCCACCAGTTGGTTCAACAGTTGGCCGGGGTTTCCATCCAACAATCCCACCGGAAGCGGCTTGCCGCCGGCGTCGTGGAAGATTGGATTGACCGCCCGGGAGGCGAACACTCCCGTCAGCAGCGCCCCGATCGTTCCCCCCGCCCCGTGCACGCCAAACGCGTCCAGGGAATCGTCGTACCCAAACTTCGCTTTCACCGTGGCCACCATCAGATAGCACGCTACCCCGGCGATCAGTCCGATGGCGAGGGCGGGCATCGGAGCCACGAATCCGGAGGCCGGGGTGATGGCCACCAGCCCGGCGACCGCGCCGGAGATGGCGCCAAGGGCGCTGGGCTTGCCGTTGCGAAGCCATTCGGCGCCGGCCCAGCCGAGCGCAGCCGTGGCCGCGGCAAAGTGTGTGGCCACAAACGCGGAGGTGGCCAGGCTGCCGGCGGCCAGCGCACTTCCGGCATTGAATCCGAACCAGCCCACCCAGAGCAGGCAGGCGCCGATGAAACTCAACACCACGCTGTGAGGCGGCATGGGCTGCTTCGGATAGCCCACGCGTTTTCCCAGATAGAGCGCGGCCACCAGCGCGGAGACTCCGGAGGTAATGTGCACCACGGTGCCGCCGGCGAAATCGAGCGTGGGAAATCTGCCCCCCAGCGAGGCGTTCAGCAGCCCGCCTTTGCCCCACACCATGTGCGCCATGGGGGCGTACACAATCAGCGACCACAACACCATGAACAGCATCAGCGCGCTGAAGCGGGCGCGCTCCGCAATCGAACCGGTAATCAGCGCCGGCGTGATGATGGCGAACATCAACTGGTACACCATGAAGGTCATTTGCGGAATGGTGGCGGCGTAATCGGGGTCCGGGGCCGCGCCCACCCCGTGGAGAAAAGAATATCCCGTGCCACCGATGAAGGAATTTCCGGCGTGGAAACACAAGCTGTAACCCAGCAGCGCCCAAAACACCGTCACCACAGCCATCAGCGCAAAGCTCTGCATCATGGTGGCCAATACGTTCTTCTTCCGCACCAGCCCCCCGTAGAAAAGCGCCAAGCCTGGCCCGGTCATCATCAGAACCAGGGCGGCACACACCAGCATCCACGCGTTGTCTCCGGCGGTCTGTGCATCCGCGGCTTTCTGTTCGAGCTGCTCGACCCGGGATTGGAGGCGCGCGACGTCTCCGGCCGCGGGGGCCGCGCCGGACGAAGCCGCCTGCGCCGCAGCCGGCGGTGGCGAGGCCGCGGGCGCTGCGCTCTGCGGCGCGGAGACTTGCGCCCCGAGCGAACCGGCCCCCGCCAGCACCAGCATCAGGAACACTCCCGCTGCCTGCCGTTTTCGCATACACAACTCCCCAGGCTGTCTTCAGCACCGGCCAGATTTTTTAGGAGAACAACGAAGCATTATAGGGGTTTCCCCCGGCGCGTCCAGAAAAAACGCACGCGGAACGCGGTCCCTGGGGCGGCGCGCTCATTCCTCCGAACGCGGTCGCGCAGGGGAATGCGGCCCGGGGCGCAGGATATTGGCGGGCCTCTTGGAACGGGCCCTTGAAAATGTCATGGCGCGAATCGAAAAATTCAATTGTACAGGCCGGGGCGGGAACGCTTAGCAATAGAAGATGGGTTACCGTCCTCTACCGCCGCCGGTGGATGTGGACGCCTGCGGTGTGGGTTTTGTGGCACAGCTCCGGGGACGCGCCGGGCGCGGCGTGATGGACCGCGCGCTCGGCGCGCTCCTGCG
>DATIYQ010000186.1:0-3235 GCA_035517515.1 Binatia bacterium
TGTGGAAGAAAAAACCGGTGGTGGCTTCCGCCGTCGGTGGGATCCCTCTGCAAGTAATCCACAAACAGACGGGAATGCTCTCTCATTCCGTGGAGGGCACCGCGTACCAGATCCGCTACCTGCTCTCCAACCCCGCCATCGCCCTGAAGCTGGGCGAACAGGGCCACGAGCACGTCCGGGAGCACTTTCTGATCACCAGCAACGTCCGCCGATACCTCACGCTGTTCCTGCACTTCGTGGGATCCAGATAGCCTGCGCGGCCCCGAGGCGAAGGGCAGGCGCGGAGAGAATCGCACCGCAAGCTAGCGGGCCGGTCCGCTGCGGGACGGTTGCGGTATTATTCCGGGCAAGCCGCGCCCTTCTGCACCCAGAGGGAAATGTCGCGCGCGAATTCGTCGCGGCTGAGGGGAGGAAGCGTGCGGCCCTCGCCGGGGTTCCAGCCCCAGCCCACCAATTTATCGTTGGTCACGTGCTCCACGATTCCGGCAAGCGTCTTCCCGCCGTTCTGCCTGGAATCCTTCAACTGCTCACAGAGCTGCCCGGGAGTCTTTCCCTGAAACACCATGGGCATCTTCGGCGGCGGAAGCCGCCAAATGACTGCGCCGGGCGGCATGTGCAGGCCTGGAGTGTTGGCTTGCTGGTGGCACGCCGAACATTTCATGCCGTAGATTCCGTTGCCCAGCGGGCCGCGCATTACGTTTTGCGTGTGTGGATGGCTGTCATCGCCCTGAAGCGGCTGGTCGCCGGAGGGATGGCAATTCATGCAGCGCGGGTGGAAGAAAACGGGCGCGGCGGCCAGAAAGGCTGCCCGCGCGGCCGCGTCGTCCCGGGCTGCGGGGGACCTGGCCGGCTTCGCGGCCGGGCGTTCCGCAGCGCGCGGCGATGCTCCGGGCAGCATGCCTGCAGCCGCAAGCATGGCCACCGCGCTCCATGCGACCGCGGCGCGGCACGCCGAAAGCAGTTTCATGGCTCCATCCCTCGCTTTCCTCCCGCGGCAGGAACGGCGCGTCACGCGCCGCGCACATCCTCCGGGCGAATCGGCAGCCGGCGGACACGTTTTCCCGTGGCCGCAAAAATGGCGTTGCCCACGGCGGGCGCGACGGTAGGAACTCCCGGCTCGCCGATGCCGCCCTGTTTGTCGGTGCTGGGCACAATGTGCACTTCGATCTCCGGGCACTCGTGGATGCGCAGCATCGGATAGTCGTTGAAGTTGCTCTGCTGCACGCGGCCGTCCTCGAGCGTGATTTCGCCATAGAGGGCCGCGGAGAGCGCAAAGACGGCCGCCCCCTCCAGTTGCGCGCGGACCGTGTCCGGATTCACCACCGGCCCGCAATCTACGGCACAAACGATGCGGTGGACGCGCACCTCGCCTTTGGGGGAAACGGAAACTTCCGCCACGTGCGCCACGAAGCTCTCGAAGGAGTCGTGCACGGCGATGCCGCGGCCATGCCCCGCAGGCAGTGGCCGGCCCCAGCCGGCTCTTTCCGCGGCCAGCTCGAGCACGCGGAGGTGCCGCGGACTCTTTCCCAGCAGCGTACGGCGCAGCTCGAAGGGATCTTTGCCCGCGGCGTGGGCCATCTCGTCCAGGAAACTCTCCACTACAAACGCGGTGTGCGAATGGCCCACGGAACGCCACCACAATGTAGGGACTTCAAGCTTCGGGTTGTGCACGTCCACGTGGAGATTGGGAATGGTGTAGGGAATGTCCGCGGCGCCCTCCACGGAGGTGCCGTCCACGCCGTTTTTCACCATCACTGCCTCGAAGGGCGTGCCGACCATGAACGACTGTCCCACGAGCGTGTGCTGCCACGCAGAGATGTTGCCGCTCGCGTCCAGCCCTCCGGCGATGCGGTGATAGAAGAACGGACGGTAATAGCCGCCGCGCGTGTCGTCCTCGCGCGTCCAAATCAGCTTCACTGGGGCATGCACGGCTTTCGACACCTGCACAGCTTCCAGCACCATGTGGCAATCGGGCACGGCGCGGCGGCCAAAGCCTCCGCCCAGAAACATGGTGTGCACCTTCACCTGCTCCGGCTTAAGGCCCGCGGCTTGAGCCGCGGTCATGCGGTCGAAGGTCTGGAACTGCGTTCCGGCCCAGACTTCGCAACTGTCCGCGCGCACGTCCGCCACGCAATTCATGGGCTCCATGGGCGAATGCGCCAGATAGGGCAACTCGTATTCCGCTTCGAGTTTGTGCGCCGCAGCAGCCAGCACGCCGGCCGCGTCGCCTTCTTTGCGCGCCACCGCACCGGGAGTCTTGGCCAGCGCGGAGTATTCGGCGCGCTGCTTTTGTGTGCTGTAGCCGGCCATGGGGCCATCGTCCCAGGAGATTTTCAGCGCGTCGCGTCCGCGCCGCGCGGCCACGTAGCCATCGGCGACCACGGCGACGCCGCGGGGGATTTCAATCACGTCCTTCACGCCAGGGACGGCTTTGGCCGCACTGGCGTCGAAGCTCTTCACCTTTCCGCCGAAGACAGGAGGCCGCGCCACTACCGCCACCAGCATTCCCGGACGATCCATATCAATGGAAAAGATCGCGCTGCCATTGGTCTTGGCCGGGGTGTCCAGCCGGTGGAGGGACTTGCCGATGATCTTGAAGTCTTTGGGATCCTTCAGCTGCACTTGGGCGGGAGGGTTTTCCGTCGCGGCCTTTGCGGCCAGCTCGCCGTAAGAAAGGCGGCGCCCTGAGGCGTCGTGAATGACGAGGCTGCTTTCTGCGCGGCATTCGGCCGCAGCCACACCCCAGGTATGCGCTGCCGCCTGGACGAGCAGAGCGCGGGCCACGGCTCCGGCCTTGCGGAATTGTTCGTACGACGACCAGGTGCTGGTGCTCCCTCCGGTCATCTGAATCCCGAAAACGGTGTGGTTGTAAGCCGGGTCAACGGGAGCGAATTCGCAGCGCACCCGGGTCCAATCCGCGTCCAGCTCTTCGGCCAGAATCATCGGCAGCGATGTGTACACGCCCTGGCCCATTTCTGATTTGCCGATGATGACGGTGACCGCGCCGTCCGCGCCCACGCGCACAAATGCGTTGGGCGCAAACTCGGTGGTGGCCGCGCGAAGCGCATCGGAGGGCGCCATCGTCGAGAAATGCAGGGCGATCACCAGGCTGCCGGAGGCGGCCGCGCCCGTCTTCAGAAACTGACGGCGCGAGACCAGGTGGTCAGCGGGCGTGTGGGGAGTCTGCTCCAAAATACGGTTCCTGTTCATCGAGACTTCCCCTCTGCTGCCAGGG
>DATIYQ010000187.1:0-13294 GCA_035517515.1 Binatia bacterium
CTGGCGCGGCACGGCCTGGCGCACGAGAAGGCCCGGTATGAAGAAGTCCGCGCGCTGTTCGAGTCCAGCCTGCCGGCGGATGCGGAGACGTATAACGAATTTCACGGGCTGATCGTGAACGTGGGGAAAAACTGGTGCCGCACGCGGAATCCGCGCTGCGAGCAGTGCCCCCTGCTGCCCTTCCTGCCCGGGCGGGAGCCGGCCTCCCCATCCGCCAGCGCCCTGGTGACTCCCGGATGAGCGGCCAAACTCCATCGGCGGCTTCCGCGAGTCCGGCCAGCGGCGGCCGTTCCCCCCAGCGCGCGCGGCGGCGCCCGGGGCGGGTCGCGCTGATCGCCGGCGGGCTGGGCATGGCCCTGCTGCTGGCCGCGGTGTTTACCCTGGGATCGCTGAATACTCCTTTTGTGCCGGAAGGCCCCACGGCGCTGCTGATTCTCTTCTCCGTCTCCGTGTTCGTGGTGATTGCCTTCCTGGTATTTGGCTTCGTGCTGCTGCGCAACCTGCTGCGCCTGTGGGCAGACCGCCGCGCGGGGCAGATGGGTTCGCGCTTCCGCACGAAAATGGTGTTCGGCGCCATGAGCATTTCCCTGCTGCCGGTGGCGCTGCTGTTTGTGGTGAGTTACGCGCTGCTGAATCGCACGCTCACCAAATGGTTCCCACGGCCGCTGGAAGTGGCCACGGAAGAAAGCGTGCGGCTGCTGGAGGACATGGGGGTGGCCGGAGCGGCGCGGCGCGCGCAAATGGTGAGCGATCTCGCTCCGGTGTACGCCCCGGCGGACGTGCCGGTGCGCATCGGACCGGGCTACGACGCCATCTGGCGGCTGGACGCTTCCGGCCGGGTGATCGATTTCGCGCTGCGGAGTGCGTCGGTGGGAAAGGGGCAGGAAGCGCCGCGTTGGGTGCGCACCCTGCCCACCGGCTCAGAGGCCTGGCAAAGCGGCCGGGCCACGTATGTGATGGCCCGCGCGCCGCTTCCGGCTGGGACTTTGCTGGTGGGACAGCGCATGCCGGAAGATTACCTGCGGCGGCTGGACAACATTGAAGCGCAGCAGCGGGCGTATCACGCGCAGAGCCTGCAGTTGAAGACTTTCCGGGTGCAAATGTTGCTGAGCCTGATGCTGATCACCCTGCTGCTGCTTTTTTCCACCACCTGGGTGGCGCTGTTTCTGGAGAAGCAGGTGACCGTGCCGGTGCAGGCGCTGGCGGAGGCCACCCGGGAAATCTCGCAGGGCAATCTGGACCACCAGGTGAACGTGCGCGCGCAGGACGAGCTGGGCATCCTGGTGGAATCGTTCAACCGCATGACCGGACAATTGCGCGAGGCGCGCGAGGGGCTGCAGGAGTCCAATGCCAGCCTGCAACTCGCGTTTTCGGAAATGGAGCAGCGGCGCCGGCTGATGGAGACGATTCTGGAAAACATCCCCACCGGAGTGCTCTCGCTGGGGCCGGGGGGGACGGTGGAACGGGTGAACGCATCCTTCCTGCGGATGCTGGGAAATGCTCCCCAGGCCGGGGAGGCGCGATCGCTGGAATCGCTGCTGGGCGCGGAGGCCAGCCGGGCCATCGAGCGGCTGATGCGCCGCTCGCTGCGCATGGGCGCGGTTTCGCGGGAACTGGAAATTGAACTGCCCGGCCGGGTGGTGCACGCGGCGGTGACGGTGAGCTCGCTGGGACCGGGGCGCAGCAATCCCGGCTACGTGGTGGTGATTGACGATCTTTCCGACCTGCTGCACGCGCAGAAGGCCGCGGCGTGGCAGGAAGTGGCCCAGCGCGTGGCCCACGAAATCAAAAATCCGCTCACCCCCATCCAGCTCTCCGCGCAGCGCCTGGGACGATATCTGGAGCGGCGGGCTCTGGCGCCTTCGTCGAGTCCCGCCTCCGCCCGGGAACTGGAATCGCTGGTGGCGGAATGCGCCGGCCTGATCCAGCGCGAGGTGGCCACGCTGGGGAGCCTGGTGGACGCTTTTTCGCGGTTCGCGCGTTTCCCGCAGGCGGTGCTCTCTCCGGCAGACCTGAACGAAGTGATGACCAGCGCGCTGCACTTTTTTGCGGCGCGGCTGGAGGGCATCCAGGTGCGCACGGAGCTGGCTGCGGACCTGCCGCCGATCAAGGCAGACACGGAACTGCTGCGCCGGGTGCTGATCAACCTGATTGACAACGCCGCAGAGGCCATGGAAGGAGCCGCGGCGCGCACGCTGACGCTGGGCACGCGCCTGGGCGCCAACGGCGATACGGTGGAACTGGTGGTGGCGGACACCGGACATGGAATCGCGTCGGAGGACAAGGACCGGCTGTTCCTGCCGCATTTCTCCACGCGGCAGCGCGGCACGGGGCTGGGCCTGGCCATCACGGAACGCATCGTGGCCGAACACCACGGCACCATCCGGGTGGAAGACAATCAGCCGCAAGGGGCGCGATTTATCATCCGGCTGCCGGTGGCAGAGCCGGCCGCGGGCCAGGCGGGCAACGGCGCGGCCGCGCATGCCGCGGGCGTGCCCGCGGCCACCCTGCCGCCGGGTGGAGCGAGCGCATGAGCGCGCCGGCCCGCAGCGTGCTGATCGTGGACGACGAAGACGGCATCCGCCAGTCGCTGGCCTCGATTCTGCATGAAGAAGGCTACGCCGCCGATGCCGTCTCCAGCGGACAGGCGTGCCTCTCCGCGGTGCAACGCCGCCCCTACGACCTGGTGCTGCTGGACATCTGGCTGGGGGACATGGACGGCCTGGAGACGCTGCGGCGTCTGCGGGAGATGGCCCAGCCACCCGTGGTGGTGGTGATCTCCGGGCACGGAAACATTGAAACGGCGGTGCGAGCCACCAAACTGGGGGCGTTTGACTTTATCGAGAAGCCGCTGGCGCTGGAAAAAATCCTGGTGGCGGTGCGCAACGCGCTGGCCCAGGCGCTGCTGCAGGAGGAAAACCGACTGCTGCGGGCGGAACTGAACCGCAGCCAGACGCTGCTGGGCGAAAGCGTGCCCATGAAGGCCCTGCGGCAGTTGATCGCGCTGACGGCTCCGACCGGCGGGCGCGTGCTGATTTACGGCGAAAGCGGCGCGGGGAAAGAACTGGTGGCGCGCACGTTGCACGCGCAGAGCCAGCGGGCGCACCAGCCTTTTGTGGAAGTGAACTGCGCGGCCATCCCGGAAGAGCTGATCGAATCCGAACTCTTCGGCCACGTAAAGGGCAGCTTCACGGGCGCGAACGAAGACAAAACCGGGAAATTCCAGCAGGCTGACGGGGGCACCCTTTTCCTCGATGAAGTCGGGGACATGAGCATGAAGACGCAGGCCAAGGTGCTGCGGGTACTGGAGGAGCAGCGCTTTGAGCCCATCGGCTCGCGCAAGCCGGTGACCGTGGACGTGCGCGTGGTGGCGGCGACCAACAAAAAGCTGGAGGATGAAATCGCGCGCGGGGCCTTCCGGGAGGATTTGTTCTACCGGCTGAACGTGGTGCCCATGGTGATTGCGCCGCTGCGCGAGCGCACCGAAGACATTCCGATTTTCGCGCGGCATTTCCTGGCGGAATTCAGCGAAGCCTATGGGCGCAAGCCGCGGGAGATTTCCGCGGGCGCGCTGGAGGTAATGGCGCAGTATCCCTGGCCGGGCAACGTACGCGAATTACGCAACGTGATGGAACGGCTGGCCATCATGTGCCCGGACGAGCGCGTGGAGGTGCACCACCTGCCGCCGGAGTTGTTCCGCGGGGGCGCGCGCAATCCGCAGCCGGCGGCCACGCTGGCGGAGGCGCGGCACGACTACGAGCGCGAGATGATTCTGCGCAAGCTCGAAGAGAACCACTGGAACATGACGCGCACGGCCACCGCACTGGGCCTGGAGCGCAGCCACCTCTACCGCAAGATGAAGTCGCTGGGGATTTCAGCGCAGGAGAATTGACGCGAGAGGGGCACGGCAAGCCGTGCCCCTACGTATCCGGGGGCTCGAGTCCAAACCCTTCGGCATCCTGATCCCCCTCTGATTCTTCCATCTGTTTGCGCCAGTCGAGTTCGCGGACGACGGCGGGATGGTGGCGCCAGTCGGGGCGGACTTTTACGAACAGTTCCAGGAACACCTTGCGGCCCAGGATCTGTTCGAGCTCCAGCCGCGCTTCGGTGCCGATGGTTTTCAGCGCGGCGCCGGCGCGGCCGATGACGATGCCCTTCTGCCCTTCGCGGTCCACGTAAATGGTGGCCAGGATGCGGGTGAGCTTTTCGCCTTCTTCGAAGCGGTCCACCACAACGGCCACGGCGTGGGGCACCTCGCGCCGGGTATGCGCCAAGACTTTTTCGCGCAAGATTTCCGCGGCCAGGAAGCGCTCGGGCTGATCCGTGTACTGATCCTGGGGGAAGAGCGGAGCGCCTTCCGGCAGGTGCTTTTCGAGGGTCCGTGCGACGAGTTCCACGCCGTCTCCAGTCAGCGCGGAGATGGGGATGATTTCGGTGAAGGCCAGTTTCTTGTTGTGCTCCGCGATGAGCGGCAGCAGGCGGTCTTTGCGCACGCGGTCGATTTTGTTGAGCAGCAGGATGCGCGGGCCGCGGAAGCGTTCAGCGCGATCAAAGACCTGCTGTTCGGGGCGGCCGAACTTTCTCGCGGCATCTACAATCACCAGCAGGACCTCGATTCCGTCGAGCGCTTCTTCGATCTCCCCCAGCATCTGCTTGCCGAGCAGCGAATCCGGGTGATGCAGGCCTGGGGTGTCCAGGACCGCGATTTGTGCGTGCGGGCGATTGACGATTCCGAGGATGCGGTTGCGCGTGGTTTGCGGCCACTGGGAGACGATGGCTACTTTTTCGCCGACCAGAGCGTTGAGCAGCGTGGACTTACCCGCGTTGGGCGCGCCGAGAATGGCTACGAAGCCGGAATGGAAGCTCATGTAGTACGCATCATAGCGCGTTGGCGGTTGGATCAACGCAAATGCCTGATGGCAGGCGGTGTCTGAATCCGCCAAGCTCGAGGCCATGGGCCCTCGATGCTCCGCGCGCCTGGAATCACAAGGCGATAGGCCCCTGAACTGCGGGCCTATCGCACTCAAAGGCCTTCGGGCCAGCCAAGGAGCGGAGCGGCGGAAACGGCGATCCGCGGCGGGATTATTTCGAAGAGCGGGAAGCGCCGGCGGCCTTTTTGCCAGCGGCGGCAGGGGCGGATTTGGCGGAACGTTCCCGGGCTGGTTTGGCAGCGGAAGCGCCCTCGGGCTCTGCGGCGGCGGAGGGCAATGACTCCGCGGGCTCCGGAAGGGGCGGGGGCGGAACGAGCCGAGCGCGCACGCGAAGTACCTTACGCTGATTCGCGTCCACCACTTCGAAGCGTATTTGCGGCGTGAGGATGACTTCGCCGGGGGCGGGCACGTGTCCGGCCAGTTCGTTGAGAAGGCCGGCCGCGGTGGTGGCCGCGGCATCCGGTTCGCGGTCGATGGTCACGCCGAGGATTTCTTCCAGGCGAGCCACAGAAGTGCTACCGCGTACGAGCATGGCGCCATCTGCCTCGCGCACGGCCTCGGGAGCCGGGCGGCGGTCTTCGTCCTCGATTTCCCCGACGATTTCCTCGACCAGGTCTTCGGTGGTGACCAGTCCGGCCACGCCGCCATATTCGTCTATGGCGATGGCCATCTGCTGCTTCTTCTGCTGCAATTCCCGGAGCAACTCTGAGCCCAGCTTGGTTTCCGGAACGAACATCACCGGCCGGAGAATCTCACGGGCCAGGCGCCGAGAGGCTTCCGCCTCGGGAATTTCGAGCAAATCGCGGACGTGAGCGATGCCGATCACTTCGTCCAGTGTTCCTTCGAAGACCGGGACGCGCGAGAATTTCGAGTCCACCATCACCTGTCGGAGCTGGGTGAGGGTGGCCGCGGCCGGGATGGCCACCATGTCCGGGCGCGGGGTCATGACCTCGCGGACGCGCACGTCTCCGAACCCGACGACCTGCTCGATCAGTTTAGCGTCGTGGGGCTCGAGGATACCCTGTTCCTCGCCGGCTTCCACCAGCGCCTCGAGGCTCTCCTGCTCCGCCGCCTCGTCGGTGGGCGTCTCCGCGTGCAGTTGGGAGACGGAGACGCCGGCCTCGAGCAGCAGGCGAATGGGCCAAACGACGAAGGAGAGCAGGCGCAACACGGGAACAAACGGCCCGAGCCAGCGCCCGGTGCTGTGGGTGAGCAGCAGATAGGGAATCAAATGCATGAAGAAAAACACTTCAGAGACCGGCAGGACCACTTCCTGAAGCACGGTTTCGGTGAGCGTGTCGGAAGTCTTGACCGCGGCCAGCACGGTGAGCATGGCGACCATCACCAGCAGCAAGTGCGAGAGCAGGCGAAAGGTGAGGGCGGCGGACTGGCGCTCGAGCTTGAACCGCGGCTCGATCTCCGCTTCAAAAATCGCGAGATTGTCGCGGACGGGACCGGTAATCACCTGGCCGAGGTGGAGGAAGACGCGATCCACGTAGGAGACGACGGTGAGCGCTCCGCAGAGCGCCATGACCCCGAGAGTGACGAGCCACAGTTCCATGGTTCAGCCGATCCCCAGCCGGCGGCGCAGAAGCATCTCGCGGCGCTCCATCTGCCCGCGATCGGTTTCGTGGTCGTAGCCGGCAAGGTGCAGCAGGCCGTGCAAAATCAGGACGCGCAGCTCTCTATCCAATCCGCGGCCGAGCGCGCGGGCATTGCGGCGGGCGGCGGCCGGGGAAATGGCAATGTCTCCGCGCTCCAGGCTTGCCGCAGAATCACCAGGAAGGCGGATGCGATTGGAGGCGCGGCGGGCCTCGGCCATGGGAAACGAGAGCACGTCGGTGGGGCCGGGCTTGCCGCGGTAGCGGCGATTCCACCGGGCGATTTCACGGTCGCTGACCAGGCAGACGGTGACGCCGGCGCCCGCGGAAAACACCAGGCGGCTGGCGCGCTCCAGGAACGCGCGCAAGGAGGCCGGACGCACGGGAACCTGGCGCTGGCGGTTGACCACGGTTCGTTCGCCGCGGAGCCGGCCGCGCGCGGCGGGGCTACTTCGTGGAGGATCGGAGTTCATTGTCGTTGCGGGGTTTCGGGGCGGAGCCGCCAGCGGCGCGTCCCGGTGCGCCCGAACCGGCCTCGAAGGTCTCATAGGCCTTGATAATCTGCTGCACCAGATTATGGCGCACCACGTCGCGCTCGTTAAAGTGCACAAAGGCGATCTCAGGAATCTTTCCGCAAACGTCCATAGCTTCGACCAGGCCGGAGCGGCGCTCCGCGGGCAAGTCAATCTGCGTGATGTCTCCGGTGATCACGGCCTTGGAGTTGAACCCCAGGCGGGTGAGAAACATCTTCATCTGTTCGCTGGTGGTGTTCTGGGCTTCGTCGAGGATGACGAAGGAATCGTTGAGCGTGCGGCCGCGCATGAAGGCCAGCGGAGCGACCTCGATGATGCCCTTCTCGAGGTAGCGCTCCAGCTTGTCGGCGTCCAGCATGTCGTAGAGCGCGTCATAGAGCGGTCGCATGTAGGGATCCACTTTTTGTTGCAGGGTGCCCGGGAGAAAACCGAGGCGTTCTCCGGCTTCGACGGCGGGACGGGCCAGCAGGATGCGCGAGAATTCCTTGGTGAGCAGCCCGGAAACGGCCATGGCCACGGCCAGGTAGGTTTTGCCGGTGCCGCCGGGGCCGATGGCGAACACCATGTCGTATTTTTCGATGCACTCCATGTAGCGGCGCTGGTTGGGAGTCTTTGCGGTGACATTCTTCTTGCCGAAGACGCGCTTGCCGGCGTGGCCCGGGCCGCGGGCGGCCTCGCGCAGGGAGACATCGGGCTCCGCGGCAGCCGCGCGGATCAGAGATTTCACTTCCCCGCCGGAGAACACGCGCCCCTCGCGGATCAGGGAGTTGTAGTCCTCAACCAGGCGCGCGGCGCGGTCTACGGGTTCCGATTCTCCTTCGATCTCCAGTGTCTCGTCCTGAAGCTGGGTGGTCACATGAAAAGTGTTTTCGAGCAGGCGCACATTTTCGTCGAGCGCGCCGAACAATTGCTCGATTCCGCCGGCCAGTGGGATGGAGCGCTTCATCGCGCGCGAGTGGGGGCAGGCGTCCGGTGCAACCAGGGGACGCGGCAGGAACGGTCAGGCGTGCCAGCCATGGAAGAATCCAGCCTAGCGTACACCGCCTGCGGAATCAAGAATCCGGCCGAGAATCTCCGGAATTTCCAGGACGGCGCGATTCCGGACGGAGCTGACGGCGCGGTGGGTGGCTTCGAACTTGGAAGGCTCGAGGAGGTGCTCGACGGCGGCGTTCACGTTTTTCCAACTGCGCACGACCAGGCCAAAACCGTTGTGGCGAACCCAGTGGGCGTTGTAGCGCTCCTGGGGCAGGGTCCAGGCGTTGCGTTCCACCACCACAGGCAGGCCCATGGCCAGGGCCTCGGAGATGCTGCCGGGCCCGGGCTTTCCCAGGAAAAAATCCGCCAAGCGCATGTAATAGGGGATCTCGGTGGTAAAGCCCTCGACAAACCGAGGCCGTTGAGAAGATTTCTTTCGCAGCGCGCGCGCCAGCTTGTCGTTTTTGCCGCAGATCATCACCAACTGCACCGGCAGCGGGGAGGAGTCCAGGCGCTCGGCGATTTCCAGCATGGCGCTGGAGCCGTGGCCTCCAAAGAGCACCAGGCCGGTGGGCCGGTCGGGGTGCAGTCCCAGGCGGTGGCGTTCCGCGGCCCAGTTCAATTTCGGCGGATCGTAAAATTTGGGATTCAAGATCATGCCCGAGGTGCGAAAAACCCGCGCGGGGGGATGCCCCGCGGCATGAGCCTGGGCCACAGCGCGCTCCGTGCCGCAGATGAAGAACTGCTCCTGGCGCTCGATCCAGAAGTGCGGAGGGAAATCGGCCAGGTCGGTGAGCAGAGTAACGAAGGGGGTCTTGGGCCCGGACTTGCCCAGGCTCTCTGCGAGCGCGCGATTGAAGTGCGGGATAAAAGAGACCACAAGGTCCGGCCGGCGTTCGCTCCACACCCCGGCCAGCCTGCGCACCAGCAGCGGGTGGTAGAGCCGGATGGTGTGCTGCAAGACGCGCATGATCTGGGTGCTGCCGAGCGTCCAGCCGCGACGGAGCATCAGGTTGTACACGTCCTGCATGCGCACGCGGGTGAGGCCGCGGACAAAATCCAGGGCGTCCAGTTGCTCCTGCAAATTGAAGAGGTGGACTTCCCAGGGCAGCTTCTGGGCCTCGATGACGGATTTCAGGGCGGTGGCCGCGCTGCGATGGCCGCCGCCGGCATCGAAGTAGACAAATTCAATGCGAGGCATTCGCGGGGCATTTTCCACCCTGTTTCGCGGCGCTACATTACAGCCCTGTAAACGGCCTGGCTGAAATGCTGAAAGAGTTATCGTTAGCCGCTTTTTTTTCCACAGTCATCGGGGTGTAACACCGGATTCCTACGCTTGCGCCATGCGATGCGACCTGCACGTGCACACCTACCACTCGGGGATGTGCGAGGTACCGGTGCTTTCCCGGGTATGCCGCGAATGCTACAGCCAGCCGGAAGACGTACACCGCGTGCTGCGCGAGCGCGGCATGGACCTGGTGACGGTGACGGACCACGATTCCATCGCGGGCGCCGAGCCGTTGCGCCAGTACGCACACTTTTTTCTAAGTGAAGAAGTGACCTGCCGGATGCCCAGCGGCACGCTGGCACACATCGGCGTCTACGGAATTACGGAACGGCAGCACACGGAACTGCAGCGGCGGCGGGAGGATTTGCCGGGGCTGCTGGCGTATCTGAACGAGCAGAAGCTATTTTTCAGTCTGAACCACCCGTTTTCGGCGCTGACGGGGCGGCGGGCCAACGAGGATTTCGACTGGTTCGAATCGCTGTTTCCGGCCTACGAGACCCGCAATGGGCACATGCTGCCGCACCACAACCGGTTCGCGGAGGAACTGGCGCGGCGGCTGGGAAAAGGAGCGCTGGGCGGGAGCGATGCGCACGCGCTGGCCTCCGCGGGAACGGCGTACACCATCGTGCCGGGGGCGCGCACCAAGGCGGAATTTCTGCGCGGACTGCGCAGCGGCCACGGGGTCCCCGCGGGGGACCAGGGAAGCTACGGAAAGCTGACGCGCGACGTGTTCACCATTGCCGGGGCCATGATGCGGCACACCCCGTGGACCGCGCTGCTCGCCCCGCTGGCACCCATCATTCCCTTCTATACGCTGGCGGTGCTGTTGCATGAGGCCCGATTTGCAGGCCGCTGGAACTCCCGCGCGGCGCGGCGCCCGCGCTCGCAGCCAGTGATTCCGGCACGCGCGCGGCGTCCGCGCGTGCGACTGAAGACCGGCCCGCGCCCCGCGCTGGGCAGGCGGGAGGCCACCGCATGGTCCTAGCGCGCACGGTGTTGAGCTTCATCGAGCGGCGCGATCACCGGCTGATGCGGCGGGTGAACCGCTGGCGCGCGCCGCGTTGGGTGCGCTACGGCTCGCTGTTCGCCACGCGGCTCGGCGACGGATGGCTGTGGTATGCGATGGCACCGCTGATCCTGGTGTTCGGAGGAGACCTGCGCTACCGCGCGCTGGCCACGGCCAGTTTTGCCGCGCTGACCGGAATCCTGTGGTTTAAGGCGGTGAAACATGCAAGCCATCGCCGGCGACCGTGCGACCAGGAGCCGCACTGCTGGAGCACACTTTTGCCGCCGGACCAGTTTTCGTTTCCCTCGGGACACACGATCACGGCGTTTGCGATTGCCCTGTCGCTCGGCCATCTTTATCCGCAAATGGAGCCTGGGTTGCTGCTGGCCGCAGGATGCATCGGCGTGTCACGCGTGCTGCTGGGGATGCACTTTCTGAGTGACGTGGTGGCCGGAGCGCTGTTCGGCGCGGGAATTGGCTACGGGTCGTTCTTCTTCTTCGCGCACTTCTAGGGGCGGGGGAAAAAGCGGAATCGCAAGAAGACCCAAAGAACCGCGAAACACGAGTGAGGACTGCGCGCCTCGCCCCGAACAAGCAGGTTCCTCACCCCTGTCAAAAGCACAGGGGATCGGAATGGCAGGATTGGAAGCGCAAGAAGCCCTTCGACGATTCAGGGCGGCCTGCGCCACAGTCCCCGTGCGACGATCCAGGCGCTACAAGCCCTACACGAGACTCCCAGCGGGTCACTTCACGATGACCCGGCCGGTCATTTCCGGGTGAATGGAACAAAAATAATCAAACGTGCCCCGCTTGTGAAACGTGAATTCGAAATGCTGATTGGCCTCCAGATCCGGGGATGCAAACAAGCGGTCGCGGCTGACCAGGTTGTGGGTCACCTCGTCGCGATTGGTCCAGACGACCGTGGTGCCCGCCGCGATGGTAATGGGATCGGGAGCGAAACTGTAGTTTTCAATGGACACCGCCACGCGCGCCTCCTTACGAGTTCCCGCGCCAGCCAAGCTGGCGCCAAGCACACTCATCAGGCCGAGCAAAAAAGCGCGGCGCAAGGTGGCGGTGCGAGTCATCCGGCGGGGACGGCGCGTCCCGCGGCCCAGGCGCGGAGGGCGGCGATATCTTCGCGGCGGGTAACGGAAAGCGGGACGGCCCGCCGCAGCTCCGCCTGAAGAATGGAGGTGGAGAGGGGCTCCTTGCGAGAAAACGCGGCGTAAAGCGCGGAGACGATGGCTTGTTCGATTTCCGCGCCGCTGAAGCCTTCAGAAGCCGCCCCCAGGGCGGGGAGATCGAACTGGCGGGGATCGCGGCCGCGCTTTTTCAGGTGCAGGGCGAAGATTGCGGCGCGCTCCGCGGGGGCCGGCAGGTCGACAAAGAAAATCTCGTCGAAGCGCCCTTTGCGCAGAAGCTCCGGAGGCAATTTTGAAATATCGTTGGAGGTGGCGGCGAGGAACACTCCGCCGTGCCGCTCCTGCATCCAGGTGAGAAAGGTGCCAAGGATGCGCTGGGAAAGCCCGGCATCGGCCTCCGCGCTGCCGGAGGCGAAACCCTTTTCGATCTCGTCCATCCACAGGACGAGCGGGGCCATGCACTCCGCCTTTTCGAGCACGGAGCGCAGGCGCTTTTCGGATTCGCCAACGTATTTGTCGTAGAGCGTGGCGGCATCGAAGCGGGCCAGGGGCATGGCCCACTCCCCGGCCACGGCGCGAGCGCAGAGGCTTTTGCCGCAGCCCTGCACACCGGCAATCAGCACCCCACGGGGCAGCTCGAGGCCGAAGCGCTGGCCTTCGGGAGTAAGCGCGGCGCGGCGCTCGGTGAGCCAGGCGCGAAGTCCGGCGAGACCGGCCATGTCCGCAAACGAGGCGTCCACTTTAACGAAATCCAGCGCGCCGTCGCGGCCCATCCACTGGCGTTTTTCCTCAAGGACGCGCGCGGCGAGATCGCCGGTCGAGCAGCCGCCGCCGATCAGGCTTTTGCGCAAGATGCCGCGGGCCTGTTCGAGAGTCATTCCGGCAAGCGCCTGGGCGGCGCGGCTTTGAGCCGCGGGGTCGAGCGGGCAGGCCACGGCGTCCTGCGCAGAAGTTTCAGCCAAGGTCTCGCGGAGCAGACCCAGAAGCGCTGCCTGGTCGGGCAAACCGAGATGAAAACGGGCGACAAGATCGGCGAGTTCCGGAGGAATGGAGAGAGAGGCGGAGCAAAGGACGATGGAGCGGCGCGCGCCCTTGAATTTTCCGCCGGAGTCGCGCAGGGCACGCACCAGGACGTCGTCCTTCAAAAAGCGATTGGCGTCTTTCAACAAGCAGACGCCGTCCCCATGCAACAGCGCAAGATTGGCCAGGCACTTTGCCGGGTCTTCGGTGCCGTAGATGGACCCCTGGCCGCCGCGGCGGACAAGGCCGGTGGTCATGCTCCAAACATAGAGTGGAAGCTGCAACTCGGAGCAGACCGCCGCGAGCAAGGACTCGATGCGCTCTTCTTCAGAGGTCTCCGCGGCGATGAGCGGGAAATGGGAGTGCACCAGGAGGCGCAGGTCGTCCCGCGGAGCGGAAGCCGTTGTGGTGGCGGTATCCATGAACAGGCGCGTTTGAGCGATTTTAGCGGGATTGCGCAGGCACGAACAGAGCCGCAAGCCGCACGGTTTCTCAGCGAATCAACTTCGGCTGGAAGCCCCCAGGCGAGGAAAGGAAGGCGAGAGGCGCCTGGGCCTCGCCGCTCCCACACATTTCGAGGGATGCTACGGTGCCTCCCGCACTCCAAGGCCTTCGGGCGGGCGGCACAATCGGGCACTGTGGCCGCCATGGAACTCTATTGATTCAAGTGAGCGCGTCAGCTAAAATTGCTAGTTTGTTCACACTTCAAAAGGAGTTCTAGATGGCTCAGGGTGCAGCGAAGAAGCAGAAGAAACGCAAGGCGTCGGTATTGAAGCGCATCCGGCAGACGGCGCGGCG
>DATIYQ010000188.1:0-6338 GCA_035517515.1 Binatia bacterium
TCCCAATCGCCGATGTGATGGCGGTAGAGTTCGCCCAGGAAGCGCAAGGGCACGGGATCAGCGGAGTCCATGCTGCGGGCCTGCGCGTAGAGCTTCTCTGCCTGCGTGTACTGCGCGGCTTCTTCCGCCGCCAGGCCATTCGTAAGCGTGCGCACCATGCGCGCGCCGAGGGCACGATCAAAATTCGGCGGGTCGAAAAACTGGCCAACCTCAGTCACTCCAAGTTTTTTGAGCTCCTTGGCGGCATCCTTGCCCTGGCGGGGAAACATGCACTTCTGGGCGGCCACGGAACGCAACTCCTCGATGGCGCCCTGCTTGTCGCCGCTTTTCGCCTTGTTCTTGCCGGATTCGAGGCGTTCCTTGAGGGCGGCCTCGCGCTTCTTCATCTCCCCTTCCAGCAGATTTTCGACTTGCTCGACTTTCAGGAACCCGTCCTTGTTCTCCGCCCTGCCGATCACGGAATCATCGGGCGTGGCCAGCACCGCCACCGGCAGCTTCTGATCCGCGGCCAGTTTCTGGCCCACGGGCGAACGCTGATCGGCCACTTCCAGGCTCACGCACTGTTCGGCATAGAGGGTGAGGGTGCGTGAATTGCGCAGGCTGGATTTTTCGAGTTCCTGCTGGCCGGTGGGAAACCAGTAGAGCACCAGGCCATCCTTGGGCAGGGTATCGCCTGACTTCAGCACCTTCCACGGCACGCGATACACGGGTTCGGCGACGCCACCCCCGCCCATGCCTCCCCCGCCGCCTCCACCGCAGGTGGCGCCGGCCGGTGGCACGGGCAGGAGCAGCGCCCCGGCGCAGAGAACGGCAAAAAGAGGCCGCAAAAGTTGTGGTTTCATGCGCGCCATTATAGCAAACGCCGGTGGCAACTCTGCCCGCCCCGGGCGGCCTGCCGTCAGCGTGGAGCGTATTTCTTCGTGGCTTGCGTCCGCGAGTTGAAGACCTCAAAGCGGCCATCCGGCCACGCCGAAAGCTTCAGGTAATTGCCGGCATCGGGGCCGGGCAGGTTGGCGATCAACGCGTCGGCCACGTTTTTCGCGCCCTCGGCCTCCGCGGTGTGGAGCTGCCAGAGATCTTCAAGCCCGGGAGAGGACTCGATGGTTTCCCACACCGCGGGCGAGCCGCCCTTTTTGCCGCCGTTGTCCATGATGGCCACACGCGGGGCGATGGAATGGACCAGCGCGGGGCTGCTGCTCGTGTTGGTGCCATGGTGCGAAACCACCAAGATGTCCACGGCACCGATCTTGTTGTCCGGGCACATCAGCTTCCATTCCTTGTCTGCGGTCAGGTCGCCTAGATCCAGGATGCGCAGCTTGCCGAACACCATCCGCGTGCCCAGCGAGCGGGGGTTTTCGATTTGCGGAGGGTTGAGCACGGGCGCGGCCGCGGTGCAGGCCGGATTCGGCTGTCCGGCCCCAGCAAGCGCGTGGTCCAAGACCTCCCCAGCAGCGCTGAGGACGGTGGGATGGAGTTCCGGGATGGGCAGCGCGTCGCCCGGCTTGGGAGACATGCGGCTGATCTTTCCATCTGCGAGGAGTTTCTGGTACGCGCTGTAGGGTCCTTCGGTGCTCATCTCCGCGGGCGCTGTGTTGTCGCCGTGGTCAATCATGTTGCGAATGGGAATGCGCGCCGCCAGCTCCACCAGGCCGCCGGCATGGTCCCCGTGATAATGGGTCAGCAACACGTAGTCGAGCTGGTGGAGCCCTGCAAGTTTCGCCGCCGCGACGATGCGTTCTGCGTCGCGCGCGTTGTTGCCCGCCCAGCCGGTATCGATCAGCAGCGAGGCCCGCATCGGCGTCACAAACAGCGTGGACTGCCCGCCCTCCACGTCCACAAAGTAAATCTCCAGCGGCTTTCCCCGGCCGGCCGGGGTCCCGGCGAACGCCAGGGAAAACACCAGCGCGAGGAGCGGGGCCACAGCCAGCGGCCCAAAAGCCCGCGGCGCGTTCGATTCACGCTCGCGTTCCATCGTTGCGGGAGATTGCATCCCTCTTCTTCCTTCCCGCGGCATCGCCGCAGCCTTCCCTTCGCGGACGGCTTGCATCTAAGATAGCGGGAAGCACGAGCCCGTGGAAGTCGTGTGCTGCCCGTGGCCCACTTTGGGCGGCCGTCCCCGGTGTCCCGCGCTTTCCGTCCTGTGCTCCGGAGGTTTACCCGCCATGACGACATTTCTGATTTTAGGACTTCTGGCACTTTCGACAAGCGTTTCCCTTCCGATGACCGTTCCCACAGGCACCATTCTCGCCGTGGAGTTGAACTCCTCGCTTTCCACCAACAAATGCAAGCCCGGACAAGAATTCACGGCCCGGGTGATGCAGAAGGTTCCGCTGCCGGATGGCACGGCGATCCCCGCCGGTTCCAAACTGGTGGGACATGTGATTCGAGTGAATTCCGCGGCGCCGGGCACAAATGCGGAATTGGCCTTCCAGTTCGATACCCTGAAGACTTCGCGTGGGGCCATCCCCCTGACCACAAAACTGCGCGCTGTGGCCTCGTACATGGAAATTGACGACGCGCAAATTCCTGCCATGGGCGCGGATCGAGGGACCATGCCGGCCGCCTACACCACAGTGCAGGTGGGGGGCGACGTGGTGTATCGCGGCGGGGGACCGGTGATGAACGGCTCTGAGGTGGTGGGAGAGCCGGTGGGCGGCGGCGTACTGGTGCATCCGCGTCCCAATGCCACGTTCGGGTGCCGCGGCGCCGTGGGGGGGAACGACCAGCCGCAGGCGTTCTGGGTGTTCGCTTCGGACGCGTGCGGGGTCTATGGCATTCCCGGATTGTCCATTGCCCAGACCGGCCTGCAGAATCCGCTGGGAGAAATCGTGCTGACCGCGCGCGCGGGTGAACTGAAAGTCAGCGGGGGCACCGGACTGTTGCTGCGGGTGATCCGGGAGGGCGCGTAATCGGTGAAGGCTGGCCAAGCGCGGATCGAAGCGCTCGAAGTGCTGCGTTCGATTCAGGGCAGGTGACGGAAGGGACTTTACTTCAGCGTCGCGCAGAGGGCTCCGGCGATGGGGCGGAATCGGTGCTGCGCCGGCCCCACTTTCGCGCGGGCTGCATCTCCACGACCATCGGGCAGAGCACTTTTGCGCGTTCCAGAGCCTCAGCGATGTTGGCGCAGATGTTTTCCGCTCCCACGTGCTGCTCGAATTCCGC
Source organism: Binatia bacterium (assembly GCA_035517515.1). GTDB lineage: Bacteria > Acidobacteriota > Terriglobia > Acidiferrales > UBA7541 > JOPF136. Next base: position 3,163 of record DATIYQ010000188.1, read on the forward strand.
CTGGTGCATCATCTGGGCCGGCTGGGTGCGCGCGCCGCACAGGATGATGCCGCGTCCGGAGCGGTGAATGTCGTCGGCCAGTTTTTCCAGCGCCTGCAGGCCGGTGGAATCAATCGCAGTCATGTTGCGCAGGCGCAGAATCACCACCGGGGGCAGGTCTGCCATGCGCGAAGTGATTTCGGCGATCTTGTCCGTGGCGCCGAACAGAAAAGGGCCATGAATGCGGAAGATGGTGACGTAGGGAGGAATCTCCTTGTGTTGCAGAATGTGGGCATATCCCTCGCGCAGATATTCCTCGGTGACCTGTGAAACGGTGGTGGTGGTGGTGACCCTGCGGATAAAGACCAGAGTGGCCAGGATCATGCCGACTTCCACGGCCTGCGTGAGGTCGGCGAAGACGGTGAGGGAAAAAGTGATCAGCCAGGTGGCCACCTCCATCTTGGAGAGTTTCAGCAGCTCCGGAATTTCGCCCCAGTCACCCATGTTGTAGGCAACCACAAAGAGGATGGCCGCCAGAACACACAGGGGAATGAACCGGGCCAGCGGGGCGGCAAAGACGACGATGGCCAGCAGGGTGGCGGCATGCACCATTCCGGCAAGCGGAGTCCTGGCCCCGGAGCGGATATTGGTGGCGGTGCGCGCGATGGCGCCGGTGGCCGGCAGACCACCAAAGAGCGGAGAAATCACGTTGGCCACGCCTTGCCCGATGAGCTCGACGTTGGGGTTATGGCGGTCGCCGCTCATGCGGTCGCTGACCACGGCAGACATCAGCGACTCGATGGCGCCCAGCAAGGCGACGGTCACGGCCGGAGAAATCAGCGGGCGCATCAGCTCCGGCCGGAATTGCGGAATCTTGATACTGGGCAGGCCGGAGGGGATGCCGCCGAAGCGCGAGCCGATGGTTTCCACCGGAAGTTTGAACAGCGCCACCAGCGCCGTGCCGGCGAACAGCGCCACGATGTAGCCGGGAACGTGCTTGACGTAGCGGGCGAAGAGCAGGATGAGGACCAGGGAAATTACCGCCAGGATGGTGGCGGTCTCTGAAAGCGAGGCAAAATGTGCGGCCAAAACCTCGATGCGCGAAAGAAAATCCCCGGGAACCTTCTCCACTTTCAGGCCGAAGAAATCCTTGATTTGGGTGCTGGCGATGATCACCGCAATGCCGTTGGTGAATCCCACCACGACGGGCCGGGGAATAAATTTGACGGTGCTGCCGAGGCCGGTGGCACCGAGCATGACCAGGAGCACGCCGGCCATCAGAGTACACATGAACAGCCCATCCAGCCCGAAACGCGCCACGATGCCGAAGACCACCACCACGAACGCGCCGGTGGGCCCGCCAATCTGGGTGCTCGAACCGCCGAGAGCGGAGATCAGAAATCCGGCGACGATGGCGCAATACAAGCCGGACTGGGGGGGCACGCCGGAAGCGATGGCGAAGGCCATGGCCAGGGGCAGCGCCACCAGTCCTACGGTGACGCCGGCGACGCTATCGGCCAGGAACATGCGGGAGGTGTAGCCCCGCAGGCACTGCACGGATTTCGGAGTCCACTCGGCGAGAGACATCTCAGTGCAGCTCCCAGGCCAGCTCGTGCCGTGGTGAACTGAACCGCGAACTCCGCGCGTAGACCAGAAACTCGAGGATCTGGGTCATGCCGTCCTGATAGCCGAGGAGGATGGCCTGGCGGGTGCGCTCCTCGTCGAAATCCAGGGCGGAGCCGGGCAGAGATTCCTGCGGACAGATCGGAAAGGCGCGGACGTAGCGGTAGCGGCGCGGGCCCAGCACGATCTCGATTTCCTCCGGGTGCAGCCCGGCTTTTTGCGCCGCGCGTTCGCAGGTGATGTTGAAGTGCGAGGCGATGCGCAGGTCGTTCACCAGCGTCTGGCGCATGAGGATATCCACGGCGGAGAGGCCCACGTCCACAAAGGTTTTCAGGCGTTTGCGCGGGGCCTGGAGGGAATCCATCATCACCAGGAAAACCACGTCCGCGCCCAGGCGGATGGCGGGACGCAAGGGCTGGTTGGCGCACAGGCCGCCATCGGCGTACATGCGGCCGTGGAGCAACATGGGTTCGTAGGCCAGGGGCAGCGCCGAAGAAGCGACCACCGCGCCCACCAGGTCTGAGGTTTCCACCACCACCGAACGGATGAATTCGGCATCGGCCCCGGGCTCGGTGGCCAGGCGCTCTGCGGGAGTGTTGGAAAAAAACACGGGATCGCCGGATTGCAGATCGGTGGCGCTGAACACCACGTGGATGGGAGAGGCGCGGAGTTTCTGCTCGTCCAGGCGCTCGCGTATGAACCGGGCGCGCTCGTAGTTGGGAAACAGCCCGGGGCGCAGCGGCAGACGCAGCAATTTGTGCATCAATCCGCTGAGCGGCGCGCTCCACGATTTGCGGAGCGCGAGCAGCAAGACCACGAGGATGACCAGGCCGGCGGCGCCCGCGGGATAGAGGCGCAGCAGGGTGAGAAAATGACCGGCAAAATTCAGCTCCAGCAGCACCGCCACCATGAATCCAATGACCACGGAATTGGCCAGCACGGAGAGCACGGCCTTGCGCCGCTGAATCTTTTTGACGCGTCCGGTCATCAGGCTGCGGGCGACGAAGGTGACGTAGGGGAGCTGATCGTAGAGAAGCAGCACGGCCAGGCCGGCCAGCCCCAGCAGCGTCCAGGTGAGCCGCGGGCGGTGCAGGGCCAGCGCGGCCGCGTAACCATTTTCGGAAAGAATCACGTACAGCAGATTGCCCACGCCGGCCCAGAAGGCGATGAGTCCGCCCAGCATCCAGGCATAGCGCGTCCACTCGATGCCCACGAGAGTGGGAGTGACTTCCAGCCAGTGGCCCACCACGGCTTCCGCGTTTCCCACCAGCCCGTCGGAGTTGCCCGCGTAGCCCGCGGCATTGATGCTGCCCACGGAGGTGGCGGCGATGATGTGCGAAGGAAGCTGCGCGTCCTGGAAGGCCAGCAGGGCTCCGGCCTGATACGCCCCGCGGGTGCCCCCGCCGCACAGGGCGATGGCAATGCGCCCGGGGAACGACTTCCAGACCTGTGGAGCGGATTCACGCTCCACGCGCGCGCGAAATTCGGCGCGGATGCGCGTCAATACTTCACTGCTGCTGGCGTCGGGCACGAGCGGCGATTTTTTCATCGGCCCGTCCGGCAGTCAACTGGCG
>DATIYQ010000189.1:0-4987 GCA_035517515.1 Binatia bacterium
TGACGTTGCTCCACCCGTCATAGGCCCAGGCTGCGGCCACCATTGCGGCCAGCAAGCCGGTCCACAGGCCGGATCCCCAGGCGTCGGGCAGGAACGGCTGAAAATTATGAACACCACCGTGACCCATGAACGCCGCCAGACCGATCACCGCGGTCACCGCGAGGATCTTTATGGTGGTGAGCGTGACTTGGACGCGGCCGCCCAGCCGCACGCCGAAGTAGTTGATCAGAGTCACGGCGGCGATTGCACATACGGCCAGAGGCTCGGAAGGAGACAAGTGATAAGTGTACGGTGCGTGGGCGAAGGGCAACGGGATGGCATAGGTGGCTACCGTCTCCCCAACGGAAGGGCGCAAAAAACTGATGAAGCGCATCAGCCCGGCGGCGATGGTGGCCACGGAGCAGGGACGTCCCACCACGGAGTGCATCCATCCGAAAAGATAGCCCCAGCGCGGGCCGAAGCCGCGGTTGAGGTAGGCGTAATCGCCGCCGGCCTCGGGAATCGCCGCGCCCAGTTCCGCGTAGCTGAGAGCACCACAAAGCGAAAGCGCGCCGCCGAGAATCCAGGCCAGAAAAACCAGGCCGATGGACTGCGCCGAAGTGGCCATGCTGCTGGGCACCAGGAAGATGCCGGTACCCACCATGGTGCCCACGACGATCGAGGCTGCGGCCCAGGGACCGAGACCGCGCACCAAGTCCGGCCGCGCGGCGTTCTCAACGGCTGCGGCGCCTGGGGCGCCGCCTGCACCCCCCGTCCGATTTTTCCGTCTTCGGCTCATCCTGCTGGAAACCGCGCCGGTCCGTTCTGCGCTGGATTATCCAGCAGGCTGGCGAGCGAACCCACAAGAAACGCGGGCACCGTTCCTGCCAGCACATACCAGGTCCAGGCCAGCGGGGTGTAACGCCAGATGGCCAGGATCGCGGCCAGCCCGGCGAGCATTCCCGCGATGGCTCCCTGAGCGGTGGCGCGCGGGTTCAGCAGCCCCAGCAGAAAAAGCCCGAGCAGGCTTCCATAGGTGATCGAGGCGATGGTCAGTCCTGCCACCAGCACCGGCCCCCAATCCTGGAGCGCCAGCGCGCCCAGCACCACGCCCCAAACGAGTGTGATTCGCCGGGAAAGCCCCAGCAACCTGGCCGGGTCGGCATCGCTTGCCGCGTGCCCGGCCAGAGCAGGGAAGTCCATGATGCTCGAGGAGGCCAGGGAGTTCAGCGAGCCGCTGGCGTTGGACATGGCCACGGCGAAAATAGCCGCCAGTACCAGTCCCGCCAGCCCGGCGGGCATCTGGCCCACGACAAACGCGGGAAAGATGCGGTCGCGGTCGCCCTGGGGAATCTCCAGCGGCGCATGCTGCGAATAGACGAACAACATCACGCCAATCACCAGGAACAAGGCGAATTGGACGAAGACCAGCAGCCCGCTGGCGATGATAGCGCGTTGGGCGTCGCGCTGGTTGCGCGCCGCCAGCAGGCGCTGCACGATGGTCTGGTCCGTGCCATGGCTGGCCAGGGTCAGAAATGTGCCGCCGATGAGCCCGGCCCAGAAGGTATATGCGCGCGTGATGCTGAATGCGAAATCGAAGACCTGCAGTTTGCCTCCGGCGGCGGCGGAAACGCGAGCCACTTCCGTCCATCCGCCCGGGATTTTCCCCAGCAGCAGGAAAAATGCGGCTGCCGAACCGGCCAGATACAGGGTGAGCTGAACCAGGTCCGTCCAGATCACCGCTTTCATTCCGCCCTCGAAGGTATAGAAGAGCGTGAGCGCGGTAATCACGGCCACGGAAATCCGGCTGCCGGTGCCAAACGCCACGCTCACGACTTTTCCGATCGCGTTCAGGCGCACACCTTCGGCCAGCGCCCGCGTGCCGAGAAACGTAACCGCGGCCACGCGCCGCGTGCGCGGCCCGAAACGCTTCTCGATGAGCGCGTAGGCCGTGTAGAATTCCCCACGAAAATAGGCCGGCAGGAAGAGCGCGGCAATGATCAGCCGTCCCAGGATGTAGCCGAGCGCCAGTTGCAGGAATCCCAGGTTGCCGGCAAACGCGATTCCCGGGGTGCTGATGATGGTGAGCGTGGAAGTTTCCGTGGCCACAATGGAGGCGGCCAGCGCCCACCACGGCGCGGTGCGCCCGCCCAGAAAGTAGTCGCGAACGCTGGCCTGGCCCCGGCGAAAGCGCACCCCGAACCAGGTGATGCCGCCCAGGTACAGCAACAGGACGGCAAAATCCACCGCGCGAATGGGCATCGTTCCAGCCACGGTTCCGAAACTTCGGAGTCGCGCGATACTATGGGCAGGGCGCGGAGAGTGTCAAGGAAGGTCGAAGCAGGCGGGAAGGTCGAGGCAGGAAACTTAGCTCAGGAAATAGGGAAGTAAGGAAGTAGGGGAGTAAACAAGTAAGGACGCGAAATTCTGCACGATGCGGGAAGCCTCCAAAGCCATGGCGGAACGCGAAGATTTCTACCTGGGATTCGACGGCGGCGGCACGAAGACGGAATGCGTGCTGCTGGATGCGTCTGGCCAGATGCTGGCGGAGGAGACGGCAGGCCCTTCCAATCCGCTCCGTGCCGGATTCGACCGTGCCCAGGCCTCCCTGCGCGCCGCGGCGGAAAAAGCCCTGGCCCGCCGGAACATTGGCGCCGTCAACGTGGCCGCCATTTGCGCGGGGATCGCCGGAGCAGGCCAGCCTCGCGTGGTCAAACGCATGATGGGCTACCTGGTGGATACGTTTCCCCGTGCCCAGGTGCGCGTCTGCACGGACCTGGAAATCGCGCTGGAGGCCGGACTGGGGGACGGCGCCGGAATTGTGGTTGTTGCCGGCACCGGTTCCGCCGCGCTGGGGCGGGACGCGCAGGGACGTCAGACGCGCGCCGGAGGCGATGGGCCCTGGGTGGGCGACGAGGGCAGCGCGTTTGACATCGGCCGCCGGGCGGTGATGGCCGTGGCCCGCGCGCGCGACGGGCTGGCCCCGGTCACCCTGCTGGCGGATTCCATTCCCGCCGCACTCGAGTGCGCCGATTGGAGCGCGCTGCTGGAACGCATCGCCGCGGGCCCCGACGAGGTCTTCCCGCGAATCTTCCCCCTGGTGGCCGAAGCCGCCGAATCCGGCGACACGCCCGCGCGCGAAATTCTTTTCTCTGCGGCGCTCTCGCTCTCCTCGCTGGTGTTGAGTGTGGCGCGCCGCATGGAAGTGGCCGCGGAGGACTTCCTGGTGGCCGAGGCCGGCGGTGTTTTTGGCGTCAGCCCGCTGCTCGATCAGGCCTTTGAGGCCCTGGTGCACAGCGCGGCCCGAGGCGCGCGCATCCGCCCGGCGGAGATTTCTCCGGCGCGCGCCGCCGCCCGCATGGCCTGGAACACGCGGCCAGGGGCACACCCCGAAAATCCCTCCCGCGTCGCGGGCACGGATTGATGGCTCCGGCCGCTGCGCACCCAGATCCACGCACGGCGCCACGGGCGGCGCTCGAACATCTACTCGGCCTCGGGGATCCGGACGTGCTGCTCGAGGCGCTGGAAAATCCCGCCCTCGATGAAGCCCTGCTGCTGCGCCTGCTGGAACGCAAGGACCTGCCCGCCGAACTCTTGCAGCGCGTGGCCCGCCGCGCGGAGTGGATTCGCAGTTATGCGGTGAAGCTGCGGCTGGCGCGCCACCCGCACACTCCGCGGCTGATCGCCCTCGCCGCGGTCCGCCAGTTGTTCCTCTTCGATTTGGTGAAGGTCAGCTTGCTGCCCTCGACGCTTGCGGAAGTGCGCCGGGTGGCAGAAGACCTGGTGCTGAATCGCATCACTCAGCTCCCCCTGGGTCAGAAAATCGCGCTGGCCAGGCAGGGGCCGGCGCGCGTCGTGGCCGCGCTGCTCGCGGAGGGGTTGCCGACTGTGCTTGGGCCCGCGCTGGAGAACGCCCACCTCACGGAAGCGCAAATCACCCGCATCCTCAGCCGCAGCGACCTATCGCCGCGCGTGGTGGGAGCCATCTCCCAGCACTCGAAATGGTCCGCCTACCCGCGCGTGCGTATCGCCCTGGTCCGCCACCAGCACACGCCGCTGGCCCGCGTGCTGGCCTTTCTGCCGGATATCTCCTTGCCGGACCTGCGCGACCTCTTGCAGCTCTCCACGGTGCGCACGGACTTGCGCAGCTACCTGGCGCACGAAGTGGCCCGGCGGAGCAGCGCCGGGCGCAAGCGCGCCTAACGCTGAACGCTGGTGGAGTGCCGCGACTTGCCACCGCTTTTTCCCCGCGGACTCTGCCCCTTCGCGCCTTTGCGGGAAACTCCATCGGACTTTCCCGGAGAGCGCACCACGCCGTGCGTCGGACAGGGCGGGGAGGAGCGCGGACTTCATGGGGGGACTTGACAAACGCCGGTGTTTGCAGTATATTCTGTCGTATCAGAAATGTCGGAAGTGAGAGGAGGCAACCCATGAAACTCTCCCCCGCCCAGCAGAAGTTCATCCTCCACTGGGGCGAGATGGGCACGCGCTGGGGCGTTAACCGCACCGTGGCTCAAATCCACGCCTTGCTCTATCTCTCCGCGGACCCTCTGCCCGCTGAAGAGATCGCCGCCACGCTGGGCGTGGCGCGCTCGAATGTTTCCACCAGCCTCCGCGAACTGGAGGGCTGGGGCATCGTCCGCGTGGTGCACCTGCTGGGCGACCGCCGTGATCACTTTGTCTCCCTTCCCGACGTCTGGGAGATGTTCCGCATCATCGCGCAGGAGCGCAAGCGGCGCGAGGTGGACCCCACGCTCGCCGTGCTGAAGGAATGCGTGCAATTGGCGCGCGAAACCTCTCCCGGCGATAAACACATGCGCGAGCGGGTGATGGCCATGCTGGAGTTCATGGAGTCCATGTGTTCGCTCTACGAGGAAGTCCGCAGCCTGCCCACCGGTTCCCTGCGCCGCTTCGCCAAATTGCGCGGGCAGATGCGGCGCATCATTCCGGGCGCGCTTTCGCGCGAGGCTTCCACCTCTCCCGCCGGCCGCCCCAACGGCGAGCCGGA
>DATIYQ010000190.1:0-6325 GCA_035517515.1 Binatia bacterium
AGAAGGAGATGCTGAACGGGCCCAGCCCAAAATCCCCTTTAAAGGGATCCTCCGCCCAACATCTCCTCTGCTCGATGAATTGCATCTCGATGGCCGTATTCAAGCCGTTTGTTTTCAATGCACCAGTTCAGCTCTCCGGGCAAAAATTCCACTCCGCTGGTAAATTCTCCTCTAGTAGTTCTAGTACCCCTACTGGTTGCCCAGGGGGCGCTTGCCGGGGAGCCCCAGAGCCTGCCCAATGCCAACAAACCGTTTCATTTCAGTTGTTTCCTCATGGTCTGGTCGCCCCTGGGCGCCGGATTCGATCCGCGCGCCAACAGGCCGGGAATGGCTCACTACCCCCTGCCAATCCCTGCCTTGACCCCTCTCCGGCCCCTTGTTATCGTGGAAAGTTGCACAGGTCCCGGGAAGGCCGTCTGAGGGCGCTGTGCCTGCGCTGGACGCGGTGTTCACCGCAACTTATGGGCCTCCAAAAGATCGTCATCCAGGGCGCTCGCCAGCACAACCTGAAAAACATCAGCCTCGAAATTCCCCGCAATTCCCTCACCGTGGTCACCGGCCCTTCCGGTTCCGGCAAATCCTCCCTGGCGTTTGACACCATCTACGCGGAGGGCCAGCGCCGCTACGTGGAAACGCTCTCGGCGTATGCCCGCCAGTTCCTCGATCAGATGGAGCGTCCCGATGTGGACGCCATCGAAGGACTGTCCCCGGCGATCTCCATCGAGCAGAAGACCACCACCCGCTCCCCGCGTTCCACCGTGGGCACCATCACGGAAATCTACGATTACTTGCGCGTGCTCTACAGCTCCATCGGTACTCCCCACTGCCCGCGCTGCGGCCAGTTGATTGCCCGGCAATCCGCCGAGCAGATCGTCCAGGCCATCCTGGCGCTCAAGCCGGAGGAGCGCGTCATGATCCTGGCTCCGGTGGTTCGCGGGAGAAAAGGAGAGTACCGCAAAGAGCTGGAGGCCCTGGCCCGCCAGGGTTTCATCCGCGCGCGCATTGACGGTGAACTGTGCAACCTGGACGAAGAGGTTCGCCTGGACCGCCGCAAGAACCACACCATTGAAGTGGTGGTGGACCGCCTGCTCGTCAAGCCCGGCATCGCCAAGCGCCTGGAACAATCCGTGGAGACCGCTCTCAAGCTGGCCCACGGCCTGGCCACCGTCGCCGTCGTCGGCGGCGCGGAACAAATTTATTCGGAAAAGCTGGCCTGTCCGGACTGCGGCACCTCCGTTCCCCAGCTCGAGCCGCGCTCGTTCAGTTTCAATTCGCCCTATGGCGCCTGTCCGGAGTGCAACGGCCTCGGCTCGAAATACGATTTCGATCCTTCTAAAGTCGTCGCGGATTGGTCCAAGCCGCTGCTGGAGGGCGGCCTGGGCCCCGGTGCCGGCTCCACCTATCTCCAGCGCACGCTGAAACTGGCGGCAGTAGCCCACGGCTTCGCGCTGGAGACGCCCATGGAAAAGCTCTCCCGCCAGACCCAGAACCTCATCCTCTACGGCAATCCGCCCAAAGGCCTGCCACCCGGCGCCGGCCCCGCGCGTCCCCGGCCCGGCCTGCATTTTCCGGGTGTGCTCCAGGTGCTGCGCCGCAGCTACGAGGAATCGTCCTCGGAGAATTATCAGGAATGGCTGCTCGAATACATGTCGCCCACGCCGTGCGCGGCATGCGGCCAGCAGCGCTTGCGGCCGGAAAGCCTGGCCGTGCGCGTGGGCGGACACACCATCGCGGAATTCACCACCATGCCGCTGGGCCGCGCGCGCCGCGCCGTGGACGCGATTCGCGGCCAGCTCGGCACGCGCCAGCGGGAGATCGCAGACCGCGTGCTCCAGGAAATTGCGGAGCGCCTGGACTTCCTGCTCGCCGTGGGACTCGGCTACCTCAGCTTGAACCGTTCCGCGGCCACCCTTTCCGGAGGGGAAGCGCAACGCATCCGCCTGGCCACGCAGATTGGCTCCAAGCTCCGCGGAGTCCTCTATGTGCTCGACGAACCCTCCATCGGATTGCACGCCCGCGACAATGGCCGGCTCCTCGCCACGCTCGAGCAGCTCCGCAACCTCGGCAACACCGTCCTGGTGGTGGAGCACGACGAAGAGACCATCCGGCGAGCCGACTACGTGGTGGACCTGGGCCCCGGCGCCGGCAGCCACGGCGGAGAGCTCGTGGCCCTGGGCGCCCCGGCCCAGATCGCCGCTTCCCAGGCTTCGCTCACCGGCCGGTATCTTTCCGGCGCCATGCGCATTCCCGTGCCGCAAAAGCACCGCGCGCCCAACGGAAAAGCGGTCAGCGTGTTGGGCGCGCACGCCAACAACCTGAAGCACATCGACGTCAGCTTCCCGTTGGGAACCCTCATCGTGGTGACCGGAGTCTCCGGCTCCGGCAAATCCACGCTGGTGAACGAAATTCTCTATAACGCCCTGGCCGCGAAGCTCTATCGTTCCGCCGCGCAGCCGGGCGCGCATCGCGCCGTGTTGGGCGGTGAGCACATCGACAAAATCGTGCGCATCGATCAGGCCCCCATCGGCCGCACCCCGCGCTCCAATCCCGCCACCTACACCGGCGTCTTCGCTCCCATCCGAGAGATTTTTGCCATGCTCCCCGAGTCCCGTGAGCGCGGCTACCGTCCGGGCCGCTTCAGTTTCAACGTCAAGGGCGGGCGCTGCGAAGCCTGCCAGGGCGACGGCCTGCGCCGCATTGAAATGAATTTCCTGCCGGACGTCTTCGTCACCTGCGAAGTCTGCCGCGGTCGCCGCTACAATTCGGAGACCCTGGCCGTGCGTTACAAGGGCCATTCCGTCGCCGACCTCTTGGAGATGCCCATCGAAGAAGCCGGCCGCGTCCTCGAGAACATTCCCCAGGTGCGGCAGAAGCTGGATACCCTGGTGGACGTCGGACTGGGTTATGTGAAGCTGGGCCAGCCCGCCACCACCCTTTCCGGCGGAGAGGCCCAGCGCATCAAGCTGGCTCGCGAGCTTTCCCGGCGGCAGACCGGGCGTACACTTTACATTCTGGACGAGCCCACCACCGGCCTGCACTTTGATGACGTGAAGAAATTGCTCCACGTCCTGAACCGCCTGGTGGATTTGGGCAACACCGTGATCGTGATCGAACACCACTTGGACGTCATCAAGCAGGCGGACTGGATCGTGGACCTCGGGCCGGAGGGCGGCGAGGATGGCGGCCGGGTGGTGGCCCAGGGCACGCCGGAAGAAGTGGCTCGCTCCAGAAAGTCCTACACCGGCGCCGTGCTCTCCCGCGTGCTCCTTCCCGAGCCCGCGCCCGCCCCCATCAACTCCAATGGCGGAGCCCGCGCCCCGCGTCCCCGCAAGCGCGCCTCCAATGGGAGCGGCGAGTGAGCAGCGCCCCATCCGGCGAGATTTGCCCGCGATGTGGCGCCGCGCTGACCACCGCGGAAGGTGAGTGCACCGAGTGTACTGGCAAGGGCGCCCGCTTTACCGGCTCCCGCCAGACCGCGGTGCTGCTGAGCATGGCGCTGCTCGCGGCCCTCTTTCTGCTCACCGGATTCATGACCCGCGCGTTCCTGCGCCACGAGGAGGATCTGGCGCGACAATGGTTTGAAAAAGGCCAGGCGGCGCTGGCCGCGGGAAATCCGGACGCCGCCGTCGAGGCCCTGCACAACGCCCTGGCCTATTCCAACGACGATTTCGGGTTCGAACTGACTTTGGCCCGGGCCCTCCTGGCCTCGCACCGGGAATCCGAGGCAGAGGCCTACCTGCGCACGCTGCACGAGAGCCAGCCCGGCAATTCCCCCGTGGACCTCGAACTAGCTCGCCTGGCCGTGAATCGTGGGCAGTCTTCAGACGCCATTCGTTACTATGTGGCCGCCATCTATGGAGTGTGGGATGCCGATGGCGAGCAGCGCCGCCGCCAGACGCGCCTGGAGCTGATCGCCTTCCTCACCAGACTGCATCGTTCCTCGGAGGCTCTGGCCCAGACCATGTCGTTCGCGGCCAATCTCCCCCCGGATCCCGCCCTCCATGTGCGCGCTGGCCAGCTTTTTCTCGACCAGCAGAGTTACGACCACGCCCTCGCCGAATTCAAAGAGGCGCTTCGGCTCGATCCGCGCAATCCACAAGCGCTGGCTGGAGCCGGCCGGGCCCTCTTTGCCGGCGGCAAATTCGCCGAAGCCCTGCCCGGCCTCGAGCACGCCCACCGCGCCGCCCCCGGAGACGAAGTGGTGCAGAGCGAACTGGCCCTTTCCCGCGCGGTGGTGGCTCTGGACACCGATGCCCCTGGACTTTCTGCCCGCACCCGCGCTGAGCGCCTGCTGCACGACTTTCAGATTGCCGGGGACCGGCTGGCCGCCTGTTCTGCCCGCGAGCCGCGGGAGGCTGCCGGGCGCCTCGCCGAACCGAATCGCCGCTTTCAGGAGTTGAAGCCCAAACTGAAAGAGAAGGCCCTGTTGCGCGATATGGAGCTCTTCGATTCCGCGGTCAACGCCGTGCTCGCTTCCGAACTGCGCACCGCGGAGGTTTGCGGCCCCGGCTCGGTAGAGGATCAGGCGCTGGTGTTGCTGGCGCGGCGGCGCCTGGGGGGCCCGCGGTGAGCGACGCTCTGCCCGCCCCGGCATCCACTCCCGCGCCAGCCGGCTCGTGGCACCGCATCCGCTCGCGATTTGCCGGATGGCTTTCGGGTTCTCTCCTCCCCGAGGACCAGTTCTTTTTCTTTCTCTCCATCGTCATTGGAGTTTTTGGCGGGCTGAGTGTCGTTTGCTTCCGCCTGGCCATCGACTCCACGCGCTTCTGGTTGCTGGGTTCCGCGCTGCGTCCTCCCGCCGTGCGGGTCCTGCTGGCTCCTACCTTGGTGGGTCTGGTCGTGGCTCTTCTGGTGCAGCGCTTCTTCCCCCGCGTCCGCGGCAGCGGCGTCAACCAGACCAAAGCCGCGGTCTATATCTTCGACGGCCGTATCCCCTTCAACACGGTCATCGGCAAGTTTTTCACCTGCGCGCTGGGCATCGGCGCGGGACACTCTTTGGGACCCGAAGATCCGTCGCTCCAGATCGGCGCCGGAATCGCCTCCGCTCTGGGCAGGCGCATGCAGCTTTCACGGGAGAAAGTGCGGCTGATTGCTCCCGTCGGAGCGGCCGCGGGACTCGCCGCGGCCTTCAACGCCCCCATTTCCGCCGTTCTCTTCGTCATCGAAGAGGTCATCGGAAATTGGAGCGGCGTGGTGCTCGGCGCGGTCGTGGTTTCCGCCGTCGCCAGCGTCACCGTCACGCGCTGGTTTCTCGGCGACGCGCCCCTCTTCCGCGTTCCCGCCTTCCACCTCCGCAATCCGGCCGAGCTGCTCACCTATACCGTCCTGGGAATTGTAGGCGGCTACGTTTCCGTCTTTTTCCTGAAGCTCGTGCTCACTCTCCGGCCCTGGGCCAAAAGCCTGCCCCTTTGGACCCAGTATCTCCAACCCGCCGCCGCCGGACTGCTCGTCGGCATCATCGGCCTGGGGTGTCCACAGGTGATGGGCGCGGGCTACACCTACATGGACCAGGCCATGCACGGCCAGTTCACCTGGCGCCTTTTGCTTCTCCTCGCCCTGTTAAAGCTGGTGGCCACCGCGCTGTGCTTCTGCGGGGGCACCCCGGGCGGATTATTTGCGCCCACCCTCTTCATGGGAGCCATGCTGGGCGGCGCCATCGGCAGCCTGGGCCACAGCCTCTTCCCTTTCCTCACCGGCTCGATGGGCTCCTATGCCCTGGTGGGGATGGGAACGCTTTTTGCCGGCATCATTCGCGCCCCCATGACTTCCATCTTCATGGTTGTCGAAGTCACCGGAGACTATTCCGTCATCGTCCCCGTCATGGTTTCCAATGCCATCGCTTACCTGATTTCCCGCCAGCACCAGCGCGCCGCGCTCTTCGACGAGCTGGCCCGGCAGGACGGCATGGTCCTGCCTTCGATGGAGGAGCGCCGCGAAGAGAAGCCCCTGCGCATCGAAGACGCCATGCGGCCCTATCGCGCGCCGGGCCTGCCCGCGAATTTTCCCGCCAGCGCCGCGCGGGAGCGAATCGCGGGCAGCGGAGAGACCTACCTGCTGGTGCGCGGCTCCTTCGGTTGGGGAGGTCTTCCCGCCGCCGCGCTCGATTCGCTGGCCGCAAAATCCGCGGCAGATCCTCCCATCGATTCCCTCTGCACACACCGCGGGCTGCCTACCTTGCATCCGGATGAGCCGCTGGAAACCGCGCTGCGCCTGCTCGAAGACCGTCCCCTGCTGCCCGTGGTGCGGCGCACCGACGACGGTAATCTCCAGGGCGTGCTGGGGCTCCAGGACGTCCTGAAAGCCTACCGCCGCGTCGAGGAAGCAG
>DATIYQ010000191.1:0-19021 GCA_035517515.1 Binatia bacterium
CCTGAGCAAAAGCCGCCGGCGTACAATGGCGCGGCATTCAAAAACCGGAAGGAAATGCTGCTCATGGCAAAAATGGCTCGAACTTTATTGCCGGGCATTCTGGCCTGCGTTTCGGCGGTCATTTCCACGGCGACGGGGCAGTCTCCCAAACAGACCGCCGGAGGGGGCGACGATTGGCCGGCGTATGGCCGCGACGCCGGGGGGATGCGCTATTCTCCGCTCACCCAGATCACTCGCGAGAATGTGGCGACCCTGAAAGTCGCCTGGACGTTTCATGTGGGCGACATTTCCGACGGCAGCGGCGGGAAAAAGCGCAGCGGCCTGGAAACCACTCCGATCCTGGTGGATGGCACGCTGTACCTGACCACCGCGTTCAATCGCGTGTTTGCTCTGGACCCGGAAACCGGAAAGCAGCGCTGGGTGTATGACCCGATGATCGAGCTGGCCGGAAACTACGGCGACGGCCTGATCAATCGTGGCGTCGCAGCGTGGCTGGACCCCGCCCGGCCGAAAGGCAAACCCTGCCGCAGGCGCATTTTTGAAACCACGCTCGACGCGCGGCTCATCGCGCTGGATGGCGCCACCGGCGAGCCCTGCCTCGATTTCGGCAACCATGGACAAATCAGCCTGCGCGACGTCGCGCGCTACATTCCGGCGCAATATCACATGACTTCTCCCCCCGCGGTGATTGACGACGTGGTGGTGGTCGGCTCCGCCATTGACGACAATTCGCGCGTGGATATGCCCACCGGCGTGGTGCGCGCCTTCGATGCCCGCACCGGCGCGCTGCGCTGGAAATGGGAGCCGCTCCCGCCGAATGATGCCGGATCCGCAGAGCCGGTGGTGGGGAAAACGTGGCGCACCGGCGCCGGGAACGCCTGGTCAGTGATCGTGGTGGACCAGGAGCGCGACCTCGTGTTCGTGCCCACTGGCAGCGCCAGCCCCGACTATTATGGCGGCCTGCGCCGCGGCGACGACAGGTGGGCCAACTCCGTGGTAGCGCTGCGGGGCAAGACCGGAGAATTCGTGTGGGGATTCCAGCTCGTGCACCACGACCTGTGGGATTACGATTCCGCGTCCCCGCCGTTGCTTGCCACGCTTCCGCACGATGGCAAAAATGTTTCCGTGGTGATTCAGGGCAATAAGACGGGTTTCCTCTATGTCCTGGATCGCGACACCGGCGTTCCGGTGTTTCCCGTAGAAGAACGGCCTGTGCCCCAGACCGATGTACCGGGAGAAGTGACTTCTCCCACGCAGCCTTTTCCGGTGGCGCCACCGGCGCTCGTGCCCCAAAGACTTTTGGCGGAGGATGCCTGGGGCATCACCCCCGAAGATCGAGAGTTCTGCCGGGAGCGCCTGCTGCCTCTCCGCAACGAAGGCCTGTTCACACCGCCGAGTCTGCAGGGCACGCTTTCCGTGCCCGGAAATGTCGGCGGCATGAACTGGAGCGGCTACGCCTTCGACCCGCAATACAACCTGCTGGTGGTCAATGCCGATAATCTGCCGTCCAAGATGGGCGTAGTTCCGGCCGAAAAATACCGGGACCAGGTGGACCACAACGCGGAAGGCCTGGAGTACACGCGGCAGGCCGGGGGTCCGTACGGGATGTTTCGCACCTTCCTGTTTGCCAAGGCCCATCACCTGCCCTGCGCACCGCCGCCCTGGGGCACCTTGACTGCAGTGGATCTAGTGGCCGGAACGATTCGCTGGCAGGTACCGCTCGGCTCCTTTGCGCCAGAGAATCCCGCGGTGCCGCCGGGAGTGCCCAGCCTGGGCGGTCCCATCGTGACCGCCGGAGGGTTGGTGTTCATCGCAGGAACAGTGATCGATCCCTCGTTCCGCGCGTTCGACGTCCAGACCGGAAAAGAATTGTGGAAGTTCCGGCTTCCCACCAGCGGCGGGGCCACTCCCATGACCTACCAGACACGAAAGGGCAACAAGCAGTATGTGGTGATCGCTGCCGGAGGACACCGCGGGGTCACCGAAGAGCCGCAGAGCGACGCGATCATTGCCTTCACGCTGCCCTAAGCGGCCGCGCCGCATCCCGCAGAGAGTGGGAACTTCTTCACCCTCTCCGCGGTCCCCGGCGAGGCAGGCACCGCATTGAACCGCGCTTGGGCCGCCCGGCAAGCAGAAATGTGTGGACGCGGCTCGAACTCCCGCTCCCGGGAGTCACGGAGAAATCGTTCTTAAATTCCCGCCAATCACTCGCCTGGGGAATCGGAATTGAAGGTATCGGCGATGGCCTTCCAGCTTCCATCCGGCTGCTTGACGTAGACCGTCAGATATTTGCCTTTATCCGTCATGGGCTTCTTGGTCTTGGGATTGGTCATGGTCATCGTGTAGGTGCCCTGCGAATAGACCATGTCGCCGCTCCTGGCAGCCATGGCCCGCGTGGACTGGAACGTCAGCGAAAAATTGGGGTCGGCAAAATAGGGGGCCATCGCCGCCTTGACGGCCGCCTTGCCATTGAGGATTCCGGCACCGGGGTAAAGTCCCGAACCATCCTCAGTCAAGAAGCTGGCCCATTGGTCGGCATCCTTGCTGGCAGCCGCTTTGACCCAGGCCGCCTCCACATCCTTCACCGCTTGCACATCGGCGGCGCGCGTGTCTGGAGGCGGAGCGGGAGCATTCGAACAGCTGATCGCGAGCACAGCACAAGCCAGGCAACCCATCAACGAAACGGAACGAAGCATCTTCTGTCTCCTTTGGGACAATGCGTCCGCGCCAGTATAGTCGAAGTCGTCCGCAGACCAGCGGGCCGCGCCGCTTTCGCGGGTGTGGTCGTTCTCCGAGCGCTTCAACGACGCGCTGCAAGCGCCTCCCGTTTTGGGCGTGTAACGGCCGGAACTTCACCAAGACTGCTTCGACCTGCCCTATTGCGCGGGTACAGAAGTACTATTTTTTCCGTTGCTTCCCCAGCCCAAGATGGGCGAAGTCGGGCCGGGGTGGAGTGCCCTTCCCTTCCGCGCCGTCCGGACGCGTTTTACCTATGGCACCCTTCCTCTTCGGCGCAATCACGCCATCGTTTCGCTCAGTGCTTTCTCTGGCGCTGATGCCGCTCGGTTTGCTGCTGGCATGCGCGCTTGTGGCCGGGGTGGGCGCGATGATTCTGTTGTTTTCGCGCGCCACGGCGAGAGTCCAGACGCCGGAACCGATCGCCATCTCGCAGGAAGCCACGGCTGGCCGCGCACCGGAAACGCAACGAGCAAACCCCGCAACCAGTCCTCGTTCGGATACGGCGACTGCCGAGCGGCGCCGCGCGGATTCTGAGCCTTTCACAGAGCGCCTGGACGCGGCCACGGCCCCCGGTTCCTCCGGCGGAGCCGCGGCAACCCAATTCTCCAACGCAGATTCCCTCGCACTCATCGCGGCCAAAGACGTGGCCGCTGGGGCGGCACAATTTTCGGCGGCACGAACTGGTCCCCGGGCACACAAGAGCCAGCGGCCGGGTGCGCCTTCGCAGCCGGCCGGGCGATTCTCGCGCTCCCAGCAAGCCTTTCTTCGGATCCCCGTGGTGCTCTCCGGACGATGTGGTGCGGAATCGGAATTTCGAGAAGAAACGTGCACCCTGATTCTGCTCCCGCAGGGTGCGGTCCTGCCGTTGTCACGGCGCCTGCCCGCAGGCACGGCAACGATGCTCTGCCTCCCCGGCAAAGAGCCGGTTCCCTGCTCCGTATTTGCCGCGCAGACCGGGCCAGACGGAAGGAGCCTGGTGGAGGTGGAATTTGCGGAGCCGCAGAAGGACTTCTGGCCGGTGAGCTTTCCGGCATGGGATGGGCAATTGCCCGCCGATCTGGAGAGAAGGGGTTCGCTGACTCCGCGGCGGCCGGCGCACACGGCGGTATTGAATGAAGCCGGATCTTGAGGCCGTGAACATTTCTCCGCGGAGAGTGCGGAACGGGCCATGAGCGCCGCGTCGCAGGATCGAACCTCGCAGTCCACCCCTCCGACATACGCCGCGCTCCCCGCGCCGGGGGGCTTGCCCGCCAAACGGCGCAGCGCCATTCCCCGACGTTCCTGGTTTACCCTGGAGACCGCCGAGCGCACTTACGAAGAGGCCTGCCGGCGCGCGCACGCGTTCGCTTCCCGCTATCCCGCGCTGTACCGCTTGCGGCTGCGGCTCTACCTGCCCTGCGTGGCCCTGGCGCAAATCTATTTGCTCGGCCTGCTCGTCACCGTGCCGTTCGCATTTCCCTGGGCATTTCGCGAGAGCCGGCTTCTGGCTCCCCTCTACGCGCAGCCTGCGCTGCGCTGGTCCTGCTTCGCCATCGTTTATGGCGTCTGGCTTCCGCTGGCGGGACTTTATCTCGCCGCCGCGTTGCGCGGATTGACGCTGGCGTACCTTGCACCGCTCGGCACCCGGCTTGTCGAAGCGGACGCCCCGCGCCTGTTCCGCCTGCTCGCGGAGCTCTGCCGCAGCCTGGACATTGACCCCGTGGCGCGCGTGATAATCTCCGCGGATCGCATTCTGGAAGTTCGCGCCCTGCCGTCCCGAGGCCTGCTGGGACCCGCCGAAGCCACACTGATCGCCGGATTGCCGGTGCTCGAAGAGCTTTCGCCGCAGCAGCTCCGCGCGCAACTGACCCACGAATTGGCGCACCTGGCCACGCACGAGCGCCGTTTCGGCGGGAACGTGCTGGCCTGGCGCATCCGCTTGCGGGAGCTGCAGAATGCCGCGGAAGCCGGCGCCATTCGCCGCGGCTTCTGGGCCTGCCAGGTGGACGAAGCACTGGCCGGCATGCTGGAAAACCTGTTGCGCCGCCTGGGCCCGCAAACTTTGCCCGCCGCGCGGCACCACGAATCGGAAGCGGACGCCATTGCCGGGGCGGTGGCCGGGCGCCCGTTTGCGGCCGCGGCTCTGGTGCGGCGGCGGCTGGCAGCGCATGCCCTGCCCCAGCAATTCCGTCAGCACTGCTACCACCTGGCGGAAACGGCTCCCCGGCCCCCTGAGGATCTCTTCGAGCGGCGCGCGGAGATTGCGCGTGCCGCGTTTTCCGAATCCCAGGTGCACGCCTGGCTGCGCCACGAGTTGGAACGCAAAGATGATCTGGCGGACTCGCATCCGCCGCTGTGGGACCGGCTGCGCGTTCTGGGTTACCAGCTCGAAAATCTGGACGATTTCCACGCATTCATGGAAAGTGCCCGGCCGCAGGACGGGCTCGGCGAGACCGCGGCCCGCTATTTCTTAGGAGACACGGCCGGGCGCTTCCGCGCTGAGTTTTTCGAGCAATGGGCCGCACACCAGGGTAAGGACTGGCGGATACGCTTTGAGGCCTATCAGAAGCTTCAAGCCACCGCCGAGGAGTGGCCGGCCGCGGCGTGCAGCAGTTCCCACAGTCCCGAGGATCTCTGGCAGATTGCCGTGGCGGTTGGAAACACTCGATCCTGGCCTGAAGCACGCCCGGTGGCCCATCGCATTCTGGAACTGGATCCGGCCCACGGCGATGCCAATCTGCTCGAAGGCCAGTTGCTGCTCGAAGTGGGCGACGCCGCGGGCCTCCCTGCCCTGGAGCGCGCCATGGCCGCGGACGCGGGCGCCGTGCTTCCCGCCTGCACGCTTGCGGCGCGTTTTATGGAGTCACGGGGCGATTCGGAATCCGCGGCGGGCTACAAGGCGCGCGCGGAGGAACGCCGCCGCGCCGAACGGACCATTGCCGAGGAGCGCGCCCACGTGCGCGCGACGGACACTTTGTGCGCCGCGGATTGCTCCGCACAAACCGCGGCCGCGCTGCTCCGCGCCGTCGAGCAGAATGCCAGCCACATCCGCGCGGCCTATCTGCTGCGCAAGCGCGTGGCCGGAGACCAGAAGAAGCCCCTCTATGTCCTGGGAATCGATCGCCGCAGGTTTCCGTTTCAGAATGCGCCACGCGCCAATCGCCTGATGCTGCGCAGGATTTCAGAATCGCCGGGACTGCCGGGAGACATACTGGTTTGCGTGGTGACGCGGGTCAATCGGGCCCTGCTGGCCAAGTGGAATTCCGTATCCGGAGGGCTGTTCTGGTCCGCGGCGCTGCGCAGGGCCACCGGGCACGTGCCCGCCCGCAACCTGCCCGAGGCTGCGGAAACCCAGCATCTGCTGCGCGAGCCGCCTGCCGCCCCGTCCATGCCCGCCCGTCAAACGCCCGCCGCGGTAAAATAAGTCCGCGGCGCGATCCTTGACAGAAGGTCTGCCGCGCGGTCAGAAATGCTGGCGAGCCACGAATCACCAGCCTCTTTCATTCATAGCGCAGCGCCACCATCGGATCCACGCGCATCGCCCGGCGCGCCGGGATGTAACATGCCAGGAGTCCCACAAAAGAAAGCAGCAGCACGACGGCAGAGTAGGCGGCGGGGTCGTAAGGCTTCACCCCCACCAGCAAGGTGGCCAGCAGGCGGGTGAAGCCCAGGGCCGCGGCGATGCCCACGGCAACTCCAGCCAACACGACGCCCAGGCCACCGCTGAGCACCATGCGCAAGATGTCCCGGGGGGCGGCGCCCAGCGCCATGCGCACGCCGATTTCGTGGGTGCGCTGGCTGGCGGCGTAGCTCACCACGCCGTAGACGCCCACCACCGCCAGGGTCAGGCCCAGGAGGCCGAGCGCGGCCGCGATATAGGCCCCCAGTTTGAACAGAAAGAACCCGTTTGCTCCCGCCAAGGATTCATCCATGCTCTGAACGTCATACACGGGCAAATTGGGATCCAGATCGCGAATCGCTTTGACGATCATGGGGCCCATGGTTTCCGGGGGCAGCGGCGACTTCACTTGCAGCGTGCGCGCGGAGAAATACATCTGGTCTTCGGGCAGATAGAAAAACGCGGTGGGGTCTTCCACCACTCCGCGATACTTTCCGGTCCTGGTCTCTCCCACCACTTCCAGAATGGCCCCGCCGCGCGCCTGCATGCGGAACTGCTTGCCGATGGGGTCCTGCCCCGGCCACAACTGGTTGGCCATGGTCTCGTTGATCACCGCGACCCGGTGGGACTCCGCGGTATCCGTATCGGCCAGCGCGCGGCCCTTCAACAACGGGATGCGCATCATCTGAAAATAGTTGGGGCTCACCACGTTATACAGGGCGAAGTGTTTGGCCTGTTTCGGCTCGCTGGCCTGGCCCGGAAGGTCCACGGACGACCCGGCGCCGTTGTAGCCCATGGGAACGCAGAAGGCCAGGGTGGCAGCCTGCACGCCCGGCAACGTGCGGACTTTCTGCGCCAGTTGACGGTAAAACGCGCGGCCCTGCTCCTCCGTATAGCCCCGGAATTGCACGTCCAGAACCGCGTTCATCACTCCGTGCGGTTCGAAACCCAGGTCCAGGGCGTGCGAGCGGGCAAAGCTTTCAGAAAACAGCGCCGCCGAAACCAGCAGCATGACCGAAAGCGCCACCTGCATCCCCACCAGCACGGTGCGCATCCGGTGGTGTTCACGGCCTCCGGTGTTTCCGCGCCCGCCCTCGCGCAGGGTTCCCTGCAGGTCCGCGCGCACGGTGCGCAGCGCAGGCAGCACGCCCGCCAGCAAGGCGGCCCCCAGGGAGACGCTGACGGAATACAGAATCACGCGCCAATCCAGGGTGAGATCCATGCGGATGGGAAGCTGGATGGCCAGGGGAACCGCGGCAATCAACCGCGCGGCAAACGCTCCGATGGCCAGGCCGGCAACTCCGCCCAGCAGAGCCAGCAGCACAATCTCCGTCAACAATTGACGCACCAGCCGTTCCCGCCCCGCGCCCATGGCCGCGCGGATGGCCAGCTCTTTCTGCCGCAGGGTTCCCCGCACCAGGAGGATATTGGCTACGTTCACGCAAGCCAGCAGAAGCACCAAGCCCACCAGGCCCAGGAAAATTCCGGAGACGAAGGCGATGTCACTCCCGCCGTCCTCCTCCGGCCGCGCCAGGCGCTCCGGCAGCAGGTGCATGGTGGTCTTCGTGTTGGTGTCCGGATACTGCTGGTCCAGGCGCGACGCCACCACTTGCAGCGCGCTCTCCGCCTTCTGGAGGCTTACCCCCGGCTTCAACCGCGCCAACACGTGCATGTTGCGGCGCTGGCGCGCGGTCAGCATGGTCGCGCCGTCCTGGGTCACTCCGATCATGTTGACCGGCAGATAGCCGTCCATTTCCAGCAGTGTGTAGGTCCCCAGGAATTCCTGCGGCACCACGCCCACAATCGTAAACGGCTGGCCATTGACCTGCACCGCCTTGCCCACCACGCCCGGGTCGCCATTGAAACGCCGCTTCCAGTAGCTGTTGCCCAGCACGATCACCGGGTCCGCGCCCGGCTTCTCACCCTCCGAGGGCAGGATCATGCGGCCGGCCGCCGGCTGCAGACCCAGCATCGAAAAATAATTCGGAGTCACAAATCCCACGGTCAGGCGTTCCGGCCGGTTGTCCGCGCTCAAGCCCACGAATTCGGTGATGTATCCGGCCATGTCCTGGAAGCAATCCCGGGTCTGTTCCCGGAAGTCCTTCATGTCCGCGTAGGAAAGCGGACCGAGAAAGGACTGCGATTGGTCCTGGCTCGCCGGCACCACCAGCTCCTCTGGATTCCTCACCGGCAGGGGGCGCAGGAGCATGCGGTCCACCACGGTGAAAATTGTGGTGTTTGCGCCGATGCCCAGGCCCAGCGTGAGCACCACGACCAAGGCGAATCCCGGGCTTTTCGCCAGCAGGCGAAGCGCAAAGCGGATGTCTTGCCAGATTTTTTCCATGCCGGCTCTCCACTCCTCCGCGCACCGGAGGCTACACTAGGTTACGGATTCCTCGGGCAATTCGTTCCGTCGTGCGTCTCTTCCCGCAACCGGACAGCCATCCGGCAGCCCGCCGGCCATTCCTATTGCCCTGATTCTCGGGGGGTTGGCGAGCCTTGGGGGCACCGCTTGCGACCCCCTGTCCGCTTTCGGGACACGCCCGTTGCGGAAACGCCAAACCAGCCCTCGCCTACGGATTAGACGCGGCCCGTCTGGCTCGCTACACTGAAAGAAGGAGCGCAGCCAGGTCCGGTGAACGCCGCGCACATCGCCGTGGATCGCAACGTGGTTTTCTATGACGGCGACTGCGCCTTGTGCCAGGGGTTTGTGCGTTTCCTGTTGCTGTGCGACGGCGATGGGCAGCGATTCGTTTTTTCGCCGCTGCAGGGGCACCTGATCACCGAACTTCTGGACCCCGCCACACGCGCGGCACTGCCGGACACCCTGGTGCTGCGCACCACCGATGGCCAGGTGCGCATCCGGTCGGAGGCCGTGCTGGTGGCCCTGGACCGCCTGGGCGGTTTCTGGCGCTTGGTGGGAATTCTGGGGCGCATCGTGCCGCGAAGCATCCGCGACAGGGTATATGCCTGGTTCGCCCGCACGCGCCGCCGCGTGTTCGGCAGCACGCATTATCATTGCCCACTGGTCCCGGCAGATCTCCGCGACCGCTTTGTGGATTGATGTGGGACAGACATTCTTGTCTGTCCCTTCTGCACTGGAACTGACTTTGCATGTTGCTTCGGGGGAGGAACCGCAACCGCGGAGACAGACAAGAATGTCTGTCCCACACCGCCATTACAAGTTCAGCGTGTCGTATTTTGCCGCGATCTTCTGAGAAAGAGGGGATGACTTGAGTGGGGTGCGCCCGCGCGGATCGGTCCACCTTCCGGGAATCGCCGTGGCGCACTCCGGACAGCAGCCATCCTTCAGCCGGAAGTCGTACACCTCGTGCCAGCCGCGCCGGATGAGCACGGTGCCGCACTGCGGACAGCGCGTCTCGCCGGCCCCGTTGTGGATGTTGCCCTCATACACGTAATGCAGGCCCGTTTCCCGGGCAATGCGCCACGCGGTGTGCAGGGTGGCCGGAGGGGTGCGCGGCTTGTCCCGCAATTTGAAATCGGGATGGAACGCGGTGAAGTGCACCGGAACGTCCGGCCCCAGGTGCTCCAGCACCCATTCGCACAGCTTGCGGATTTCCGCGGGATCATCGTTCAACGTGGGAATCAGCAGATTGGTGATCTCGAACCACACGTTGGTTTCGTGCTTCAGCCATTCCAGCGTCTCCAGCACCGGCGCCAGGTGGGACAACGTAATTTTTCCGTAAAAGTCCTCGGTGAACCCTTTCAGGTCCACGTTGGCCGCGTCGATGTGATCGTACACGTCGTGAAACGCCTCGCGGGTGATATACCCGTTGGTGACCATCACGGTATTCAGCCCGGCCTGGTGCGCCACCTGCGCAATGTCAATCGCGTACTCGCCCCAAATGGTCGGCTCGTTGTACGTAAAGGCAATTGAAGGGCAGCCGTATTTCCGCGCCAGTGCCGGCACATCTTCGGGCGGCAGGTGCGTGGAATGCACCTGGTCGGATTTGGATTTCGAGATGTCCCAGTTCTGGCAGAAGAAGCAGCCCATGTTGCAGCCGGCCGTGCCCATCGAAAATACCTTCGATCCGGGCAGGAAGTGATTCAGCGGCTTCTTCTCGATGGGGTCCACCTGCAAGGCTGCGGGCGAGGCGTAACCCAGGCTGTATAGCCGCCCGCCTTGATTCACGCGGATAAAGCAGAAGCCGCTCTGCCCCTGCCCGATGTGGCAGTGCCGCGGGCAGAGATAACAATGCACGCGTCCGCCTGGCTCCGGCTCCCACCACCGCGCTTCGTGCAGCGCCGCGGTTTTCTGGAAAAGTTTAAGGTCTTGCATGGTGATCCTCCGGCGAGCGGGGCGCCCGTTCGAGAGGAGCAGTCCAATTCCATTATACGCGCAAGCGGGAGGGGGCAGTGAGTGACCGCAGAGGATCCGCCCCGGGGAGGAATTGAGCATTGATATCAAGCTTTGCCGATCCATCGGAGGAGTGGCCGGCCATTGCGGCGCCCCACGCCGCCCGAGCGAAACGCGCGTGTTTTGACAAACTCTTGCATTAGATATAGTCTAACTGGGCGATGGACGCGAAGGAGATTCAACGGGCCCTGGAAGACAGCGGGTTGCGGTGCACTCCGCAGCGCTACGCGGTGATGGCTTTCCTGATGGAACAGAACCGGCATCCCACGGCCGCGGAGATTTTTAAAGCCGTGAACCGCGTGGATCCGCGATCTTCCCGGGCCACGACATATAACAATCTACGGGACCTGGTGCAGGCGGGACTGGTGCGTGAAGTGGCCGTGGAGGGCCGCGCCGCGCGATTCGATGCCAAAGGCATGCGGCACCACCACTTCATCTGCGACCGCTGCGGCACGGTGGAGGATCTGGACTGGTACAACGTGCCCCGGCCCGCCCCGCCCGCGTTCGGCAAGCGGATTGTCCGCGAATGCGAGCTGATTTTCCGAGGTCTCTGTACGAAGTGCGCTCCGCGGCGCGCGTCCCGTTGACTGCCCCAAGCGCGTAAATCGCCAAGGACCGGCGCGCGCCGGCATGGCGCGGCCGGCGATGGCGCACAGGGGTAAGCCGGGATGGTGGCGAATCGCACCACAATCTTTTTGAGTGAATCCGAAGGAGGAGTCCGATGGAAAAAGAGCTCGTCAAGCAGGAACAAAAAATGTCCGCTGAATCCAAATGCCCGTTCACGGGCGCCGCTTCCAGCCATACGTCCGCGACGAATGCGCACTGGTGGCCGAATCAACTGAACCTGAAAATCCTTCACCAACACTCCCCCCTCTCCGATCCGATGCATGCGGGGTTCGACTACGCGGAAGAATTCAAGAGCCTGGACCTGAATGCCGTGGTCAAGGATCTGCACGCCCTGATGACTGACTCGCAGGAATGGTGGCCGGCGGATTTTGGCCATTACGGGCCGCTGTTCATTCGGATGGCCTGGCACAGCGCGGGCACCTACCGCATTGGGGACGGCCGGGGAGGGGCCGGGGCCGGCCAGCAGCGCTTCGCCCCGCTCAATAGCTGGCCGGACAACGTGAACCTGGACAAGGCGCGCCGGCTGCTGTGGCCCATCAAGCAGAAGTACGGGCGGAAAATCTCCTGGGCCGACCTGATGATTCTCGCCGGCAACGTGGCCCTCGAGTCCATGGGCTTCAAGACCTTTGGTTTTGGCGGCGGGCGCGAGGACGTGTGGGAGCCCGAAGAGGACATCTACTGGGGGCCGGAAGGCAAGTGGCTGGCCGACGAGCGCTACACCGGCGACCGCGATCTTCAAAATCCGCTGGCAGCCGTGCAAATGGGCCTGATCTATGTGAATCCGGAAGGTCCGAATGGAAAGCCGGATCCGATTGCCGCGGCGCGCGACATCCGGGAGACATTCGTTCGCATGGCCATGAATGACGAGGAGACCGTGGCGCTGATCGCCGGCGGCCACACCTTCGGCAAAACCCACGGCGCGGGCGATGTGGCGCTGGTGGGAGCAGACCCGGAAGCCGCGGGCATCGAGGAGCAAGGCCTCGGCTGGAAGAGCAAATTTGGCACGGGCAAGGGGGGCGACGCGATCGGCAGCGGCTTGGAAGTCGTTTGGACCGCCACGCCCACCAAGTGGAGCAACAATTTCTTCGCCAATCTGTTCGGCTACGAATGGGAGCTGACCAAGAGCCCGGCCGGCGCGCATCAATGGACGCCGAAGAATGGCGCGGGCGCCGGCACAGTGCCGGATGCGCACAATCGGTCAAAGCATCACGCGCCCTCCATGCTGACCACGGACCTCTCCCTGCGCTTCGACCCTGCTTACGAGAAAATTTCACGGCGCTTCTACGAGCATCCCGATCAGTTTGCCGACGCGTTTGCGCGGGCGTGGTTCAAGTTGACGCACCGCGACATGGGGCCGGTGGCGCGCTACCTTGGCCCGCTGGTTCCCAAAGAGCCCCAACTGTGGCAGGACCCGGTCCCCAAGGTGGATCATCCATTGATCGGGGAGCCGGAGATCGTTACGCTGAAGGCCAAGCTCCTCAAATCCGGATTGTCGATCTCCCAACTGGTCACCACGGCCTGGGCTTCGGCGGCCACGTTCCGCGGATCCGACAAGCGCGGCGGGGCCAACGGCGCGCGCATTCGCCTGGCGCCGCAGAAGGATTGGGAAGTGAACCAGCCGGCCGAGTTGGCGAAGGTTCTGCGGACGCTGGAGGGGATCCAAAAGGAGTTTAACAGCTCGGCGCCGGGCGGGAAGAAGGTGTCGCTTGCGGACCTGATCATTCTCGGGGGCTGCGCAGCCGTCGAGGAGGCGGCGAAGAAGGCGGGACACCCGGTGAAGATTTCTTTCTCGCCGGGGCGCACAGATGCTTCGCAGGAGCAGACCGACGTGCACTCCTTCGCGGTGCTGGAACCGGCCGCGGACGGATTCCGCAACTACGTTCGGAACGGACACCAGGCACTGGGGGAGGAGTTGCTGGTGGACCGGGCGCAACTGCTGACGCTGACGGCCCCGGAGATGGCCGTACTGATCGGGGGCCTGCGCGCGCTGAATGCGAACTTCGGGCAGTCCAAACACGGCGTCTTCACCAACCGGCCGGAGACGTTGACCAACGATTTCTTCGTCAATCTCTTGGACATGCACACGGAGTGGCAGGCCTCCTCTGGCTCTAAGGGCGTGTTTGAGGGGCGCGACCGCGCCACGGGGAAAACCAAGTGGACCGGCACCCGGGTGGACCTGATCTTCGGTTCGAACTCCCAGCTTCGGGCCATCGCGGAAGTCTATGCATCGGACGACGCGAAAGAGACGTTTGTAAAAGACTTCGCGGCCGCGTGGAGCAAGGTGATGAACCTGGATCGCTACGACCTGGCCTGAGCCCGCGGAAAACGAGCGCTGTCCACTTTCACCTGAGGCCGGTTCCGGCTGTGTGGACCGGTAAAACCGAAGTTGGCCGCTTTTCACGGCTTACGAGGAGCGGATCGCACGCCCCCTGATTCTGCGCGTCGCGCAGGCCGGAGAAGCACTGCGAACTCGCCAGAACTCCCGTGGTGGGAAGTTACGGAAGTCTGCCGAACACGGGCCACAAACGGCTATACTTTCATCGTGATCCCTGATTCTTACAAGCCGCGAAGGAAGTTTATGGAATTGGCTGTCTCCGAAGCGAAACGCGCGGGCGACCGGGGTGACTATCCGATTGGCGCGGTCATCACGCGGGTGACCGCCGGGCGCGAAGTGGTGATTGCCAGCGCCGGGAACCGAGTGAAGACTTCGGGCTCCAGCATCAAACACGTGGAACTGGAAACGCTCAAGTATGTGTCCAGCGGATATGGCCGCTATCTGACGGAGTTCGTGCTCTACTCGACCCACGAACCATGCGCCATGTGCGCCGGCGCGTGCGTGTGGGCCCGGATTGGCGCGGTGGTTTACGGCGTCTCCCAGGAAGATATCGCAGCGTTTGGCCGCAAGTGCGGCACGGAAAACTTCAAGTGGCGGGCGTGCCTGATCCCCTGCCAGGTGGTCTTCCAAAAGGGCAATCACTCTATCCCGGTCACGGGAGGCTTTCTCCGCCGGGAATGCCAAAAACTGTTCAGCTACCGGGCTGGGGAGAGATAACCCAGCGCATAAGATTTCCTGCCATCTGCTCGGCCGCACTTCCTGATGTGAAAGTCTGACGGAACCCTGAAGTTTGCCTGGCGCCTGGATGTCGCGTTCTGGAGAGGTACGGTAAACCGGACTCTGCCCGGCAAGCGGGGTCAGGTGCGACGGCGCTGCTCAGTGCGCCGCTCGGCAACCCAGGCGAGGTAGCGGCTGAGCCGGGCGCGATGCTTCCACAGCAGGCGGACAAACTCTCCAGCGCCGGCGTGGTCCGCTTCCGGCCCGAGAAACGTCTCCAAGCGCCAGCGCAAATAGGGACTGGCCCACGGACGCAGCCGGTAGCCCGTGGCCCCAACCCAGTAGAGCCGCAATGCCTCGAGGAGGCGCCTCATTCGATTCGCAAGTGTAGCTAGCCGCAGCGCGGGCGCTACGACGACCCGGAGAGCCGCCGCACCCAGATGCGGCTGGTGGCCGGGCGGCCCAGATGCGCTGGAGATTTCGCCGCGCCCGGCCCGGTCACTTCCAGGGTCATCGTCTCGTCGTACTCGCGCTGGCGGACGCGCAGCCGCGCTCCGGGCCGCAAACCCCTGCCGCCGGCGAAGGCCAGAAATTCCGGGTCGCGCTCCTGCACGCGCAGCACTTCCAGGTGATCGCCCGGCTTCGCCTGGGAGAGCGGAAACGCGCCCTGGCGCTTGCGCAGGCGCTCCAGCCCGCCCATCACCGGCACGCCGTGCGGACAACTGCTGTCGCGCCCGAAGCGTTGCAGCAACAGGTCCATCACCGGATCGGAAATTCCGTGCTCCAGCCGCTCGGCCTCTTCGTGGGCCTTGGACCAGTCGAGACCAATCACGTCGGTGAGAAGTTTTTCCGCCAAACGATGGCGCAGGGCCAGATGTTCGGCGCGGGCCCGGCCGCGCGTGGTCAGCTCGATGCGCCCGTCGCGCCGCACGCGCAATTGCCCGTCGCGGGCCATGCGTTTGAGCGCCGCGGCCACCGCCGGGGGACTCACCTGCAAATCTTCCGCCAGGCGCGCGCTGATGGGAGGAGTTTCCTCCTCCTCGACAATGTTCCAGATTGCCTTCAGGTAATCTTCCTGCGAGACGCTGGTGCGCTGGCGCTGCAACTGACCCCCTGTTGTACTGAGCGGAGCCGAAGGGCAAGCGGGCTCCGCAGGCCCGCCGAATCTCGCCGCGGCCAGCGAAGGCAGGCTGCCCGCTATGGTGAAGCGAACCGGGTGGAAATGCAATTCCCTGGAGGCACTGCGGCAGGGCCGAGGATCGTATGGGCGCCGCCAGCCGCAGGTCCGAAGCAGGAAGGACTGCGCCCGGAGTGGCCCGCGCGACTAACGCTCCGCGCTGCGCCGGGCCGGGGCGGGAGTGCTGTTCTGCATTTCGATGCGCAGGCGCGCGGCCAGCTCGATGACCAGCGCTTCAATCTCATCGCACACGCGGCGGTACACGCCCAACTCGTCTCCGTAGGGATCGGTCACTTCCCAATCCACCACCGGCGTGGGCAGGTTTTCGCGGAATAGCGCCTTGCCGTGGATGCCGGTCATGTTCACGATCATTTCCGCGGCGTGGATGTTGGCTTCGGTAGTGCCCTTGGAGGAGTGGCCGGGCATCAGAATTCCGCGCTCGAGCAGCACCTGGCGGGTGGGATCGGCGATCACACCCAGGGGAGAAATGCCAGCGCTGGAGGCTTCAATCACATCGGAGGCGTGATGCCGCGCCAGGGCTTCCGCCATCTGGCTGCGGCAGGCATTGCCCACGCAGACGAACAGGACTCGCTTCGGCGCCACACGCACTCCCCGGGCGGACACTCGGGCCCGCCCCTACAACATCGCCACGCGCTCCCGGGCCAGCTCCAGGAAATACTGATGGACGGCGGGGTCGCTGGTCAACTCCGGATGAAAGGTTGCGGCCAGGAGATTCCCCTGGCGCACCAGTACGGGTTGGCCGCCTTCCTCCGCCAGCACCTCCACGTCGAGGCCCACGCGCTCAATCACCGGCGCGCGGATGAACACCATTTCCAGCGGTTCCTCGCGGCCGGCCATGCAGCCCCAGCGCACTTCACTCTGCACCTGCCGCCCGTAGCCGTTGCGCAGCACGGTGATGTCCACCAGGCCCAGCGAAGCCTGCGCTGGATTTATTACCTCGCGCGCCAGCAGGATGGCCCCAGCGCAGGTGCCGAAGATGGCACCGCCGCGCGCCGCAAACCCGCGGAGCGCTTCGAAGAGGCCTTCCTCCTGAAGAATCTTGAGCTGCGTGGTGCTCTCGCCGCCGGGAAGCACGACGGCCTCGACACCCTCCAGGTCCGCCGGCGTGCGTACTTCACGCGTCTCCGCGCCCAGGCCGGTGAGCACGGCCCTGTGGGCCTCAAAATCACCCTGCACTGCCAGAATCCCAACGATCATGACACCTGCCTGTTTTCAAATTCGGCTGCTGATGACTCTCGAGAAGGAGAAATGGGAAAATCGAAAACCGCCCTTGGCTCAGGAATCTTGGGCCGAGATCGGGGCCCGCGGGAGTTCGCGTTTCTCGTTTCTCGCCTGTCTCACCATCCGCGCGTTTGCAGCAGTTCCTTCTCATCCAGTTGGCGCACGTCAATGCCGCGCATCGCTTCGCCTAATTCTTCGGACGCTTCCAGCACCGCCTTGGGATCTTTGAAATGGGTGGTGGCTTTGACCACCGCGCGGGCGCGCACATCCGGATCCTCGGATTTGAAAATTCCCGAGCCCACAAACACAGCCTCCGCGCCCAGTTGCATCACCAGCGCCGCATCCGCGGGAGTGGCCACGCCGCCGGCCGAAAAATTCGGGACCGGCAACTTGCCGTTTTTGGCGACGAACTCCACCAGGTCCACGGGAGCGCCCAGATTTTTGGCTTCGTGCACCAGTTGCTCCTGGCCCACAGTGGTAAGGCGGCGCATGTCGTTCACAATGGCGCGCATGTGCCGCACCGCCTCCACGATGTTGCCGGAGCCGGCCTCGCCCTTGGTGCGAATCATGGCCGCGCCTTCGGCGATGCGCCGCAGCGCCTCTCCCAGGTTGCGCGCGCCGCACACGAAGGGAACTTTAAAGCTGTGCTTCCAGACGTGATGCTCCTCGTCGGCGGGGGTCAGCACTTCGCTCTCGTCAATGAAGTCCACCTCCAGCGCTTCGAGCACCTGGGCTTCGGCAAAATGCCCGATGCGCACCTTGGCCATCACCGGAATGGAAACGGCGCTCATGATCTCGCGGATGATTTTCGGCGCGGCCATGCGCGCCACACCACCCTCCTTGCGGATGTCCGCGG
Organism: Binatia bacterium; assembly: GCA_035517515.1. Lineage (GTDB taxonomy): Bacteria > Acidobacteriota > Terriglobia > Acidiferrales > UBA7541 > JOPF136. The sequence goes on from DATIYQ010000191.1 coordinate 17,670, forward strand.
GCACGCGCTCCAGGGCCATGACCGCGCAGGCCCCGGCCTTCTCGGCAATCTCCGCCTGCTTGGCGGTGGTCACGTCCATGATCACGCCGCCCTTGAGCATCTCCGACAGCCCAACTTTTACCCGCCACGCATTATCGTTCAGCAGACTCATGGTCCCGTCTCCTTGGCTGCTTTCTTTCCGCCTGTGTGCTTCTCTGCGAACTCTGTACCTCTGTGTGATTCGTCTCCCGATTTTCCGGGGTTAGCTGGGCGCCGAGCTCTCAGCCCAGATTCACGCCGTTCACCCGGCGGAACTTTTCCGGGTCCACCACCACAAAGCGCCCACGGGCCCGCGCCAGCACCCGGCCGGCGGCGTCGCGAATCTCGCCCACGTGAAACAGGTTCCTGCCCTCGGCGAGCTCCTGGTGCGCTTCCACGTGGATTTCATCACCCACGCGGACCGGCTTCAGATACTCGACGTTCAATTCCGCGGTCACCGCGCGCACGTCGTAAAAGCGCGAGACTTTGCTGAGCGCCTCATCCAGCACCAGGGCCACGATCCCGCCATGGGCCATTCCCGGGGCACCCTGATAGCGATCCTCCAGGCGGAATGTTCCGATCACCCGGCGGCGCCGGTCGTCGCGCGAAAACTGCAGGTGCATTCCGGCGGCGTTGGCCTCGCCGCAACCGAAGCAAACGTTTGCCGGCTTGCTCTGGACCGCAGCCGCGGATCCGATTTTCGCCTGTTCGGCCATTCGGTTTGTTCCTCGCGCCGGAAGGAATGGGTGCCCGGCAATTCCGACCCGGGCGGACAACATGCCACAGCCTCTTTCCGGCAGATCGAAACCTAGACCAGCGCCACGCGGCCTTCCACGCGCCGCCAGCCGCCGCGCTCCCGCTTGCTCATTTCTTCGCGCAACACTTCCGCCAGCACCTCCACGCCCTTGGCAATCTGCCGCTCGTCGGTGCCGGCAAACCCCAGCCGGAAAACGTTGGGCTGTGGCACCTGGCTGTAGAAATATCTTCCCGGCGCAAAGATCACCCCCCGCTCCCGAGCATGAATCAGCAGTTCACTGGCGTCGTAGCCGGCCGGCAGGGCCACCCACAGACACATGCCGCCCTCCGGCCGCGTCCATTCCACGCCTTCGGGCATGTGCTTTTCCAGCGCCTTCAGCATGGCCTGGCAGCGTGTGGCGTACAAACCGCACATTTTCTTGACGTGGCGATCCAGACCTCCGCGCCGGGTGAATTCGGCCATGGTGGCCTGGGCCAGTTGGTCGGTATGCAGGTCAGTGGCCTGCTTCACCAGCCGCAAGCGCTCGATCACGCGCTCGGGAGCCACGCACCAGCCCACGCGCAACCCGGGAAAGGCG
>DATIYQ010000192.1:0-35702 GCA_035517515.1 Binatia bacterium
GGCCGGCAACTGTTTCCGCACATGAGCGTGGAGGAAAATCTGGCGCTGGGCGCTTATGTGCCGCGCTCCCGGTCCCGCCTGAAGGTGCTGATGGAGGAGCAGTTCGAGCTGTTTGGGCAATTGGCGGAGCGCCGCCGGCAGCTCGCCGGGACGCTTTCCGGCGGCGAGCAGCAGATGGTGGCCATCGCCCGTGGACTGATGGCCCAGCCGACGCTGCTCCTGCTGGACGAACCGTCACTGGGACTCGCACCGAAAATCGCGGAGGAAGTCTTCGAGAAAATCCGCCAGGTGGCCCGCGGGGGAATCACCGTGCTGCTCGTGGAGCAAAACGTGGTGGACGGCCTGAGCATCTCCGACTCCGGATTTGTGATTGAAAACGGCGCCGTGGTGCTGAGCGGGGCTTCGCGCGACTTGCTGGCCAACGAGCGGATCCGCGCGGCCTATCTGGGCCTGTAATCCCTCCCCGCCGTGGCCAGTTATCCCGCCCAGCTTCCATCTGCGGGCTTCCATCTGCGGGCTTGACTTTGTTCGCCGGCCCGTGTAAGAAGCAGCCAATTTCCGGGCAGTGGCTGGGTCGGGAAGGGGTACCAGTACTGACGGGGCGCATGATCTTGCGCTCTTTCAACTCCCGACGTGCTGCTCTGCTTTCGATCTAACAGGGTTCGAAACGACAATCAGGAGGGAACATGGCTGCTCAGTCTTCCGCGATGCCCACCCCAGGACAGGGATACAGCATTCCTGGAGTGATCGCCGCATCCACAGTCGGCACCATGATTGAGTGGTACGACTTTTATATCTTCGGCAGTCTGGCCGCCGTGCTCTCGAGCAAGTTCTATCCGCCCGGCAACCAGACGTTTGCATATATCGCCTACCTGGCAACTTTCGCGGTGGGATTTGTGGTGCGGCCGTTCGGGGCGCTATTTTTTGGGCGCATTGGCGACTTGATCGGGCGCAAATACGCGTTCCTGGTGACGCTGACGGTGATGGGCGGGGCCACCGCCCTGATCGGCTTCATGCCCACCTACGCAACGGCGGGCTGGGCCGCGCCGATTATTCTGATCCTGATTCGCGTGTTACAGGGCCTGGCGCTGGGCGGTGAATATGGCGGCGCGACCGTGTACGTGGCAGAACACGTACCCGACGACAAACGCGGTTTCTACACCAGCTTCATCCAGATCACGGCCACGCTGGGTCTGTTTGTTTCCCTGCTGGTCATCCTGGGGACGCAGGAGATTCTGAGCAAGGAAGACTTCGCGGCCTGGGGCTGGCGCGTTCCCTTCCTGATCTCCATCTTCCTGGTGGCCATCTCCCTGTATATCCGGCTGCGGATGAAGGAGTCTCCGATCTTCGCGCACCTGAAGAGCACGAAGATGACCTCGGCCACGCCGCTGAAGGACGCCTTTACGCACTGGGATAACCTGAAACGGGTGTTGGTTTCGTTGTTCGGGGCCACCGCGGGCCAGGGCGTGGTGTGGTACACCGGGCAGTTCTATGCCCTGTTCTTCATGCAAGCCATCCTGAAGGTCAACAACAAGACGGCGAGCATCATCATTGCCGTCGCGGTGCTGCTCGGCATGCCGTTCTTCACCGTGTTCGCATCGCTCTCGGACAAAATCGGCCGCAAGAAGCTCATGATGATCGGCTGCCTGCTTGCCGTGGTCACCTACATCCCCATCTACAAAGCGATGGAGGCCGCAGCCGGAAACCATGTGGTGACGGTGCAGTCCACGCGCAACAAGGTGACCGGGGCCATCGCGCTCACGCCCATGACCACGGACCCGGCGACCGGCCAACTGATTCCGGCCAAAGAGGCGTCCAATCCGAACATGCCCATGTTGATCGGGCTGGTGTTCCTCCAGATGATCTATGTGTGCATGGTGTACGGACCGATTGCCGCTTACCTGGTGGAAGCATTCCCGGCCAAAATCAGGTATACGTCCCTCTCGCTGCCGTATCACATCGGAAACGGCATATTTGGAGGGTTGTTGCCGCTGATTGGACTCTCGGTGTGCGCGGCTACCGGGAATATCATCGCCGGCGTGTATTACCCGATGATCATCGCCGGCATGACCTTTATTGTGGGGAGCATCTTCCTCCCGGAGACTCACGGCACGATCATCTGGAAGGAAGTGTCCGGGACGCGGGCCCCGGCGGACTGACCCGTCTTTTCGGAATCGAACCAAAGGCCTGGGTACCGGGGAACTTCCGAGCGGGAGTTCCCCGGTGCCGTTTTGCGGGGCATGGCCGAAGCTGCGGAGCAGGCGGCAACCCGTCCTCCAACTGCGCTCCGCAGTCTTCTAAGTGGCTGGAATGGATTGACTTCCCGGACTCCAGAGGTGCTGGGTGCGGCACCCACCCCACAACTTTTTCTGAACCGCCGGGTTTGTGAACTGTACGATAACCTGATGGGGAGACAGCAAGAGGGAAATCAGAGAGACTCTGGGGCGAACTGAGCCGGGGAACCGCGCCGGCATCCGCCGGGCGGCAGGGCACGGTTCCATTGGGTGGGTCTGGAGCAAAGAGAGGAGCAGCCATGATTCGAACCAAGGGCCTTGGGATTCTTGCCGTGGCGGGCGCAAGTTGCCTGCTTGCGTTGACGGCCACGGCGCAGTCCAGCAGCACGACTTCCAGCGGAGCCACCGGCAGCGGTTCCAGCGCCGCGTCCGGCACAAGCACCACATCTTCCAACACCAAGCCAGCCCCGCCGCCGGGAACGTTCAACCAGCGGCGCAACGATCAGCAACAGCGCATCGGCAATGGCATTCAGAGCGGGCAATTGACCGCCGGGGAAACGCAGCACCTGGAGAACCGCGAGGCGGGCATCACCAAGGAAGCGCAGCAGATGCGTTCGCAGGATGACGGGCACCTGACCGCGGCGGACCGCGCCAAGCTGAATCGCCAACAGAACGCGACTTCCCGGCAGATTTACCAGGACAAGCACAACGCCAATACCGCGCATTACGGGAACAACGAAGTGGGCCAGCGGCGCGAAAACCAGCAGGACCGCATCGCCCAGGGAGTGAAGAGCGGCCAGATGACCGCCGGTGAAGCGGCCCGCGCGGAGCACCAGGAGCGCAACATCAACCACCAGGTGGCCGCCGATCGTGCCGCGAATGGCGGGAAGCTGACGCCGGGCGAAAAGCAGCAGATCAATAAGGAACAGAACAAAGCTTCCAAGAGCATCTACAACAAGAAGCACAACGAAGCGACGCGCAAACCCTAGTTCTTTTGCGCGCTCTGGGAACTCCTCTTTCCGGCCGGGCGACGAGCGGCGCGCCCGGCCGGTTTCTTTTGCTGGTAACATGGCGGCAGGGAGACGGCGCATTTCACCGCGCACGCATCCAAATAAGCAGTTGCCGGCACGCCCAGCCGGCGGCGCCCCATCGACAGGAGAGTGGAGATGAATCCGATTCGCATTCGACCGTGGCTCGTGGCGATCCTGGTGGCCTGCATGTTCGGGGCTGCAGCCCGGCCCGCCGCTGCAGACGACGATCCGCCTTCGCGCGTCGCCCGCCTTAGCTTTCTCCGCGGCTCGGTTTCTTTCCAGCCAGCGGGCGAGCAGGAGTGGGTGGAGGCGGTTGCCAACCGTCCGCTCACTTCGGGAGACAGCCTGTGGGTGGACTCCGGCGGACGCGCGGAGTTGCACGTCGGCTCTACGGCCATCCGCCTGGCGGAACGCACCAGCCTGACCATTTTGGACCTGAGCGACCACACCCTGCAGCTCAGTTTGAGCCAGGGCTCGATCATCGTTAGTCTCCGCCATCTGGACGACGATGACCTGTTCGAAACGGACACGCCTAATCTTGCCTTTTCTCTGCTGCGGCCCGGCGAGTACCGCCTGGACGTCTCGGACGATGGCGGAAGCACCGCAGCCTCGGTGTGGAAAGGGCAGGGGCAAGCGACCGGTGGCGGCCGCACCTATTCCGTGATTGCCGGACAGCAGGCCCGCTTCACCGGAACGGAGGAGCTGGGATACGAAATCTCGCCGGTCCCTCCCGCAGATGGTTTTGGAGGCTGGTCCAGCGAACGGGACCGCCGGGAAGACCAGGCGGATACCTCCAATTACGTTTCCCGCGAATTGACCGGCTATGAGGATCTGGACGACAGCGGGCGCTGGCGGTACGTGGCGTCTTACGGAATGGTTTGGGAGCCGGTGGGTGTGCCCGCGGGCTGGGCGCCCTATCGTTTTGGCCGCTGGGTTTGGATTGAACCCTGGGGTTGGACCTGGGTGGATGAACAGCCGTGGGGATTCGCTCCGTTCCACTATGGCCGCTGGGCCTTCGCAGGCACGGGATGGGTCTGGATTCCCGGGCCGGTGGTGGTTCGTCCGGTTTACGCTCCGGCGCTGGTCGTGTTCGTGGGTGGCTCTCCGGGAGTGGGATGGTTTCCGCTGGGTCCCGGAGAAGTGTTTGTGCCGGCGTATCGCGTGAGTCCCGTCTATGTGAGGAACGTCAACGTGACCAACACGCACGTGGACGTGGAGCGCGTGAACAACGTTTACCGGCATTACACGACGCAAAGCCCGGCCGGGGCCACCCGGCTGACGTACGTCAATCAGCAGGTGCCGGGTGCGGTGACAGCGGTATCCCGCGAGACGTTTGTGAACGCGCGACCGGTAGCGAGAAACACGGTGGAATTCAACCGGGAAGAAGTGGCTCGCGCTCCGGTCTCCCACATGGCCTCGCTGGCCCCGGAGCGTGGCAGCCTGGCAGCCGGCCGACCGGTGCCAGCGGCAGCACAACCACCTGCGGCCGCGCGCGGGCGCAGGGTGGTGAGCAACCGCATGCCGCCGCCTCCGCCGCCCTCCTTCTCACAGCGTGAGCCTGCGCTCCATGTGAACCCGGGCCAGCCAGCGCCGCGCAGCGAGGCTGCCCCAGTCTCCCGTGGGCCCGGGGCCGCTGCGGAGCCGCTCTCTCCGCCTGCGGCACGCGGCGAACCCGCTCCGGTTGCTCGCGGCGGAGCCGCGGGGCAGGCTGCGGCGCCGGCACCGGCGAATGCCGCACCGGTTGCGCGTCCCGCGCCGATCGAGCGCGTGGGCACGCCCGAAGCGCAGACCAATCCACCTCCGGCGCGCACCCCGGAGCCTCATCCCAACGTGCAGATAGCTCCGCCGGTTCGGCAACAGACCCAGCAGGAGTCGCAGGAAGAGCAGCGAAAGTTCGATCAATGGCAGCAGCAGCGCCAGCAACAGCAGCAAAAATCCTCTGCCCAGCCGGGGGCAAAATCACAGGAAAAGCCCCAGGAAAAAGAGAAGCAGCCGAAAGACAAACCGACGACCGGCCGTCCTCCGCAGTAGCCCGCGCAGGGACGTGCCTGGGCAGATTGCGTGCCGGGCGTGTGAAGGCGTGGGACTCGTCCCGTTCCACGGCTATTGTCCGCATTGCGTCCTTCTGGTAGGCTCCCGCCATCAGTTGGTGGTGGTACGTTGACCCGGGAGGTGGTTGCCCATGGCGTTTTGCGGAAAGTGTGGCGCACAAGTCGCGGCGGGAACCGCGTTCTGTCCTGCTTGCGGCGCGCCCCAATCTGGAGCCAGTCCCGGAGCGGCGCCCGCCGCGGGAGGAACGGGAATGGAAGAAAACGTGGCCGGCCTGCTCTGTTACGTGCTGGGGTGGATTACCGGCCTGGTCTTTATGCTCATCGACAAACGGCCGTTCGTGCGCTTCCACGCCGCCCAGTCCCTGGTGACCTTCGGCGGTCTGCATGTGATCCACATTGTTTTGGGATTTGTGATCGGTGGAAGCTTGTTTGCGGGCGGCTTCTTTGGCGCCTGGTCGCTGTTTGGGATGATCCTGGCCGCTGTGAATCTGATTGGCCTGGTCGTGTGGATTCTGTGCATGGTCAAGGCATTCCAGCACGAGCGCTTCAAGCTTCCGGTGGTCGGCGATATCGCGGAAAATATCGCCAAATAGCAGCCCGCGGCAGCGGCGCCGGACCCGGCGGGCAGAGAGTTCAGCCGAGGCGCCGAGGGGTGGGCGGCGGACCGCAGCCTTTCAACACACGGGGAGAGCAGAATGCCGACCATTCCTCGCCGGCGCTTACTGAAAGCCCTCTCCAGCGGCGCCGGCGCGTTTGCGCTGGCGCGCCTGGCTGGTCCGCTCCGCCTGGCGCGGGCCGCGTCGCAAACTGCCAAGGGCGCGGTGGAACATGTTCCGGCGTTTACCGGCCCGGGCGCAAATCCCTACTGGTCAGCGGTCGGCTCCGTAGTCACCTACCCGCAGAAGTACCCGCTGATTCTGCTCACCGATCGCCCGGTGCAACTGGAGACGCCACGCCATTTTTTCCTCTCGCCCTTCACGCCCAACGGCGCGTTTTACGTGCGGTGGCATCTCGAGGGGATTCCCTCGACGGTGGACCTGGCGGAGTGGCGCCTGGAAGTTTCCGGAAATGTGCGAACGCCGCTGAAATTCTCGCTCCCGGAGCTGCTTTCGCGTTTCCATCACACCTCTTTCGCCGCGGTCAACCAGTGCTCCGGCAACAGCCGCAGCTATTTCCAGCCACGCGTGCCGGGCGGCCAGTGGGGCAATGGAGCGATGGGCAATGCGCAGTGGACCGGAGTGCGCCTGGCCGAGGTCTTGCAGGCCGCGGGAGTGAAGCCCGGTTCCGTACAGGTGCAATTCCAGGGGCTGGATCAGGGGCCCGGGGCGGAGGGCCTGGGCTCGCACTCCTTCCTGAAATCGCTGGACCTTTCCAACCCGGTTTTGGATGAGTGCCTGCTGGCCTGGGAAATGAACGGCGAACCGCTGCCGCTGCTCAACGGGTTTCCGCTGCGCGTGGTGGTTCCCGGATATTTCGCCACCTATTGGGTGAAGAGCCTCGCCAGCATCCGGGTGCTGGAGAAGCCGGACGAAAATTTCTGGATGAAGGCCGCCTACCGAATTCCCGATACGCCGCGCGGGACGACCAGTCCGGAGGCGGTGAAAGCCGGAAGCGTGAAGACCGTTCCCATTGGCCGCATGCCGGTGCGCTCTTTCATCATCACTCCGGAGCCGGATGAAAAGGTGCCTGCCGGGCTACCCAACACCCTGCGGGGCATCGCTTTCAGCGGCTACGGCCGGGTCAGCAAGGTGGAAGTCTCCTCCGATGACGGCCGCTCGTGGGCGGCGGCGCGGCTGGGAGAGGATCTGGGCGCGTACAGTTTTCGCACCTGGGAATTTGCCTGGACGCCCGGGCGCCGCGGAATGCACACGCTTGCCGTGCGCGCCACCGACGAGAAGGGCAACGTGCAGCCGGAGGACGGGGTGTGGAATCCGGGCGGGTATTTGTGGAACCGCATCGAGCGGCAGAAAATCACCGTGGGGGCCGCACAATGAAGCGATTCTCAGGCCAATCTTGGGCCACCGCCGCGCTCATCTTTTCTGCGGCCACGCTGCTCCTGGCCCAATCGGAGCGCGGAGACTACACGCAGCGCAATTTGGGCGCGCTCGCCCAGCCTGCCGCGCGCCGGGCGCAGACCGACGACGCGAAGTATTCCATCGGCAGCTACCCGCTCTACTGGCCGGAGTTTCCGGAAGGGGAAGGGAAGAGCCTGGTCACTTCCTACTGTAATGCCTGCCACAGCCCGCGGTACATCCTCATGCAGCCGCCGCTTTCCCGCGAGCAGTGGGCAGCGGAAGTCACCAAAATGGTGAAAACCTACGGAAGCGAGATTCCCGAAGCGGACCAGACGGTCATTCTCAACTACCTGACCGCGCACTACACTCCCGAAACCCGCAAAATGTAGCGACCGTCGAGTTTTCTCCTGGATTCCCGTGCTGTGGTTGCCGCGTTCCATTTCCGGGGTAGAATTCCTGCCGCGCCGAAGGCCACACCCGCAGCGAGGTCCGAGCCGTGAGTCAACTTCCTGAGCCCAGCTTCGATGGCATGCAGCACCAGACGCAGATCTACCTCCGGGGGCTGACGGGCCATCGCTCCGCGGTTCCCATCTCCCTCTTGCATCTCGAGGAGCGCGCGCGGCTGGCGCTGCCGCCGGCGGCGTGGGACTACGTGGCCGGAGGCGCGGGTTCTGAAGACACCATGCGCGCCAATCGCCATGCATTTCGCCAGTGGCGAATTGTGCCGCGCATGTTGCGTGACGTATCGCAGCGCGATTTGGGAATCGAGTTGTTGGGACTGCGGCTTCCCGCGCCTGTCCTGCTCGGTCCGGTGGGGGTGCAGAGTATTGTGCATGCGGAAGCGGAGCTGGCCTCTGCCCGGGCCGCGGCCTCGCTGGGCGTGCCGTTTGTTTACAGCACGGCCGCTTCGCGCACCATCGAGCAGGTGGCGCAGGCGATGGGTCCGGCCCCGCGCTGGTACCAGCTTTACTGGAGCCGCGACCAAGAAATCGCGGCGAGCATGGTGGGCCGGGCCGAACGCGCCGGTTATTCCGCCGTGGTGGTCACGCTGGATACCACCATCCTGGGCTGGCGCCCGCGCGACCTGGACCGCGCTTATCTGCCGTTCTTCCAGGGCGAGGGCGTAGCTTGTTTCTTCAGTGATCCTGTGTTTCGCAGCCGTTTGGTGGCTCCGCCGGAGCAGGACCCGGTGGCCGCGATTCGACTGTGGGGCACGATTTTCGGCCATAGCGCCCTGAACTGGAAGGATCTGCCGTTCCTTCGCCGGCACACCCGACTGCCGATCCTGCTCAAGGGAATCGTGCACGCGGAAGATGCCGCGAAAGCCGTAGAGTGCGGCGTAGACGGCATCATCGTTTCCAATCACGGCGGGCGCCAGGTGGACGGAGCCATCGGCGCACTCGAGGCGCTGCCCAAGGTGGTGGACGCGGTGCGCGGGAAAATTCCGGTGTTGTTCGACAGCGGCATCCGCCAGGGCGCCGACGCCTTCAAGGCGCTGGCCCTGGGGGCGCGCGCCGTGCTGCTTGGCCGCCTCTATGTCTATGGGCTGGCCATCGCGGGAGAGGAAGGAGTGCGCGAAGTGGTGCAGAATTTTCTGGCGGATTTCGACCTCACCCTCGCACTCTCCGGGTATCGTTCCTGTGCCGAACTGAGTCCGGCGGCGCTGGTCCGCCAGGCTGAGCCGGACTTATCCTGATGCACTGCGTTCGAGGAGGGGCAAAATCCATGGACTTCTTTTCTTTCTGCAGGAGGCGGCTGGCCGCCGCAGCCCTGTCGTTGGCGCTGGCGCCGTGGTCCGTTTTTGCCCAGCAACCCATGGAGGCAAAAGACGCCGCCCCGGGCGTCCAGATGCTGTGGGGCGTAAAGATTCCGCTGCGCGACGGGGTGAAATTGAACGCCACCGTTTTCAGACCCGAGGAGCAAAAGGATCCGCTCCCGGTAATCTTCACGCTGACGCCGTACATCGGCGATTCCTATACGGACCGCGCGCTGTACTTTGCGCGACATGGATACGTTTACGCGCTGGTGGATGTGCGCGGTCGAGGCAATTCCGGCGGGGCCTTTGAGCCGTTTGCCAACGAAGGCCGTGACGGCCACGACGTGGTGGAGTGGCTGGCCACACAACCCTGGTGCAATGGAAAGGTGGCCATGTGGGGAGGGTCTTACGCCGGATTCGACCAGTGGAGCACGGCAAAGGAATTTCCGCCGCACCTGGCCACCATCGTGCCGGCCGCGGCCGCGCATCCCGGCGTGGATTTCCCGATGAACGCAAACCTGCTCGGCCCGTACCTGATGCAGTGGCTCTCCTTTACCAGCGGCGTTACCGGGAATCCGCAGCTCTTCGCGGCCTCGTCGTTCTGGATGGAGAAATTCTACGAGCTTTACGCGCGCCATCTGCCGTTCCGCGAACTGGACCAGTTGGTGGGCAATCCCTCTCCCATTTTCCAGAAATGGCTGGACCATGCCACGCCGGATGCGTACTACGACGCTATGGTTCCGACGGAAGCCAACTACCGCCAGTTTCGCATTCCCATCCTGACCATCACCGGCGATTACGACGGCGACCAGCCGGGCGCAATGACTTATTACCAGCGCCACATGCGCTACGGAGCTGCGGAAGCGGTGGCGAATCATTACCTGATCATCGGACCGTGGGACCACGCGGGCACGCGCACCCCCAAGGCAGAAGTCGGCGGACTGAAATTCGGGCCCGCCAGCGTGCTGGACCTGAATGACCTGCACCGTCAGTGGTACGACTGGACGATGAAGGCGGGGCCCAAGCCGGAGTTCCTGAAAAAGCGCGTGGCCTATTACGTGACCGGCGCCGAAGCATGGAAATACGCGGACACACTCGAAGGGATTGCCTCCGAGCGGCGCGTGCTGTATCTCGGCTCGAGCGGAACGGCCGCGGATGCCTTTCATTCCGGCACGCTGAGCGCGGAGAAGCCGGCCGGCGCGGCCGCGGACCATTACGTCTATGATCCGCTGGACACGCGCTACGGGGCCCTGGAACGCACCGAGGAGGAGAAACCGGTGCTCAGCCAGCGCAGCGCACTGAATTTATTCGGGAATGGCGCGGTCTATCACACCGAGCCGTTCGCGGAAGACACGGAAGTGAGCGGCTACGTGAAACTGACCGTCTGGCTGGCCATGGACGTGCCGGATACGGACCTGGAAGCGGATGTTTATGAGATTCAGCCGGATGGCACCAGCATCGGGCTGACCTCCGGCGTGATGCGCGCGCGGTACCGCGAGTCGCTGCGCACGGCCAAGCCGGTGCCGGTGGGTGAGACGGTGGGCTACGTGTTCGACGACTTCACCTGGTTTTCCCGCCGCATTGCCAAGGGCAGCCGCCTGCGCCTGGTGATTTCCTGCCCCAACTCCATGAATGTTGAGAAAAACTACAATTCCGGCGGCGACGTGACCCGGGAAACCGCCAAGGACGCGCGCACCGCGCACATCGCCGTAGTGCACGACGCCGCGCACCCCAGCGCGATCGAGTTCCCTGTGGTGCACTAGCCGGAACGTAAAAATAGCAAGATTCGAGAAGCGCGCGAACCAGGCGCGGTGCAGGATTTCCGCCGGAGGTGATCCCATGAGAATTCCCATTCGGCCGACCGTCCTCTGGGCAGTTTGCGCCGCCTGCGTGGCCCTGGTGTGGCCTCTTCGGCGGCCGGCGGCGGCCTCCAGCGACGAGCCCGAAACCGTCATTGCCACGTTCCGCCCGCAGCCCGGCCAGGAGGCCGCGCTGCTCGAAGTGATTCACCAGACGCGCGCCACGCTTCGCCGGCTCGACTTAGTGGATGAATCCCCCTACGTGCTCGCCCGCGCCACGGACCCGGGAGGCGGGGTGAGGTACATCGAATTGTTCACCTGGAAAAGCGCGGAGATTCCGGACCATGCGCCGCCGGAGGTCCGCACCCGTTGGGACCGCATGCAGAAACTCGTCCAGCCGCGGGATGGCCGCCCGGGCATAGATTTCGAGGCCGTGAGTCTCCTGGGCGAAAAGTAGCCGGCCGGTTGGCGGAGCCTAATGCGCGGCCGCAGCCGCGTGAAGCGCGGCGAGTCCCGCGCGGATGGTGGCATCGAGGTCCGCGTGGGGAGCGGAGGAGGCCTGGGCCTGCTGGTAGAGCCGCACCGCCTCGTCCATCCGGTCGAGGTGTTTACCGCAGATTCCGGCGGCGGCCACCAGCGCGGTCACGGAGACGCGGTCATTGGGGTAGGCGCGAGCGACTCGTTGGTATTCGTTGGCCGCGCGCTCCCAGTCCTGGCGGCTTTCCAGATAGCGACACAATTCCATCCACACGGCCTTGTGCAGTCTTTGGCCGCCCGCCTTCACGTAATCCTGGTAGCGTTCCCAGGCCTGGTCCATTTGCCGGGCATTCACGTAGGCGCGGCACACCGTGGCCAGTTGGTCGCGATACGCGGTCATATCCTGTTTCTTCCAATAGACATTCAGCAACAGGTTTTGGGCTTCGGCGTCGTCGGGTTTTTGTGCCAGGTGCATTTTCAACGCGTCCAAGGCGCCGTCCAGATCGTTCTGATCCAGGGCGTCGGTGGCCGCCAACAGGTTTTCTTCCGCCGTCCAGGTGACTTTGGCTTCGATGGCTTGATCCGCTTTCTGTTCGAGACCGGTGTAGCGCAGGGCCAGGGCCAGAAGCGCCCCGGCAACAAATCCACCGATGTGGGCCCAGTGGGCCACTCCGCCGGAGGCTGCGGTGAAGACGCCGGAGAGGAACTCCTGGGCGAGCCACAGGGGCAATAGCGCAAACGCGGGGGCGCTAAATTTGTAGCGCCAAATGCGGAACCCGAGCAGGAACATCCACATCATGCGGATCTTCGTTTTCGGAAAGCGCACCAGGAAGGCGCCCATCAAGCCGGCGATGGCGCCAGAGGCCCCGAGCGCGGGAGTCAGGCTGCCTGCGTTGACCATGCCGTGGGCCACGGTGGCCAGCAGGCCGCAGAGCAGATAGAACGCCGGGTAGATGACCCGGCCCCAGGTGTCCTCCAGAATGGTTCCGGCCAGCCAGAGAAACCACATATTGAAGATCAGGTGCAGCCACCCAGCGTGGAGAAACAGGCTGGTGAGATAGGAGATGGGGCGGGGCGCCGCCGGGACGTAGGCATAGTTCCGAAGCATGGAAGAGTTCTGTTCATCGGCGTACTGCTGGCACAGCGTGTCCATATCGAGCTGCAGCTCACCGGGATCTTCCACCATGCGCATGCGGGCATCCCAGGCGTCCTCAATCTCCCGGCTGGGGGAGCGCAGCTTTTCGGCGAGCTGCGGATTGTTCTGCTCGAAGTTCTGGACGAACGACTGCGCCTCCTCGCTCATCCTCAAGTCCGGATGCGCTCCGGCCAGAATCAGAATGTGGCTGCGAATTTCTCCCACACGCCGGGATTCCGCCTCCAGCGTCCAGTGGGTCCCCAGGAAGGCCAGGACGTTCAGTGCAATGATCGCCGCGGAGATATACGGCCAGCGCCGCCCGCGCAGGTTCTCATGCCCGATGGGAATCAGCATGGAAGCGTCCTCCGTAATGCCCCGCGGCTATCCGCGCCAGTCACCTGTCTGGCTCCGATCAGCGGAGGCACAGCGGTCCTTTGGCGTCATGCTCCCGGCTGACCGGTCCTTCCGACATAGGCCGCAAGTCCCAGACGCCAAAGAGTAACCGTTCGTGCGACGCAACCGGATGATTGCCCGGTTCGCGGCCACCTGCGCGTGGCACGGGCAATATCCATTGGGGGAGAGAAGACCTGTGCTTCGCCAGCGGGGGTGGCCGGACGGTCCTTTGATCAGAACAAATGAGGCAGGAAGCGGGGTTTCGAGGCCATGGCCGCGCGATAGGCCGGTTCCGCCAGCAGGACGCGCTCTTCGGCGGCGATGCGCCCGCGCAAGACCCAGGCGTGCAGCGCGCTGCCCAGGGCAGCCGTAATCCAGGCGGTATGGATCAGCGGCAGCGAAAACATCTCGACGAAGACCGCGGAATAGTTCGGGTGGCGCACCCAGCGGTAAGGGCCGCTGGAAATCACCCCCAGGCTTGCGGAATCCATCACCTGGACATTCCAATGAGTCCCCAGGGTGCGGATGACCCACCAGCGCAGGCCATTGGCGGCGAGGAACAAGGCGGTCATGGGCGCGGCGAGCAGGGGGATGAGCGGCCGGCGAAGCAGCACCACCTCCGCGGCCGCGCCCGCCAGCACTGCCGTGTGCAGCGCCACCATTGCCGGGAAGCGCGGGTCTGCGGCTCTGCGCGCACCCTGGGCCACGAGCCGCCGCTGATTGCGCCTGGAGATGCCCAGTTCCAACAGGCGCAGCACGGCCACCGCGCCAAGCAGAATCAGGTAGGCAAAGCGGCTTAGCTCCATTGCGCCAACAGCAATTCTGCGGTGAAGCCGGGACCGAACGCAGCCAGCAGGGCATGGTCGCCGGGGGAGAAGGAACGCTTGGTCAGCCATTCGTGGAGCACGAAGAGCACGGAAGCGCTGGAAAGATTTCCGAATTCCCGCAGCACGTCCCAGGAGGGCTGGGTCAAGCGCTTCTCGAGGCCCAATTCCTCCTGCACATAGTGCAGCAGCTTTTGCCCGCCGGGGTGCAGCACAAACGCGGCCATATCTTCCCGCCGCAGTCCGTGCTTGGCCAGAAACGAAGTGACCAGGTCCTTCACCTTGCTGCGGATCAGGTCTGGAATATCCTTGGACAAGACAATGTGGAAGCCGGAGTTTTTCAGGTCGAAGCCCATGGCCCCCAGTGAATCGGGGAAGGTGTAGCTCCGCGCGTCCACCAGCCGGGGTCCCGCCGCTCCGTTCCCGGTGACCAGCGCGGCGGCTGCGCCGTCGCCGAAGAGAATGCTGGAAATCAGGTTGGCCTGGGAAACGTCGCGGCGTTGAAAGGTGAGGCTGGGCAGCTCCACGGAAATGATCAGGGCGGTAGCCTCCGGAAATCCCTGCAGGAACTCCCAAGACCGCGCGAGCGCGGCTGCGCCCGCGGCGCAACCCAATTCCGTGACCGGCAGGCGCCGCACGTCGCAGCGAAAACCCATGCGGTTGATCAGGTGCGCGTCCAGAGAGGGAATCATGAACCCGGTGCAGGAGACGGTGATCAGCAGGTCCACGTCCCGGGGGCCGCGGCCGGCGCGGGCCAGGCAGTCTTGGGCCACGCGCTGCCCCAACTCCACGGAGTGCTCGATGTAGTCGCGGCTCAACTCTTCGAGGGAGCGCGGCTCGACAATGTATTCCACCGGATGAATGCAAAACCTGCGGTCAATCTGCGAATTCTCGACGATGGCTTGCATGGCGTCCAGGCGCACGCCCTGCAACGGGAAAACCTTGTCCAGATAATATTTCACGCTTTCGCGCGTCAGTTCGTGAGGGGGGAGCGCGGTGGCGGTGGCGGCGATGATGGCTCCGCTACCATTCACTTCCGGTTGTCTGGGAGATGGAGAGGCTGTCTTCACTGGCTCGATGGCCCGCGCCCGGCAGGCGGGACGCGGCTCGACTCCTCAAGCGACCTTGAATTCTACTCCGTCCGGGGCATCTGCGCCGCTCCCGAGAGCATCCTTTCTGGGTAGGTTGCCCGGCCGATGCGCCAGAGTTCGCTGGTGGCCGTTATCATAAGTGGCCCGAGCCGCTGAGTCCAATCTTCCCATTCGCGGTGAACCCGGTTATCCTTCCTTGCCGCCAGCCGGGAAACGGGGGCGTCCTGGCGCCGGACGCGGGCGGGCGGGAGTTCGGTGGGAGGGGTGGAAGCCATGTCCGAGAGGGTGGCCGACAAGGTGTTTTCGGCACTGGCCGCGGTGAAGCACGTACCGCGCGAGAGCATCTCGCTGGACAGCGCGCTCGCGGACTTGCGGGTGGATTCTTTGGATACCATCACCCTGCTCTTCGAACTGGAGGAGCATTTTCACCTGACTTTGCCGGACGACGTCGTCCGCTCCCTGCGCACCGTCCGCCAGATAGTGGAAGCCATTGAGAACACGCTGGCCGCTCCCGGACCCGCCGCGGCCCCGCTCGGCGGGACCGACTGACCTCTGGCCTTGCCCGCGCACTCGAGATCGCACTGCCGCGTGGCCGTCACCGGCCTGGGCTTGCTGTGCGCGCAAGGGCTGAACGTCTCCGAAGCCTGGCCGCAGATGAGGGAAGGCCGCCCGGGCATCAGCCGGTTGGAAGCCGTGGATCCCGCGCTGCTGCGATTCTCCCAGGCGGCGGAGGTACGCAGCTTCGATCCAGCCGCACACTTCGACCCCGGCCGCCTGGGTCTGCTGGACCGGTTTGCGCAGTTCGCGGTGGTGGCGGCTCGCGAGGCGGTGAAGGACGCGGGAGCGGATTTCTGCGGAGCGCTGCGCGACTCCACGGCCATCGTCACCGGCTGCTGTCTGGGAGGACAAACCAGCGAGGATGCGGAGTTCGAGACGCTGTACCGGCAAGGAAAAAACCGCGTCCACCCGCTCACCATTCCTCGCACCATGGCCAATGCGGGGGCCAGCATGCTCTCCATGGAATTCGGAATCCGCGGTCCGGCGTTTACGGTTTCTTCGGCCTGTTCTTCCTCCGCGCATGCCATCGGCCTGGCGTTCCAGATGGTGCGCAGCGGGGCCGCTCCACTGGCTCTGGCCGGGGGCAGCGAGGCGCCGTTCAGCCTGGGCCTGCTCAAAGCCTGGGAGGCGATGCGAGTGATTTCTCCGGACACGTGCCGGCCCTTTTCCCTGGGACGCAGCGGCATGGTGCTGGGTGAGGGCGCGGCCATCCTGGTTCTGGAGCCACTGGAGGCCGCGCGCGCGCGAGGTGCCCGAGTGCACGGAGAGATCATCGGATTCGGAATGTCTTCCGACGCGCACCACATCACCCAGCCAAGCGCGGATGGGGCGGCCCTGGCCATCTCCGCCGCGCTGCGAGACGCCGGGCTGTCGCCGGAGGCGGTGGGTTACATCAACGCCCATGGCACCGGGACGCCGGGAAATGACTCCACGGAAACCCGGGCCATCCGCCAGACTTTTGGCGCGCACGCGGACCGGCTGGCGGTCAGCTCCACAAAATCCATGCACGGACATGCCCTGGGCGCGACCGGGGCGATCGAAGCGGTGGCCGCGGTTTTGGCCCTGCGCGATGGAGTGCTCCCGCCCACGGCAAACTACACGGCGCCGGATCCGGAATGCGATCTGGACGTGATTCCCAACCGCGCGCGTGCGCTGCGGGTGGAGCATGCCCTGTCGAACTCGTTTGCCTTCGGTGGTCTGAACGCCGTGCTGGCTTTTCGAGGTCCGGAATGAAGCACGCGCGACTTCCTCTGGCAGCGCTGCTGGTGCCGGCATTGCTGGCCGCCGGGAGTCTTCCGCCCGGGACCGCCGGCGCGCAGACGGCACCCGCGCAGACGGCAGCGCCGCCCGCTGCGTCAAATGGAGCTGCGGGCCCCGCCGGCGCCAGCGCCCAGACCTTCTGGGTTTCCAATCCGGTCACCCCGGTGGATGCGGGATTCCGTTTCATGTATCAGCTCAGGTTTTCGGAGGCTCGGGCGGAGTTCACCGCCTGGGAGAAGCAGAATCCCGAGGATCCGCTGGGCTATTCCTCAGAGGCGGCCAGCTATCTTTTCCAGGAGTTTTACCGGCAGGGCATTCTGACTTCCGAATTTTTTCTGGATGACAAGCGCCTGCTGGGAGGAATTGCGGGAGAGCCGGACAAAGAGCTGGGCGCAGCGTTTCACAACGCCGTGGACCGCGCGCAGAAGGTTGGCCAGGACCGGTTGGCCCGCGATGCTCGCGACGTGCAGGGCTTGCTGGCCCTGACCATGACCAACGGCATGCTGGCGGATTATGCCAGCCTGATTGAAAAGAAACAGCTCGCGACGTTGCACCTGCTCGGGCAATCGGAGGATTTTGCGCACCGCCTGCTGGCCGTGGATTCAGGTGCTGGAGACGCCTATGTGGCCCTGGGGGTCTCGAACTACATTCTGGCGTGTCTTCCCGCGTACAAGCGATTTTTCCTGCGCATGGGCGGTGTGCACGGGGACAAATCCGTGGGCATGCATCAACTCGAGCTTGCGGTTGCCTCCGGGCATTATCTTCAGCCTTACGCGCAACTTCTGCTGGCGCTCACCAGTCTGCGGGAAAAGCGTCCGCAACGCGCCCAGGCGCTGCTGGCCAATCTGGTTTCCGAGTTTCCGGAGAATCCGCTGTTCAAACGCGAACTGGCGAAGCTCGGCGCCATTTCCGCTCCCAAGTAAGGGCGCAGCCGGCGGCGCGCTGCGAAGCAGAGGCGGTGCGGAAACGTACTGGGTCCGCGTAGCGGGTGAAGGGTTGCAGTACCGCGACCAAGTCAGGATTCGATTTGCACCAAATCGGCGTTGCGGCCTGACTCCGCGCCGTCCCCCCAACGAGCGGGCTTCCCGCGCGCCGGCCGCAGCCGGTTCACCAACCCGCCGATCGCCACCGACCCCCGAGCCAGGTGTCCGATGGTGATGGGACCGGCCACACGCACTTCACGCAATCCGTGCAAGCCGCTGCTGATGGCACAGCCGCACTGGTTGCAATCCGGCCGGCCGCCAAATACGCATGGTTCCACTTGCGTGCGGAAATCCGCGGAGTAATTGATGGAGAATTTCGCGAACAGGCAGCCGCCCGGATTGGCAGGGGGCTCAAGAAAGGCCCTCCCGATCAGGGGATTGAAAAGGAACTTGGGATACCTGGCGCGCAGGGGAGCGAGTTGCTCCACCACCGCCAAGCGGTCTTCCGGGAGCAAAATCTCCGGCGCGGATTCTCCCACTTGCGGCGTGTACAGGCTCACCCAGATGCGATCCACCTCTGGCCGTTCGTTCCAGAAACGGATGTAGCGCTCGGCGTAGTCCGGGCGGCGCGCGGCGGCGCGGGTGATGGTCCAGTGGATGTTCACGCGGCGCCCCTGGATGTTCTTCAAAATGCGCTCATAGGTAGCCGGAGCGCGGCGCACGTCGTGGTCTTCGGGAAGCCCATCCACGGAAACGGCCACGGTGAGACGCGGCAGTCCCATCCATTCGCCGGGGATGGGAATCACCGCGCTGGTCACCACCATGGTGAATACGCCGCTGGCGGCGAGCTGGGGGAGAATGCGGCTGAGCTCGCGATGACGCACCAGCGGCTCGCCCCCCACCAGCGAAACGTGCAGCGGCCGGTGCCGCCGCACCAGTTCGAGCACGCCCTGCACCAACCGTTCCCCGCGCAGATCGCTCAACTCGCGCAGGGTCACTCCACCTCCCAGGTGGTCTGCGCCGTAGGCGTAACAGCCGGGACATTGCAAAGGACATTCCCGAGTGATCTCGATAGAGAGCAGCGGCGCGCTGCCGCGCAGGATGTTGCCCCAAGCCCGTAGCAGGTGCCCGGCGGTGACGCCGGGTGTTGAGCCTTGCTGCATAGCCCCCTCAATCCCCCATGGCGCGAGACCCACCGGTGGCGCCAGGATCCACCGGCTTCAAGTTTTCGATTCCCGATGGCACCCGCAGGTTGTACCGTGGCAGGAAAGAGGCGGGGCGTTGCTACGGAGAACTCCTCGCATGTTCATCTTCCCGAAATGATTTGCCCTCCACGAACCTTTCACGCATACTCGCACGTCCGGCGTTTCGGCTCGCCGAACTTCGAACGGCATGAAAAACTCCCGACGATGGATTCTGATCTGCGTTCCGCTGGCTGCTGTTTTGGGCAGCGTCTATCCCGGGGCCAGCTCCGGGGTTTCCGGCGCAGAGGTTGCGCCTTCGGAGCCGCTGCTGGATACCATGCATGCCGAACTGAGCCGGGCGTCGGCCAGCCTTTCCAAAGCGGATCCGCCAGCCTATTTCCTCAGCTATTCCGGGTACGACAACGACTCGATCACCATCGCGGCCTCATACGGCGGGCTGCTTACATCCCTGGCAAGCCGGACGCGCCGCTCGGCGATCATCGTGCGCGTGGGCTCACCGCAGCTCGATAATACCCACGGGCAGAATCGCCGGTCGGGGATCACCCAGGGACCGCTGCCGCGGGAGGATGATTCCGGGGCGCTGGCGCGCTCCCTGTGGTGGTTGACCAATCGCGGGTATCGCATGGCGGCGCCCGCTTATTTGAAGGTGAAGTCGGAGACCGCGATCCGCTCCGAAGAGGAAGACAAGTCTCCGGATTTCTCCGCCGAGCCGCCGCAGGTGAAGGTGGATTCGCGCGTTTTGCCCACCGGTTTGGAAGTGCATGATTGGGAGGCGCGGCTGCGGCGCGAGTCCGGCTGGTTTCGCCGCTATCCCGAGGTGTACGACTCAGAAGTGGTTCTGCAGGCGCAAAGCTCGGGCTTCCGCTTCGTTTCCACGGAAGGCAGCCGCCTGGCCCAGCCAAGCCGCCTGCTCCGTTTGGTGATCGAGGCCATGACCCGGGCGGACGACGGCATGGAACTGCTGCGCGTGGAGACCTGGCAAGCGTCCCAGGCATCCGCGCTGCCCACGGAAACCGCCGTGCACGCCGCCGTAGATCAAATGGCCGCGGACCTGCGCGCCCTGCGAGCGGCTCCGGTGGCGGAACCGTTTGCCGGCCCCGCGCTGCTTTCCGGACGCGCGGCAGCCGTGTTTTTCCACGAAGTGCTGGGCCACCGCCTGGAGGGCCATCGGCAGCGGGACGAGCAGGAGGGCCAGACGTTTACCAAGAAAGTGGGGCAGCAGGTGGTGCCTCCGTTTCTTTCCGTTGTGGACGACCCGACCACAACCCAGGTGGCGGGGATTGGGCTGAGCGGCTCCTACACGTTCGACGACGAAGGGCAGCCTGCCGAGCGCGTGGAGCTGATCCAGGCCGGCGTGCTGCGGAACTTCCTGATGTCGCGCATGCCCATCAAGGGCTTCAGCCTATCCAACGGCCATGGCCGGGCCGAGCCGGGCCTGATGCCCACGGGCCGCCAGGGCAACCTGATTGTCACCTCGACCAACACGGTCAAGGAATCCGAGCTGCGCCAGCGGTTGATTGACGAGGCCAAGCGCCAGAACAAGCCCTACGGTCTGTACTTCGAGGACGTGCAGGGCGGATTTACGCTCACCCAGCGCGGCGTGCCCCAGGCCTTCCAGGTTCTTCCGGTGATTGTCTGGCGCGTGTACACGGATGGGCGCCCGGACGAACTGGTTCGCGGCGTGGATATCGTGGGCACGCCGCTGGCCGCGCTGAACCGCATCGTGGTGACCGGCGACGCCATGCATGTGTTCAACGGGATCTGTGGCGCCGAATCGGGCAGCGTTCCGGTTTCCGCCTCCGCGCCGGCGATGTTGTTTTCGGAGATCGAGGTGCAGAAGCGGGAACACTCCCGCGATCGTCCTCCGCTGCTGCCGCCGCCCGGATTTGAGTCCGGGCCGGCGCCGGCGGGACAGCCGAGCGCAAAGCCGCACGGGGCGGCGCGATGAGGCCCCGGCGCGCGCTGCTGATTGCGTTCTTTTGCATCCCGCTGCTGGCGGTGTCCTCCACGTCGCTTCGTTCCTCTGCTTCCCCGGCTTTGTCTGGCTCCGATCCATCCCCGGATCCTGTGCTGCAGGCCATGCAAGAGGAACTGGACCGCTCCAAGGCCGAGCTGAAGATGGCCAACGTTCCCGCGCCGTTTTACATCGAGTACCGGGTGCTGGATACGGACGATTACCAGTTGCAGGCGGGCTTCGGGGCCACGGAGTTCGAGCGCCGCGGCCGCTTCCGCTTTGCCCACGTGGTGGTGCGCGTGGGCGACTACAACATGGACAGTTACTTCGAGTCCGGCACCGGCGAGGCCGCGAGTGTCTCCATTGACGACGACGTGCCGGCCCTGCGCCATGCGCTGTGGCTGGCCACGGACAGCGCCTACAAAGCCGCCGGCGAAGCATTGACCGCAAAGCAGGGGCTCTACAAGCGATTTGCCATCGAGCAGACCGTGGACGACTTCAGCCGCGAGCCCGCCGTGCATTCCCTGCTGCCCACGGTCAGCCTGGATTTCGATGCCCGCAAGTGGCGGGAACTGCTGGAATCCGCCACGCGCCTGTATCGGGAGTTTCCGGAGATTCAAAACGTTGGGGCGTCGGTGCGCTTTTCCGCCAACAATCTGTATTTCGTCAACACGGAAGGCACGGTGCTGCGCAGCGGCAAGACCAGCTACTCGATATCAGAAACCGGCGGCACCCAGGCGGCGGATGGAATGCGGCTGGAACGCTCCCCCGGAGACCTCTTCGCGGACCCCCGCGAGCTGCCCTCCGCGGAAAAGATTCAGGCGGATACCCGGGCCATGCTGGAAACGCTGACGAACCTGCGCAAGGCGCCGATCGTGGAGGAGGAATATCGCGGGCCGGTGCTCTTCTCCGCCGATGCCGTGAACGACGTGGTGGAAACTCTTCTTGCCGCCAATGTGGTGGCGCGCAAGCCGCAGCCCACGGTTTCGTCGCGAACGCTGGGCCCCTTTTCCGCCAGCTATCACAGCCGCGTTTTGCCGGATTTCTTCTCTCTGGTGGACGACCCCACACTGACGCAGTTTGAAGGAAAGAGTCTGGTGGGAAGCTATCCGGTGGATGATGAAGGCGTGCGCGCCGTGCCCGTGACCGTGGTCGAGAAAGGCATCCTGGAAAACTATCTGATCGGACGCCGCCCCATCCGCGGTTTTCCGCAATCCAACGGCCACGGCCGGCTGGCGCAAAACGGCCAAACCGAACCATCCATCGGCGTGCTGTTGCTGCGGCCGGCGCAGCCCGTTTCCCGCCAGGTGCTGGAGGCCAAGCTGCTGGAGCTGTGCCGCCAGCAGGAACGGCCGTACTGCTATTCCGTGGACACACTCGGCCCGCGCCTCTCCCCGCGCGTGCTGTACCGGCTGTGGACCAGTGACGGACATCAGGAACTGGTCCGCGGCGCAGAATTCCAGGAATTAGACACGCGCAGCCTGCGCTCCGATGTGGTGGCCGCCGGAAACGACTATCTGGTGAGCAACCGCCTGGGCCTCACCCCGCGGACCATCATCAGCCCGTCCATTTTGTTCGACGAGTTGGTGGTCAAGCGCGCGGACCAGGCCAAGGAAAAGCTCCCGGAGTATCCGGCCCCGCCCCTTTCCTCCGCGCCCGCGCCCGCTCGCAAGCCCTGAAGGCGGCTGGGGCGCCTCGACCCGGTCGTTTGTTTCTCCGCCCGATGCGCTAAAATGAGTTCGCGGGAATCTACCCATGCGCGCACTCTTCACCGCCGGCTGCGTCCTTCTGCTGCTCGCCTTGCGCGCCGCTCCTCCGCCGACGCCGCGCGCGGCGTCCCCGCGCGTCCCGGTAATCGTTGAATTATTCACTTCGGAAGGCTGCTCGAGCTGTCCTCCGGCGGACGCGCTGCTTGCCGAACTGGATGAGAAGCAGCCATTCGCCGGCGCGCAGATCATCGCCCTCGAAGAGCACGTGGATTACTGGAACCACGACGGCTGGCGCGACCCGTTCTCTTCTTCCATTTTCACGGAACGGCAGGAGGAGTACGCCCGCCACTTCCGCATACCCAGCCCGTACACGCCGCAAATGGTGGTCGGTGGCCGCACCGAGTTCAGCGGCAGCGCACGCTCACGCGTCCCGGCGGCAATTTCCGCGGCCGTGGAGGCGCCGCAAGCCGAGCTCGCCCTCTCGCTCGCGCCCGGCCCGGAGCCACCGGCGGTGAGCGCCTCCGTCCGCGTGGAACGCTTTCCGGCCGGGATTCAGGAGCGGGCCGACGTGCTCCTCGCGGTCAGCGAAGATGCGCTCTCCTCCAACGTGGGCGCGGGGGAAAATGCCGGGCGCCACCTGGAGCACCGCGCCGTGGTGCGGAAACTCCTTTTCGCCGGCCGCGCCGAGCCGGGAAAAAGCTTCTCGCAGGAGGTAAAGATCGCGCTCGACCGCGGCTGGAAGCGCGAGCATCTCCACGTGGTCGCGCTCCTCGAGGGACACTCCTCCGGCCAGATCTTTGGCGCCGCCTCCGCGGCGGTCGCACCGTGAGTGGCACGCCTTCTCGTCGCCGGATGGCCGCATTTCTTCTGCTGCTGGCCGCAGCGGTGATTTTCGGCAATCGTTCCGAAGATTCCGGACCGATGTTCGCCGGCACGGCACCCATCCCGCAATTCCGGGTGGACGCCTCCTGGCCGCTCGAACTCCCGAATCATTGGCTGCTCGGCCAGGTGGGGGGACTCGCGGTGGACTCGCGCGGGCACATTTGGGCGCTGGAGCGCCCCGGCTCGCTCACCGCGGATGAACTGGACGCCGCGGCTGATCCCCCACGCTCGCTCTGCTGCATTGCGGCCAAGCCGGTGCTCGAATTCGATTCCTCTGGCAGGCTGCTCCAGGCCTGGGGCGGCCCGGGGCAGGGATACGACTGGCCCAAATCCGAGCACGGCATTCACGTGGAGAAAAACGGCAATGTGTGGATTGGGGGCAACTCGCCCACAGACCGCCAGGTAATCAAGTTTTCGAACGACGGCCGCTTCCTGCTGCAGATCGGCCATCCTTCGAGCGATCCCATGGACAGCGCGCGCACGGATATACTGGGCCGCCCCGCGGGCATTGACGTGGATGAGGCCGCGCACGAGGCGTACATCGCCGACGGCTACGGAAACCGGCGAGTGATCGTTTTCGATTCAGAAACCGGCGCGATCAAGCGCTTCTGGGGTGCTTACGGCAACAAGCCCACGGACGCGGCTTCGGGCGCGTATAGCCCGGCCGCTGCGCCCGCACAGCAGTTCGGCAATCCCGTCCACTGCGTGCATCTTTCCGCGGACGGGCTGGTGTACGTTTGCGACCGCAGCAACAACCGCATCCAGGTGTTCACCAAAGCGGGAAAATTTATCTCGGAATTCTTCGTGCGCAAGGAGACTCTGGGACAGGGATCGGCCTGGGACCTGGCATTCTCAGCGGATGCCGCGCAGTCGTTTCTTTACGTCGCGGACGGCCAGGACAACGTTATCTGGATACTCCAGCGCTCCGACGGAAAAATTCTGGGCCAATTCGGGCGCAACGGTCGCAACGCAGGGCAGTTCCACTGGGTCCATCAGATTGCCGCGGACGCAGCGGGCGCGATTTACACTGGTGAGGTAGACACCGGGAAGCGCCTGCAGAGATTTGTGCAAGCCAGCCCGTGAGGGCGATGGCTCACCCATTGGCAAGCGATTGGAGCTTCAGGTTGTTTCACCCACGGCCGGTTTGATTCTCCGGGCCTTCGCCCGGCGGCGGGCCGAAGCCAAAGCGCTCGCGCATGCGCTGGCGCCAGGCCTCTCGCTCCTGGGGCGTAATGCCTCCCCAGCGTTCATCCATGCGCTCCCTGATGCGCTCCCGCACCCGGGAGCGCCCGGCGCCGCGCACGCCGAAGCCCCCAAAGAGCATGCGGCAAAGCACCAGCAGGCCCAGCGCCTGCCAGAAGGAAACGGCGCGAATGCCGAAGAGCGGCGGCAGCAGCCAGTTCCACAAGAGCGTCACGATCCCGCCGCCAATCGCGGCGAAAACGATGCCGAGCACCAGGACGATCGGGCCCAACAGGTACCATTTCCTTCTCATGTGTGTTCCTCCCAGTTCATGAACTCGTCGTAGGCTTCCTGCAGCCGCTCGCGGAGATGGAGCACGGCGTACCGTTTGCGCGAGAGCAGGGTGTTCACGCTCACTCCGGTTTCCGCGGCCATCTGTTTGAAGCTGCGCCCTTCGATCTCGTGGCCCACGAACACCTGGCGCTGCTCCTCCGGCAGTTCCTGGATGGCAGCCTCCAGTTCTTCCAGCAGCACCTGGCGGGCGTAGAGGGCCTCCGGGCCGGCCTCCGGGCTGGGCAGCAGGTCTTCGAGCGGCAACCGCTCGCCCTCTTCATTCGTCCCGCCGGCATCTGCAAGGCTCACCGGGCGTTTCCTGCGGAAGAGATCAATGATGCGGTTCCGCGCCACCCGGAAGAGCCAGCCGGTCACCTGCTCGATGGGCACCAGCAGGCGGTTGGCTTCCACCAGTTCGTAGAAAACGTCCTGTTGAATGTCTTCCGCGTCCCGCGGGTCCATTACCCGCCGGCGGATGAAGTTGCGCAGCCGCCCGCCTTCCCGCTGGACGACCTCGGAGATTCGCTGGTCCTGGTCCAAAGCCATGCGCGCTGCTTGCGCCGTTTCCCTCATCCACTTGTGAAGACGGATGAGCCGGCGGGGATATTGTAGGCGGCCCTGGGGGTTCCGGCCGTCCGGCCCTGGCCGGTAATCCCGCCGTCAACAGGTCCCCCCGTTCACGCCGGCCCTTGTGAACATTCCGTGAATGGGCCATGACAGCAGCAATAAACCTTTGCGTTTCATTCAAATAGTTGACGCTCTGCTGTTGTCCCCGCTATACACTCAGCGCAGGGAAAGGCCCACTCGCCCGGGCCTCGTTCCGGGAGGACATTCCGAAGTGAGGCGTGTGCTGATCGTAGAAGACGACAAAGACATCGTCGAATTGGTCCGTTACAACCTGGAAAAAGAAGGCTACCAGACGGCGGTGGCCGCGGACGGGCTGACCGCGCTCTCGACGCTGCGGCGCACGCCGCCGGACTTGGTGCTGCTCGACCTGATGCTGCCCAAGCTGCCGGGGCTGGAGGTATGCCGCGAGATCCGGCGCGACCAGACACTGAACCGTTTGCCCATTCTGATGCTCACGGCGCGCGGGGAGGAGGCCGACCGAGTAGTCGGCCTGGAGATGGGCGCGGATGATTACGTCACCAAACCCTTCAGCCCGCGCGAACTGGTGGCACGCATCAAGGCGCTGCTGCGCCGCACGGAACCAGCGGGCGACGCGGAAAAGGCCGTGGAGTGCCGCGGGCTGCACGTGGATCCGGCCTCTTACCGGGTGATGCGCGCGGGGAAACCGATCGCGCTGAGCACGCTGGAATTCCGGCTGCTTTATTTCCTGGCGCGGCGTCCGGACCGCGTGTTTACCCGCGACCAACTGCTGGATGCCGTATGGGGCACGGACCGCTTTGTCACCCCGCGCAGCGTGGATGTGTACATCCGCCGGCTGCGTGAAAAGGTGGAGGCGGACCCGGAAAAACCGGAGTACTTGAAGACGGTGCGCGGGGCGGGATACATTTTTGACGCGCGCGGGGAGTAGCGGGCGCGGACTCCTGAACTCGGAAAACGGAGGGGAGCCTCCACCCCGGCGTTGGCAGGCGCAGCTCAGACCGGAAGGGTCGTGCCACTTCCCGGGATACACTTCACATGCCCGTGCCGAATATCCTCCTGTGGCTTCTCGGAATCCTGGTGCTGGTCGCCGCGGTGGTCTGGCGGCGGCAGGCCGATCTACGCTCCCGCCGGGAGATTGAAACCCTGCGGCAGGCGATCGAGCGCCTGGGCGCGGGAGATTTCCAGCCCGTTGCTTCTTTTCTCTTTCCGAGTGGTGTGGGGCCGCTGGCGCGTGCGTTGGCAGACGCATCCGCCCGACTGGGGGCGGAATTCAGCCGGCTTTCCAGTGAACGGGATTTCTCCGCGGCTGTGCTCGCGGGCATGACCGAAGGTGTGGCCGTAGTGGACGCGGCGGAGCGCATCCTCTTCGCGAACCAGGCGTTTGCCGAGGCGGTGGGCGCTCTGGAGGCCTCGGCCGCCGGGCGGCCGCTGCTGGAGGTGGCGCGCCACTCCGCCCTGATCGCGGCGGCGCACGCGGCGCTCGCGGGCCAGGGCCAGATGCAGGCGGAAGTGGAATTTGGAACGGTGCGCCCGCGCACCTTCTCGCTGACCGCGGCCCCGGTGACCCCACAGGGCCGGGAGGCGCGCGGCGCCGTGCTGGTGCTGCATGATGTGACCGAGATCCGCCGACTGGAGCGTGTGCGGCGCGATTTCGTGGCCAATGTCTCCCACGAACTGCGCACCCCGCTCACCACCATTCAGGGCTTTGCGGAGACGCTGCTGGGCGGGGCGCTGGATGACCGCAACGCAAATCTCAAGTTTCTGGCCATCATCCGCGACCACGCCGCGCGGTTGGGCCGCCTGACCGACGATTTGCTCAAGCTCTCCGCCATCGAGGGCGGAAGCATGACCTTCCGCCTGGAGCCGGTCAGCGTGCCCGCACTGGTGGATCACTGTATCGAGGCGGTGTCGCTGAAAGCGCGCGCCCGCGGGCTGGAGATTTCCCGGGAAGTCCCGGAAAACTTGCCTTTCGTCCGCGGCGATTCCCTGCGGCTGGAAGAGGTGCTCAAGAACCTGCTGGAAAACGCCATCCAGTACACGCCCCCACCGGGCTCGATTTGCGTGCGCGCGGCGGCGGAGCCCGGCGCGGTGGTGCTCTGCGTGGAAGACACCGGCATTGGGATTCTCAGCACGGAGCAGGAGCGCATTTTCGAGCGCTTTTACCGGGTGGACGCGGCGCGCTCCCGGGAGCTTGGCGGCACCGGCCTGGGGCTATCCATCGCCAAACACATCGTGGAGGCTCACCAGGGCCGCCTGTGGGTAGAGAGTGAGCTGGGCCATGGGTCGCGCTTCTATGTCTCTTTGGCCGTTTTCCCCGCCGAGAAGGAGGAGGAGACGATGGCCCGGGAGGCCTCAAGGCAGCCGCAGACGCCCGCCTGATCAGCTCCGGCCGTCCTGCCTCGCCTGTACCGGAAAGGGACCTTCCCTCTCAGCAAGATCGGCGTGCCCGGGGGCGAAAACCGGGCGGATCCGGGGCTCCAGCATTCAAACAGAATTCACATTGGGCCAACCGGCAGGTAATCGCTTCCCGGTATAACGCAAATCGAGCATTACGGCGGTTCTGAAGGTCACCGGGAGCCGCTGCACCTCACCTCTGGCCTCTCCGTACGGGCCGGCGTTCCCCTGGCGCCGGCCCAAATTTTTTGTGGGCGCGATGGTGGACTCCGCCCCGCGGGTTCGCGCCCTTTCCCCACCGATGCAGTGATCCCCCGGCCTGCGAGGAGCCAAGCAGAGCCTCACCGGACGCAAAGACCATCTGCCCTGTTTCACGCTTCCCGTGCGGGCAAAAGAAAAGGGCAGCCGCCTCCGTGGTGGCGGCTGCCCAGCTGTAGCCCGTGCGGAATGCGCGCCGGGCCTGATCCTGCCTTCAGCCTAGGGCAGGTAGTAGCGGAACGAGGTAAAGAACATGTTGTCGTTGGCGTGCGGATTGAACTGCGGGAACACGCCGGCGACGCCCGGAGTCCCAAGGCCCGACCATGCGGTGAGCTTGAGGTAGGAGTACTGCAAGCCCCACTGCATGGTGCCCCGGTCACCCTTGTAGATGCGGTGCCAGAAGCCGATGGTACTCTCTTGCACGTTGCGGAGGTCTCCGGTGCAGTTGGCCGCCTTGTTCGGAGTGCCCGTGGCCGGCGCCACTTCTGGAACCGCCTGGCAGCCGGAATTGACGAAGTATGGAGAGCCGTAGCCGATGGTGACGGGAGGAACCGTGGCCGTTCCGGCCAGCGTCTGGTAGAAGGCGCGCTTCACGAAATCGCCGCCCCAGTTGCCGTAGACGTCCAGTTTCGGCGTGGCATGCCATTCGATTGTGGCCAGACCGGATCCCCCGTGCAGCGGAGCGATCGTGCCCACCGGGCGGATGGCGAGGTCCGGAAGCCCGGTGCTGCCGTACCGGCTGACGCCGTCGCCGTAAAGACCCTTCACGCCGACGTCCACTTTCTTGTTAAAGAGCGGGATGCGAACACCGCCGCCTACGCCGCCGCCAACGCGCGAGTCATTGTTGGCGAAGAGAGTGCTGGTGGCTCCGTTGCATTCCGTCGGCAGGGTGACATTTGCCGGGACGATGCAGGGGAAGACGCGCGCCCGGAAGTCACGCAGCAGCCCGAATACTTCCCAATGGCCCCAGCCGGTGGGCTCAAAAACCGCCTTCAAGACGAAGTCCGGCGCGGTATTCAGCGTGTAGTTGGTGGTGTTGTTAAAGAGTCCGGCCGCTTGCCCGGTATTCTGAATAATGAAGTTGGCCGCGTTCCCATGGAAGGTGGGGACCACTTCTTGTGAGCCCTCAACGGAGAAGCCCACCCAGTACTTGTTTTCCCAGCCCTTCACGATACGGAAGCCGTACTGGCGGGCCCAGTTGAATCCCGCGACGTACTGTGCGTCGATGGTGAGCGGGGTGGCCTCGGTGCGGTTGTCCATGCCTTTACGGGTTTCCGTCACCAGGCTCCACATCTGCCCGCCGGTGATGATCCAGCCACTGTCAAACCGGGCCTGGGCCCAGAACTGCCGCTGGCGCAGGGTATAGCTGTTGCTCTGCCGGTCGTTGGATGTCACGCCAGCGGAGAGGAAGTCAGTCTCATAGTAGCCGCCGATTTTGACGGTGGCGAGTTTGCCTTCCATCAGCATGGCGATGCGCGACTGGCGGCCGCTGAAGTTGGCTTCCGAGATCTTGCTCTCGTTGGACCCGGAGTACGGCACGGCGGTGAAGGCGGTGTTGATGTCCGAGTCCGTGGCGCGATTGCGGTAGACCGTTTCAGCCGCGGCGAACCCGCCCGGGGTCAAGGTGATGCCCTTGAAATGGATCGCCAAGGGAGACTCTTTGTCCTGGTCCATCGGCGGGGCGGCGTCCACATAGGAGCCGATCACCGATCCTCCGCCGGTCACCTTATCCGCTGGGGCGACTGGCTCAATCACCGCATAAGCGGCGGGAGCCGGCGCGGGCGCAGGCGCGGGGGCGGGGACAGCCATCCGCGCCTTCATCTCGGCAAGTTCGTGGCGCTGGGCCTCGATCTCTTCCGCCTGCGACCGCAACAGCGATCTCAGTTCCGCCAGTTCGGCGGCGAGTGCCGACGTGGCCGCAGCGGCTTCCGCCGGCTGAGCCATTTCTGCCGGCTTTGCCGCGGTGGTTGCCGCGGGCTTTTCTTTTTCCGCCGGCGCCGGCGCGTCGCCGGAATTCCCCGCAGCCCAAACGGTGCCGCACAGCGGAACCGCCAAGCTCCAGGCGCAAATAGAAAGTGCCAGTTTACGCATTCCCCCTCCTTGGAGAATTCATCCCCGGGTGAACAGTTCCGGATTCGTACTTCGTGCCGGCGTACTGACTCGCGCTTCGGACACCACCCCGGTCCAAGACCCGGACGTCCGGGAACCCACGGCACGCAGGGTGCAAACTAGTGGGGAGCCATGAAGCCTTTGTGAGAGGCGTGTGAATCCTCTGTTACAAGCGCTGGCCCGGGCGGGCCGGGATGGTGCGGCCGCGCGGCCTGGGTAAACCGCCGGGGTTGGAGAGGGACTCGTTTCTGAATCGTATTTATACGATTTGACTTATCGTTTTGAATCGTATAGAAGCCTGCGCGGCCGGCACGTGCCGGCCCGGGAGGAATGCAGTTGCACCCCTTACAGGTCGATCGTAGAGGGAAGTCTTCCTGTTTTTCTGGTTCCCAGCACAAGTACGACGGATGGCGGGCTCCGGCCTCCACACCGCAGACCCCCCACCGAGGGCCCGCCTCTGCTCGTGGCGCTGGAGACCAGCCGCTGCCTTGCGGAGCGGAATGAACAGATCGTTCCACATCCTCATTCGGGAAAAGGAGGCTTGAGATGCGCAGGATGATTGGTGTTGCAGTGATGATGGCCGCGCTTGCGGCGATGGCTCTTCCCGCCGGGGCGCAGCAGGACGCGACCCGAGCGGCGGCAGACCCGGTAGTGCAGTTGTTTCTCGCCAAGGGATATTTGACCCAGGAGGAAGCCGCGAGCATCAATCAGGCGCCCACCCGGTGGGAAGCCGACCTCCGCATGCTGAACATTTTTCTCTCCAAGGGATTGATCTCGCAGCAGGAGTTCGATTCGGCGGCGCCGATGGCCCAGGCAGGAGCGCCGGCTGCAGCGACGGGAGCTTCCGGGGCGCACTGGGCCACAACCTCCGCAGCCGTGGAGCCAGCCGCAGCGGGCACAAGCGGGGCCGCGCAACCCAAAGGCGCGGCCTGGCCGACGAGTCCGGTGATGGTGGGACTCGACCCCAGCGACGGAACCGCGGCCGATGCCTCAGTGATCCCGGCAATCGCGCCGCCCCGCGTACTGCCCATCGGCGTGCCGCGGGATCCAAAGGGCATCATCCCGGACCTCAAACTGGGGAGCGGGGCGATGCTGAACGTGTATGGGTTTCTGAAGGCCACGGCCATCTACGACACGACGAACAGCGGCGGAGCGGTGGTGGGCAGCAACGATTTTCCACTGCCGCTGCTGCAGGGCGACACCGGGCCGAACTCCGGCTCGCAATTTCACATCAAGGCGCGCAGTTCGCGGATCGGCGCAAATTTCTTCTGGCCCCTGAATGGCCCTGGCATCACGCTGACCGGCAAGCTGGAGTTCGACTTCGAGGGCGACTACACGGTGGTGAACAACCGCAACGTGAGCTCGAGCCGCTCCTCACAGCCCAGCCTGCGCCACGCGTGGATGCGCATGGACGCGAAACTGGGCGAAGTCCCGTGGTTCGCGGAGTTCGGCCAGGATTGGACGCTCGTGGGCAGCTCGATCGTCCCCGACTACATTGAATCCACCAACAACGGCGTGGCGTTCGGCAGCATTTACGAGCGCTTGCCGCAGATCAAGACCGGCCTGCAGTTTCACGCCGGCGACCTGAAGATCCAGCCGGAGTTCGCGCTGGTGTGGGCCTCGTTTGCGGACTCCAACCTGAATAATGCGACCACGGCCACGCTACTCGGCTCGCAAGGGGTGGTGGCCACCGGCCAGCAGGAGCAAGGGCGGGAGGGAGCCATTCTGGGCGCAGCCAGCGGCCAGCCCGGCGTCCAGGGGCGCGTAGTCTTTGACTTTCCCATTAACAAGAGATGGAAGGGCGTGCCCAACGCGGAAATCGTCTTCAGCGGCAGCCACGCCGAGGCCGAGGAAATCGTTCCGCTGGCCAATATCCCCAAGATCGGCATCAGCGGGCTGACCCTGGCCACGGATGCGGTGATCACCGGAGAATCTGCACCCCCGACCTGCAGCGGAGCGGCACCGGCGGGGGGATTCAGCATTCAATGCTATTACCCGACCGGCCTGAGCATGCGCATCCCGCAGAATATCTTTACCGCGGGCGTCCAGCTCCCCACACCCTGGTTCACGTTGTGGGGGAACTACTTTCGCGGAGGAGACATGCGGTTCTTCTTTGCGGGGATTTTGAACTCCGCGTTCGCGGACACGATGGGCAAGACGGCCCTGGCGATCCCCGGCCCAAATACTCTGGTGACCTGCACGAATCCGCCCACGTGCACCACAACGGGCACCACCAATATCGCCCAGGGAGTTTTTTCGCTGTCGGGCGATCCCATTTCCTTCGTCAACGAAAACAACGGGGCGGTGGCAGCGCCCTACCGTCCGATCCGCGGACAGGGCGGATTTGTGCAGGTGGGCTTCCCCCTCTCGCGGATCTTTGGAGCGAATCCGGAAGGGCTGAACTCCGGCTGGCGGTTATTCGTGGCCTACGGCACGGACTCCGCCTTCAACCGGGACGTGATTCGCGCCGGTGGCAACAACCTTCGCCGCACTGATTACGCTCCGGTCTCTCTGCGCTACCGGATCAACAAATGGGCGGAGATCGTGAATGAGGTCACCTGGTACGACACGCGCACCGGCACCAAGCCCGGAGCCACACCGGGAGTGACGCCTGGAATTCCGATCACCGTGAATGTGGGCGGGATTCCCGCACGGGTGAATCACGACTGGAGGAATGAGTTCGGGACCATCTTCACGTTTTGAGCAAAAAGCAGAGGCCGGGGGAGTGCCTGTGCGCTCCTCCGGCCTCGCGTAATTGACCTCGCTTCAGGGAAGCGCGTTCACCCGGGCAAGGGCTTTGGAGACAATTCCCGGTGGCAGCGTGGCATAACCTTGCGTACGGGCTACCTCCTGCCCGGCGGAGAGCGCCCAGTTCAAGAAGAGTTTCAAGGCCTTGCTGCGTTCCGGGCTTACTCCCGAAGCGGGCAAATAGAGCCAGGTAAAACTGGAAATCGGGTAAGCGTCTTTGCCGGGGCCGTTGGTCATGGAGACGTTGAAGTCGTCGCGCATGCCGTTTTCGACCGCCGCGCAGCTTGCCGTGATGGAGGCCGGAGTGGCGCGGACAAACTGGCCGGAGGCGTTTTCGACATCGGCGTAGCCCAGACTGGAGTGCCGCGCGAAGCTTGCTTCCACATAGCCAATGGTTCCGGGATCGGCGGCCACTTTGGAAATCATATCCTCGCCACGGTTGGCCTCTTCGCCCACCGGCCATGCCGGCGACGGACTGACTCCCACTTTCGCCTTCCATTCCGGGTCGGCCTTGGAGAGAAAATCCGTGAAGATATAGTTCGATCCCTTGCCGGAAGTTCGATGCACCACCTTGATGGGCAGGTCCGGGAGGGATGAGCCGGGGTTCAACCGGGCGATGCGAGCATCTTTCCAGTTTTTGACCGAGCCCAGAAAGATCTCCGAGAGCAGTTTGCCGGAAAAGTTCAGTGTGGGTTTCCCCGGCAGGTTGTAGACGGGCACCAGGGCAATAAGGACGCTGGGGATCGAAGTGAGCTGCACTTTCCCACCATGCTTCTGTTCTTCAGAGAGCGGCACTTCGCCGGCGGCGAAGTCGCCGGAGCCGCGGCCGAGCGCATCAATGCCCTCCATGGTGCTCCTGGAGAGGTAGCGGACGGAAATGGCTGCGTTGATTTTGTTGAATTCTTCGGTCCAGGCCGCATAGAGCGGACTGGGCACGTTGGAGCCGGAGCCGACCAGCGCCACGCGATTCTGGGGACGCACGGCAGACGGCAGGAGGAAGAGCACAAACGCCGCAGCGATCAGCCGCGGCGGAAGCATACCGCGCTTGAAAATGGACATGTGAGCAAAGCTCCTTGCGCAGATGCTGACTCCGCTCTCCGCCCGGTTCAAGGCTCCGGCGGCGGGGTGTGCAGGGAGTGTAACGGGTCCGGATTTCGCGGGACGCAGCGGAACTCCCGGTTGCGCCGCGCACGGCCACCCACTTCCGGGAACCGGCTAGCGCAGCAGGCCCTGCTGGTACTGCAATTCGGAGATGCGCGTCTGGAAATCGTATTTGGCGCTGGCTTCCTGGAGCTGCGCCTGGGTGAGATTCAGTTGGGCCTGGGAAAGCTCGACGATGGAGCTCAGTCCCATCCGGTAACGGGAGGCAGCCAAATCTTCCGCCAGCTTGGCCTCATTCAAGAGCTGTTCGGTGACCGAAAGGCGCTGGAAGGCGGAATTGGCGTTGAGCCAGGCGGTGCGCACATCGCGGGCGATGCGGTCTTCGAGATCGCGCAGGAACTGTTGCTGGGCCCGGAACTGTTCATTGGCCTGGGTGCGCAGGGAACCGAACAGATGCCCATTGAAGATCGGGATGTTGAGATTGAATCCGGCCGCGGCATAGCGGCTGCCGTTGAAGGCATCCTCGTGCGCGGGGGTGACGCCCGCGGCCCCCGCGGCGCCCAGCGTGGGAAACCACAGGTCCCTTTCGGCCACCGCATAATTGTGCGCGGAATTCACCTCAAAGCGCTGGCCAATCAGTTCCGGACGGTTCTGGAACGCTTCCTGGAGCACCTGGACAAAATCGGGTGGAGGAGCCGGGGGCAGGGGAGACTCCGCCAGCTCGAAAGAGCGCTGGTCGCGGTAACCGAGAGCGACGGAGAGCTGGGCATAGGAGGACTGAAGATCATTCTGCGCCTGGATGAGCAGGAGTCTCGCCTGAGCCAGATCCACATTCGCGAAGGCCACGTCCAATCCGGATTTCAACTGGTTCTGCTGCATCAGGGTGATCTGGTCGGAGATGAGTTTCCGGTCTTTCACCGTCTCCTGGGCCACGACGAGCAGCGCCTTGGATTTCAGGGAGCCGTAGAAGGCCTGGTGGAGTTGGAGGAGCACGTCGGCGCGGGAGACGACAATACCCGCCTGTTGCGCGCGCGCGTGCTGGTCATAGCTCTTCACCAGAGCCTGGGTACGTCCAAAATCGGTGACCAGTTGGTTGACGGTGGCGCCGGTGGCAAAGCGGTCGAAGACCGTCGGGTTATTCAGGTATCCGGCGGCGATGCGGCTGTCGGTTTCCGCGATGGCGCCGGTCAACGCCCCGCTGACCTGCGGGTAATAGGCGGACTGCGCCTCCTGCACCTGGGCCTTGGCGAAGGCCGCGCGATGCTCAGCGATCTGGATCTGCGGATGATTTTGGACGGCGATTTTCTCTGCGTCGGCCAGCGAGAGGGTCTGGACGCCGGGCGGCGCCGGAGCATTTGTGCCCGGAGCCGGAACAGCCGCGGGCGCGGCCGGCGCTGGCGCCCCGGGAGGCGCAGCCTGTGTTTGTGCTGTGGCCTGCCTGGCAAGGAACAGGGTAGCGAGCAGAAAAACGAACCGCGGATTCCGACCCATCAGTGCGACTCCTGTACGAGAATTTGGTGCGCTTCGCGGCGACGGTACATGAGCAGGTAGGCGGCCGGGACCACAAAGATGGTCAGCAGAATGGAGGTGAGCAGCCCGCCGATAATCACTCGGGCCAGCGGGGCGTAGGCTTCGCTGCCGGTTTCCAGTTTGAAGGCCATGGGCAGCAGGCCG
>DATIYQ010000193.1:0-4644 GCA_035517515.1 Binatia bacterium
CTTCCCGGATTCAGCGAGGAGGAGCTGAAGCAGGCGGCGCTGGCGGCGCAGAAGAACGGCGCATTCCGCGCCGGCTACGCGGATTTGCCGGCCCTCGAAACGCCCGGGCAGTTGACGCAGGAATTGCAGCAGTTGCGCGCCGCGTTCTTCGATCCTGCGTTTGAGCCCATGCTCACTGCCAAGGGCGGCCTGGGAGGGCGGGACATCATCCAGTCCAGCTCCAACACGTTTTATGAAGGCGTGACGCTGGCTGACTTGAAGGATTTTCACGGTCACTACCCCCTGAACTCGCGCGTGATGAAAGGCCCCGACGGAAAACTGCGCGAGGAAGTCTACCGGGCGGGCACTCCCGACGGCCGGATTCCACCGGGGCTGTACGCCACGTATCTGAAGCGCGCCAATGAGTATCTGGCCCGGGCCAAGGCACTGGCGGAGCCGGCGCAGGCCAAAGCCATCGGCGATCTGATCCGATATTTCCAGACGGGGGAAGCAGCGGACTGGCTCGAATTCGGCGCCGACTGGGTGCAGAACGACGACACCGTGGACTTCTCCATTGGGTTCGTCGAGGTGTACCGCGACGCCAACGGCATGAAGGCCAGCATGCAGAGCTTCGTGAGCATCACGGACGAGCCGGTAACCCGCTCCATGCTGAAGCTCGCGGAGAATGCCAACTATTTCGAGCAAAAGGCGCCGTGGGACGCAAAATACAAGCGGGAGACGTTTCAGCGTCCGGTGGTGAAGGCGGTGGAGACGGTGACGGAGAACGGCGACTTCGGTGTGACCACCATCGGCGACAACCTGCCCAACGAAAACGAAATCCACGAGAAGTACGGAACGAAAAACTTCCTGTTCACCGGCAGCACCCGGGCCCTGAATGATGCGGCCGGCCGCGGGACCGACCGGGAGTTCTCTCCGACTCCCCAGGTGGCCGAGCGCGCGGAGAAATATGGCGACGAGGCCGAAGACCTGATGACCGCGCTCCATGAGGTAATCGGGCACGGCTCCGGTAAATTGAGCCCCCGGGTAAAAGACGGCGCGCAGCCGTTTCTGAAGGAATACTTCTCCACCCTGGAGGAGGCCCGCGCCGACCTGATGGCGCTGTGGAATGCGGGCGACCCGAAACTCAAGGAACTCGGGCTGGTGAGCAATCAGGAAGAAGTGGCCAAGGCCATGTACGATTCCGCCGCGCGGGCGCCGCTGGTGCAATTGCGCCGAATCCTGAAAGGCGATTCCATCGAGGAAGATCACCAGCGCGACCGGCAGTTGATCGTGCGTTTCATCCAGGAGCGCGTGCCGGGCTCGATCCGCCAGTTCGACCGCGACGGAAAAACCTACATCGAGGTGCAGGACTACGCCAAGATGCGCGAGGGGGTGGGCCTGCTGCTCGCGGAACTGATGCGCATCAAGGCGGAAGGCGATTACGCGGCGATCAAAGCCCTGGTGGAGCGCTATGGGGTGCACTTCGATCCTGCGGTGCGGGATCAGGTGGTGGCGCGCTACCGGAAGCTGGATCTCCCCGCGTACTGGTCGGGGATCAATGCCCAATTGACCGCCAGCCTCGGCCAGGACGGAAAAGTCATGCGCGTCACCCTGCGCTATCCCCAGGACGCGGTCGACCAATTCCTGGTCTACGGCTCCATGTATAATCCCGGCCTCAAACAACCCGCCGGGCGTTGAATTGCCGGGACGGAACCTCGGCGTAGAGTTGCGGCGCATTGCTTTTGCCGCTCCCCCTGTGAAATCATCCTGCCGGAGTCGCTTCGGCCTGGCTTCTCCAAAGGAGGAGACATGGACTCCCTCGAACAGGTAGGGGACACCGCAGGACTTGTCTGGAACACCCTGAGCGCCAAGGGACCGCTGACCCTGGCGGCGCTGAAAAAACAAATCAAGGCTCCCGCAGACTCCGTGCTCATGGCGATCGGTTGGCTGGCCCGGGAAGACAAGCTGGTCTTGCAGCAGAAAGGCCGCGTACAGATTCTCTGCTTGAAGTAAACTTGCCGGCCACTGGACCGATCACAGGGATCCCGGGGGTCTCAATGGCGCGTCTGCTCACCGAAGCCGATGTCCGCAGAATTCTGACCATGCCCATGGCGCTGGAGGGCGTGGAGACCGCCTTCCGTCGCGCCGGGCGCGGACTGACCATCCTGCACCCGCGGCTCCGGCTGCTCATGCCGGCGCAGTCCTACATGCATTACATGGCCGCGGCAGACCTGGAGGCCGGCTACTGCGGCCTGAAGATTTACACCAGCGTCAAGGGCGGCGCGCTGCGATTTGTGGTCGCGCTCTTCAAGGCGGAAACGGGCAAGCTGGTGGCGCTGCTCGAGGCCGATTACCTGGGCCAGATGCGCACCGGCGCCGCCAGCGGGGCGGCCACCAAGCTGATGGCCCGCGAAGACTCCCGCACCTGCGGCCTGCTGGGCAGCGGCCTGCAGGCGAAAACCCAACTGGAAGCGGTCGCGGCGGTCCGCAAGCTGGAGGAGGCGCGCGTTTACAGCCGCAATGCCGAGCGCTGCGAAGCCTTCTGCCGGGAAATGTCGCTGCGCCTGGGGATTAAGGTGGTGCCGGTGATCAACGCGGAGTCCGCAGTGCGCGAAATGGACATTGTGGTCACCGCCACCAGCTCTTCCACTCCCGTGGTCTTCGGCGAGTGGATCTCTCCGGAGGCCCACATCAACGCTATCGGCGCCAATTTTCCCCACAAGCGTGAACTGGA
Organism: Binatia bacterium; assembly: GCA_035517515.1. Lineage (GTDB taxonomy): Bacteria > Acidobacteriota > Terriglobia > Acidiferrales > UBA7541 > JOPF136. Next base: position 2,714 of record DATIYQ010000193.1, read on the forward strand.
TGAGGACGCCGTCAAGCGCTGCGGGATCATCGTGGCCGATTCCCGGGAGCAGTCGCGGCTCGAGTCGGGAGACCTGATTTCCGTGCTCGGGGAAGATGCCAACGCCTGGGCCGCGGTGCGCGAACTGGCCGACGTGGTCTCCGGCAAGCTCGCCGGACGCACCCACGACCGCCAGATCACACTCTTCAAGTCCAACGGGATCGCCATTGAAGATGTCAGCGTGGGCGCCCGGGTCTATGAAGAAGCCGTGCGCCAGGGCATCGGCCAGCATCTGCCCTTTGCGGAACTGGCCTCAGGAACCTGAAGGACAGCGCCCCGGGCCGATCCCCGTCCGTCTACTCGCCCCGGTTCAGAACCGCAAATTGCCCGGCCAGGTCGTCCTCGCGGTGTTCCATGAACAGCGTCCGGCCATCGGGTGAGAGCCACCAGAAATCACGGAAGTGCAGTTCGCGCGGGCCGATTCGCATCCAGGTTTCAATCAGCAATTCGTGTCCCTCCCAGCGGGCCAGGCCGCGCATAGGCTCTCCGTTGAACCGCGTGTGGTCTGGCTCGCCCGTGGTGCGGCACAGAAACGTCGCGCGGTCGGCGATTCCGTCGGGCTTGGTGGTCTCCACCTCCGCTTCGAGTTCCGGGTCGTCATGCCGGATGCGCATGGTGCTCGATTGCGGAACCAGGCCGCGAAACTTGCTGCGGGAGAGATCCGCAATCCAGGTACCGGTGAAGTTGTGCGGCATGGGCTGCTCCTGGGCTTTGAGCGCCAAGGTTCGATCATACCTTGGCGGATTCCGCCGTGGTGGCATGGCTTGGAAACAGGCCGGAATGCCTGCTCTACGGTTGGCCGGCGGCGGCAGCGCGGGAGCTTCGCCCCGGGCGCGACGGGGCGGCGGATTGGCCGGCTAGACTGCTCAACACCGCCTCCATTTCCGCGCGCCAGTGCATTTTGAGCAGCGCGTGCGCCCGCGCGGGCTGCTCGGAGGCCAGGGCGTCCATGATCTGCGCGTGCTCGCGGCTGCAGCGTTCGGCGAACGCGGCGTCCGGCGAAAGGCTGGCGGCGTAGCGGCGAGAGTTCGCTTCCAGGCGATTGTGGAGTGCAATCAAGCGCGAATTAGTGCCTGCTTCCACCAATGCGAGGTGCCAGGCCCGGTCCTGTTTGAGCGCCGCCGCGATGTCCGATGCGGTACCGGAAGCGGCGGGACGCGCGACGGTTTGTTCCAGGCGCTTGCGCAGTTCGGCTGGGGGAGCAGGCGTAAGGTACACCGCCAGCTGTTCCAGGCTCCAGAGGAGCGGATAGATTTCCTGGGCCTCCTCGTGGCGCAGGGCCGGCAGGTAGAAGCCGCGGTTGGGATCGCAGGCCACCAGACCTTCCGCTTCGAGTTGAATCAAGGCCTCGCGGACGGGGGTGCGGCTGACACCGAGTTCCGCAGCCAGGGCAGAGTCGTTCAAGCGCCCGCCGGGCGCCCAGCGATTCTGCAGGAGCAGGCGGAGCAGCGAGGCATGGACCTGCTCGCGGAGGGAGGATTTTCGGATCGGGCTGGATTTCATGTGTACTGCATATCGCATCGGAAAGGCGATATGCAATATTTAATATGGGAGCGGTGCCCAATTCGCGGGACCGGGCTGCGCCCAGCGACCCCTGCCTGCCTCTCACCTGGTCCCTGCGCACCAAACCATCGAAGCGCCCAAAGCCTGCGCGGGAAGTAAGCCGCACGATTCCGGCCTGGCCTCGAGCGCTGCCCACCTGTTCGAAAGAGCGGAAGGACGCCTGTCCTTCCGGTCAATGGGCCACACGGCACAGCTTTTGGCGGCTGCGGCCCGCGCGAAACGGCCCGGCACTAAAATGGGAGCAATTCTGCTTCTCGGGGTTCGCCCGAAAGGGAGGTCGCCCATGCTAGCCACGGCGGTGCGCAAGGAGCGGCGGTATCCAAGGGTCA
>DATIYQ010000194.1:0-2525 GCA_035517515.1 Binatia bacterium
TGAGCACTCCGGTCTTGATCCGCTCGCGCGCGTAGAGCAGCGCCACGCACAACACCACGGCCCCCAGCAGCTCCATCAACGGCGCGTTGCCCACCCAGGCGCGGATCCAGCGCATGTTTTCCCGAAGCAGGCGCCGCGCGGTCTCCCGGAATTTGGCGATCTCGAACGATTCCATGCCGAAGGCCTTCACCACGCGGTTCCCGGTCACCGTTTCCTGCAGGATCTGGGTCAGGTCCGCCAGCCGCGACTGGCTCTGCTGCACCGAATGGCGGATGCGCCTGCCGAATTTGGCCACCGGAATGAGCACCAGGGGCAGCACCACCAGGGAAATCAGCGTCAGCCGCCAGTCAATCAGGAACAGCACGGAGGCACAGCCCAGCAGGGAAAACGTCAGCCGGAAAAAGTCCGCCAGCCATTCCGCCAGCGCCCCGCGCACCCGCTCCACGTCGCTGATCACCGTGGACATCAGCCGCCCGGTGGGGTTGTCTTCAAAAAAACCCACTGGCTGGCGGATGATGCGCGCGTACACCGCGTTGCGCAGCGCGGTGACCGCGGAAAGCCCCGAAAGCTGAATCCAGGAGATGGCCAGGAATTCCGCCAGGCCTTTGAAAATGAAGAGCACCAGCAGCGAAAACGTGAACACCGTCCAGACGTGGTGAATCGAATGCGGGAAGAACGAATTCAGCATCAACGTGCGCTGGGTGAACGGAATGCGCACCAGCGAGAGCCGCGAATCCGTGAGCGACGGATCCAGCACCTTGTCCATCGCCGGGATGATCATCAGGGCCACCAGCCCCTCGGCCAGTCCCACCAGGAACATCAGACTGATGGCCACGGTCATCCGCGCTCGGTGCGGGCGCAGATAACCCAGCAGGCGCGAGAGATCCGTTGAGGGCAAAAATCCCACCTGAAAAATGCTCCTCTCGAAATTCGGGGGCTGCGCGGGCCGGTCGCCACCCCTGAGCGCCGGGCCGGCAAAAAAACACGAAGTTTACGCTATGGGCCGGGCGCGGAATTGTCAAGACGCGGAACGGTTCACGTCGCGATGCGCCACGCGAACCGCGGGACCGCCCTTGTGCAGCGCCCGGGCCACAGACTCGGCCATGGCCACCGAACGATGCCGCCCCCCGGTGCACCCGAACGCGATGGTCAGATAGCTCTTCCCTTCCCGGATGTAATACGGCAGCAGGAACTTCAACAGCGCGGTCACCTGCTTCAGAAATCGCCGCGTCTGCGGAAACGAGTGAATGAATCTGGCCACACGCGGGTCCGCGCCGCTGAGCGGCCGGAAGCGCGGAATGAAGTGCGGGTTGGGCAGGAAGCGCACGTCGAACACCAGGTCCGCATCCTGGGGCACCCCGTGGCGGAACCCGAAGCTGACCACGCTCACCAGCAGCGGCTGGCGCTCCGCCCGCAGGAATCGCTCAATGATGAACTGGCGCAGCTCGTGCACGGTGAACCGGGTGGTATCCAGCACCACGTCCGCCATCTTGCGCACCGGCGCCATCATTTGCCGTTCGCGGCGCACCGCGTCGCGCACTCCGGCGCCGCGGTCCAGCGGGTGCGGCCGGCGCGTTTCGCTGAACCGCCGCACCAAAGCCTCATCTCCGGCATCCAGAAAGACCAGGGTGACGTTGTGTTGTTTGCGGAGCTGGCGGTAAATCTTCGGCAGCAACTGCAGCATCTCGCCCTCGCGGGCGTCCACCATCAATGCGGCGCGTTCGAACTCCCCGATGCCGCGCTTGAATCGCGCCGCGAAATTCGGGATCAGGTCCACTGGCAGGTTGTCCACGCAGTAGTAACCCAGATCTTCAAACGCCCGCAGCACGGAGCCTTTGCCGGAGCCGCTCAGGCCGGTCAGCAGAACCATCCGGCGCCCCGACGATTCGGGACGCGGAGCGGGGGGCGGCGGCTCAGCCCGGCGCCGCACTTACTGCTTCACCCGCCTCTGGTGTGTGCTGGGGATGCGCAGGTCCTCGCGATACTTGGCCACCGTCCGCCGGGTCACCTCGATGCCCTCTTCGGAGAGTTTCTTGGCGATCTGGTCGTCGGTGAAGGGATGGGAGGTATCCTCTTCCTCGATCATCTTTTTCACCCGCCGCTTCAGCGTCAGCAGGGAGACCCCCGCGCCCTGCGGGCCGTTGACGGACTCCGAGAAAAAGAAGCGCAGCTCGAAGACGCCCTGGGGCGAGTGGGAATATTTGTTGGCCACGGCGCGGCTCACCGTGGAGGGATGCACGCCCACTTCTTCGGCCACTTCCTTGATCATCATGGGCTTGAGGGCATCGGGACCGTAGGTCAGATAGTCGCCCTGGCGAGCGATGATGGACTGGCAGACGCGCAGGATGGTGTGCTTGCGCTGTTCGATGTTTTTCATGAGCTGGATGGCGGATTTGTACTTTTCTTTGATATAGCTGCGAACGTCCTTTTCCGCCTCGTCCCGGTTTAGCAATCGCCGGTAGGTCGGATTCAGACGCAACTGCGGCACATCATCATCGTTCAGCACCGCCAAATATTCGTCGCCC
>DATIYQ010000195.1:0-23263 GCA_035517515.1 Binatia bacterium
CCGCCAGCCAGGAGGCCTCATGAGCGAGGCACAAGTCGCCACACCCGCGAAGACCGCCACCGTCTATTTCATTGACGACAGCGCCACCATGCGCGAGGTGATTAAAATCGCCTTCAAGAAGGAAAACATTCTGGTGGTCACTTGCCCCAGCGTGTCCGCGGCCATCGAACAATTCGGCCAGACCCGCCCCGATGTGGTCATCAGCGACGTCATCATGCCGGACCGCGACGGCTACGAGCTCTGCACCTACGTGAAGCAGCACGCGGATTTGGGCGCCACTCCGGTCATCCTGATGTCCGGCGTGGTCAACCGCTCCGTGGCGGAAAAAGCCACGGTGGTTCGCGCCGACGAGTTGCTGCGCAAACCCTTCCAGCCGCACGAACTCGTGGCCCGGGTAAAGAAACTGTTGCGGTTGGAAGTTCCGGCGGAGCCACAGGCGGCATCCGCGGACCCGGCACCGTCCACCGGCGGCAGCGCCGGCGCCCCCAGCCCCGCCAACGGACGCGCCGGGCTGGGCGATTTGTTTGCCGCGCCGCTGGCAGGCTCTCCGCCGGTTGCGCCGCCCGCGGCCGTCGCGCCGGCCGGGCCAGCGCAGCAGGCGTTGCCCGCAAAACCATTTGTCGCCCGCGCAGACGCGCCTGCACCCGCCCCGCCCCGGCCGGCGGCTGCTCCGGGGCCGCGGCCGCCCGCGGCATCTGCGCCGGCGGTCCCGGTGCGTGCCCCGCAGAATGGAGACGCGCAGCGGCTGCGCTTTGAAATCCAGCGCCTCGAACTGCTGGTGAAGAAGCTTCAGTCCGAACTCGAAGCCGAACGGCAATATTGCCAGGCGCTGGAGGCGCATATCCGCGCTCTCCAGGGAGCGGAGTAAAACCTCATGGGGGTTGGAGCCATGCCTGCCACACTTTCATCCGGAACCGAGCGCGTGCGCTTGCGGATGTGCCTCGAAGTTCGCGGCACGGACGCGGAGGGCCGCGAATTTTCCACCACCGGAGCTTCCGCGGAAATTCACCGCGCCGGCGCGCTCCTGGAGCTGCCCGCGGCCACCGGCCGCATTGTCCCCGGAGAAGTCCTCACCCTCCGCCGCAAACACGCGGACGATTGCTGGCTGGAATCCCGCGCGCGCGTGCTCGGTCTGGTCAACGCACAGGAGGACGCGCGCCATTACAACGTGGAGATGCTGGAGAGCATGGTGGATTTCTGGGGCATCGAGTTTCCCGAGAATCCTCGCGCCGGCAGCGCCGTGGCCTGCATGCTGCTGGAGTGCTGCTTCTGCCGGCGGCGCGAAGTGGTCTACGTGATCGAGCGTGACATGCTGTGCTTCAACACCCAGAAGGGCATCGCCCGCCTCTGCGAGGCTTGCGAAATGCCCACCATCTGGATTCAGACTCTGGACGAAGATACCGCTCCCGCCGGAGTGCCCGCGCCGCAGCAGGTCGGGCAGCCCACCCAGCCGGATCACCGCCAGACCGCCCCGCGCTTCCTCACGCGCTTGACGGCGTGCATCCGCGCCGCCGGGGCCGCGCCCGAACTGGCCGTATGTGAAAACATGTCGCGCGGCGGCCTGTGCTTCCGTGCGCGCCGCGCGCTGCGCGTGGACGACATTCTGGAAGTCTCCGTGCCCTATACCCGCGGCGCGGCGAACATCTTTGTGCCCGCGCGCGTGGTGTACGTGCAGGAAGTGCCCGGAGCGGGGCTGTATCGCCACGGCGCGGCCTATCTGCGCATGGCCGTGGAAACTGGGGAGTAAGCGCGAAATTCCTGGCGGGCACGGACTAGCTTCTCCCACCCGCTGTTCTGCACATCCCATTCCCTCACCCGGAGCCACTGGCCCGCCCCCGCACTACCGCATCGCTCCCTTCCCTCCCGCTGGTTCCCTGCCCCCGTGCCGCTCGACAAATCCGCTCGCGCAAGGTATTAAATTGGCATGCGTGGGAGTTGACGGAGAAGGGGCGAAGCGATGCCGAAACAAGCGGGGCGCTGGATCGGAGTGGGGGCCGCGGTGCTGGCGCTGGCCGCGGTGGCCTTTGCCGGGCAGGCCGGCGCGAAGCCTCCCGCCGCGGCCGCCGAGCGCGCCATCTACACCTACGTGGCCACCTGGGCGGTGCCTCGCGCCGATTGGGTTGCCGCGGAGAAGTATTACCAGAGTGCTGTGCCCCTGATGAAAGCGCTCACCGATTCAGGAACTCTGGAGGGATGGGGCCAGGCCCGCGCCTTCGTCCACGACGAGAGCGGAACCACCCACATCAACTGGCTTACCGCCACCAGCTTTGCCGGGCTGGCCAAGGCGCTCGAGGAGATGCACTCCAAGCTTCCCCTCCCCGCGGCGTTTATGAACGCAAAGCACCGCGACGAAATCCTGCGCTCGACCATGAATGGCGGAAAAGCGGGCGCCGGAGGCGCCGGCATGCTGTGGCTGGCCAACTACGAACTGCAAAGCGGAACTCCCGATGATTTTGCGGATTTATTCGAGACTCAGATCAAACCCCTGTTTGACGCGCAGGTGGCCGCCGGCACCGTTCTCGCCTATTCCCTGGAATTCCAGGCGGTGCACACGGGCAGCCCGAAACTTGCCACCATCGCTTACCTGCTGCCCGACGCCGCGGCCATCGACAAATTCCAGGAAGCCCTGGCGGCCTACGAAACGAAGAACCCCAGCACCGGCGCTTCCTTGGAGGCCACCATGAATTACACCGCGCATCGCGATGCGCTCTTCGAGGTGCTCGCCTTCGGCGAGAAGTAGGCGGCCCTCAGGCCAGCGTGGTCCAGGCGCCGATTACCGGACAACCGATCAGCGTGCTGCGGCTGGAAACCGCCTCACGCTCCATGCGCTGGGCGAGTGAGTCCATCTGCGCCGCCTCACGCGGCGGGATAATCCCGTGGCGCGCCGCGCTGGGCAGCAGGCTGCGCACTGTTTCCGCCACATATTCGTAAATCGCCGAACCCGGGCCCCCGCCGATCCATGGCCGGCAGTGCAGTTGCGGAAAGGGGAGACCGGCCTCCACGAAATACTTCCCGAGCCCGGCGGCCGTGTCGCGGTGCATGTTGCTGGCTTCCACCACCGCGTAGATCCAGCCGCAGGCTTTCTGGTAGAGCGGCGCCGGCGGATGCGATCGTGCCGGCGTGGAAAAATCGGGCTCCACAAAAGCCACGATGCCGCCCGGGGCCAGCGCGGCCGCAAGCTGACGCAATACCGCGGCCGGCTCCGGCAGGTACAGCAGGATGTAGCGTCCAATCACCGCGTCGAACAGGTTCTTCCCCGCAAATGAGGAAATCTCCAGGTGGCGGAACGTCACGTTTTTGCGGCCGGCCTCTGCGGCACGCCGCTGGGCGAAGGCCAGATTGTGCTCGTCGCGATCGATTCCCAGAACGCTGCCTTGTTCACCCACCAGCTCCGCGGCCAGCAGCGCCACGTCCCCGGCGCCGCTGCCGATATCGAGCACGCGCATTCCCGGCGCCAGGCCCGCCGCGCGAAAGGTGTCCAGCGTGATGCCTCGCAGCAGTTCCGCCTGGAGCACCAGCCGGCGGCGCTCGCGGTCTGAGGAATCGAGCGGATAGTGGATCTCCGGCGCAGCGCGTCGCCGCACCGGCCGCCTTTTCGGCCGCTTGGGGGAGCGCTTTCTGGTCATCAGACCTTTGGCTTCCACAGGCCAATGATGTTGCCGTCCGGGTCCGCGAACCAGGCAAATGTGCCCGTCGGGATCTCCACCGGAGGAACCAGGGTCTTCCCGCCCAGCGCCACCGCCTTTTCCAGATGTGCTTTTACGTCCTCCACCTGGACATAGACCGTGACGTAATGATGCGGCTCGTGACCCATCGCGGTGATGTGCCCGCCAATGCCGCCCGGCCCATCCGCGGCGATCATGGTAGCGGGGCCGGCGGCCTGCATGTTCCAGCCGAACAGCTTTTCGTAATAGCCCTGGGTTTTTGCGGTATCACGGCAGCCGATTTCGAAATGCACTACGGGATGGGGCATGTGATCCTCCACGGGAGCAGGAGCGGGAGGGTATCACAGTCCGCACGGCGTTACCGCCGGCTGCCGGGCTTGCACCAGGCCATAAAAAGGGATGCCTCGCGGAAAAAAACGGGCGGCGCAAACGGCGCGTTAGCGCTTCTGGCGGTAGAGCGCGCGGTCCGCGGAGCTCAAAAGTTGTTCGATGGTGCTGCCGTCCTCGGGATACACCGCCACCCCGATGCTCGCCGAGAGGCGCGGCCTTTCTTCATCTTCAGAGAGGCGCTCGCTGATCCGCCGGGCCACCTGCAGCGCGGACTCGCGTTCGGTCTCTGGAAGCACCACCGCAAATTCATCGCCGCCGTACCGCGCGGCTGTGTCCACCTCGCGGCAGTGCACGCGCAGCACGTCCGCCACCCGGCACAGCGCCCGGCTGCCCACCAGGTGGCCGTGCGCGTCATTGATTTTCTTCAAGTCATCCAGGTCCAGCAGCAGCACGGCAAAACTCCGGCCGGAGCGGGAACAGCGTTTCACTTCCCCGTCCAGGGCCTCCACCAGGCGGCGGTAATTTGCCAGCCCGGTCATGGGATCGCTCACCGCCAGTTGCTTGGCCCGATCTTCCTGCCGCCGGTGTTCGGCCACCTCCGCGGCAAACGCCATGGTGAGCACGGATACAACGGCCAGGAAGAGATGCAAATGGAGCAAAGAAGTGTTGATCTCTGCGGAGGCGAAAGGACCGCTGCCGCGCACCGTGCCCAGCACGGCAATGGCGGAAAGCAGGAACACCGCGGTCGCCGTTTTGCGCTGGCCAAACCGGAATGCCGCCCACACCAGAAACGGCGTGCACAAATAGGTGTGCGGCTCGCTGCCGGAAACAAACCGGTAACTTCCGCCAAAAATGAACTGGGCCACCGCGGCCAGCGAAAGCAGCAGCGCCGAGACTTCTGCGGCCTGCGCGTACGTCCACTCCAGGCGAGGGCGCACCGCCCACAAGACCAGCAGCGGCGCCACCACCAGCGCTCCGGTCGCGTCTCCCAACCACCAGGTGAACCAGATGGTGGCATATTCCCGCCAGGGCGCGAAACCGGCCAGCGCTAGGCTGGTAACCCCAAGCGTGGCGCTGATGGCGGTGCTGGCCAGCCCGGCAAGCGCCGCAAAGCGAAATGTGCCGCCGGGAGTATCGAAGGCGGCGCGCCCGCTTGCGAATCGATTCACCAGCCAGCAGCCGGCAACGGCTTCCAGCGTGTTCCCGATGCCGATTCCCAGGGATGTGGCTACGGAGCCGGCCGTGGTGACGTTGACCACGAAGGCCCCGGCCAGAATGGCGGGCCAATAGCGCATGCCCAACACCAGCAGCGCGGCCAGAGCAATGCCGGTGGGAGGCCACACGGGAGACGCGCTGGGATGAAGAAAGGCCAGCCGCAGGCTGAACTTGCCGGCCAGTACATACGCGGCGAACAGACCGATGCCGATGGCGAATTCTTTGATGTGCCGCGGAGACGGCATGGGCCGTTCTCCCTTCCCTGGGCAACGAGGCAGGCTGGGAGAAAAGCGCGGAGCGCTACCCTTTAATGCTAACCCCGCGCCGGGCAGACTTGCCGCCCGGAATCTGTCCGGGTGCCCGGAGCGGCACTCTCAGCTCCGCGGGGCGCGCGCCGCGCGAAGCCATCCTCCCCACTGCAAAAAACGCAACAGCTGCAACCATGATCCAGAGCGCGGCCATCTTCCCTCCCCTTCACGCGGGTCGCGGTTCAGGCCATCAGCGCCGGCTCGCGTTCCGTCTTGCGGCGGCGGTTGTAGCGCATGGCGATGTTCAGGTAAACGCATCCCGCCGGCGTGTCGAACGACATCACCACCGCCTCCGTGTCGTAGGATCCCTTCAGCCCTTCCTCATCCGCATGCACCTCCGGGGGATGGACCCGAAAGTGAAAGCCACGGTCGTTCAGCAGGGTCACCGCATTCCCCACGATCATGTTGGCCAATTCGCACAGAGTTTCAGAGGCCAGCGCCTCGGTGGGGTGCACGGAAGCCGTTTCTCCCCCGGCCAGCCGCCCGGCGATGCGAAACGCGGTGTCCAGCTCCAGATCGAAGATGATCCGGCCCTCGATGTCCCCCTGAAAACTGATGAGGGCGGCCACACCCTTGCGGCGGTACGCGTCCTCTTCCATGCTCGGGTTGCCCACCACCGTCGGGCCTTCCAGCAACTGGCCCAGCACGCAATCCGCGGCGTTCACGAACGGCTGAATCAGGTCCATTCTCATAGTTCCGCTCCTTGCGGCTGCGGGGCGCGGAAACTGCCGGCCGCGCGCCGCCGCCTCCCGGATCGACTGGTCACGACTGCGCGGCCTGGCGCCCGGAGCTGCCCGCCGTGGCCAGCAGGCCATCGTCATTCAGCACGTAGCGCACAATCTCGTAGAGCACGTCGGGGCGCACCGGTTTCTGCACGAAGTGCCGCGCCCCTTTCTGCAGCGCCGCCAGGATGTTCTCCTGGTAGCCCACCGAGGAGACCATGACGATGCGCGCGTCCGGGTGCTGCCGGATGATGCGCTCGACGGCCTCGATGCCCTCCATCTGCGGCATGGTGATGTCCATGAGCACGATGTCCGGCAGCGTGCGGTTGTATTCGGTGATGGCGGTCAGGCCATCGCCGGCTTCGCCGGCCATCACCCCGCCGAACGACTCCACCATGCGCGCCAGGTTGCGGCGCGCGAAGACGGAATCATCCACCACCAGATAGCGCACCGGCCGCTTCTCTTTATTCAGGTTGAGCGCAGTGAACTGTTCCATGACACGTCTCCTTCTTCTCCAGGCCGCGGCTTCCGGCACCGGGCGGCAGGCCCGGCGCCGGCGCTGCGGCTTCTTCAGAAACTCAGGTGCGTACCTCCACCCGCTCGGGGGCGCAAATCTCTTCCCAGGCGCGCGCCATGTTTTCCAGCGGCACCACGCGCTGGGCGCAGCGGCGCTCGATGGCCGCGCGCGGCATGCTGTCCACCACGCAAGTCTCCCGGCTCTGCGCCAGGGTGATGCCTCCGGCATCGCGGACCCTGCCCAGTCCCTCCACGCCATCCTCGCCCATTCCGGTCATGATCACGCCCGCCCCGGCCGCGCCATATTCCTGGGCCACGGAGCTGAGTAAAACGTCTGCGGAGGGGCGGTGGCCATTCACCCGTTCCCCGTCGCGGAGCACCACCATGTCGCCCACCACCATGCGCTTCACCGTCAGGTGCCGGTTCCCCGGACACACGTACGCGTGACCAGCCAGCAGAAAATCCCCGGAGCGGGCCTCGCTCACGTGAATCGCCGAACACTCATCCAACCGCCGGGCAAACATGTCGGTAAATCCTTCCGGCATGTGCTGCACGATGACGATGCATCCCGGAAAGCTGGAGGGAAGCTGGGGAATCACCCGCTGCAGGGCCCCCGGCCCTCCCGTGGAAATTCCCACGGCGATGATCCGCGCGGCGGGAGGATGCGATTCAGGATCGCCCGGAGCCTTTTCCAGCGGCGTTTCCGGCAGCTCCGCGGGCGGGAGATTGGGAAGCTGGCTGGCCGCCGCCGTCTTGATTTTCAGGGAAAGCTCAGCGGCCACTGCGCCCAGGGCGTCTGCCGTGGCCTGCTCCGGCTTGGTCACGAAATCACAAGCGCCCAGCGCCAGGGCTTTGAAGGTCAGATTGGCCCCCCGCCGCGAATGGGCGCTGAACACAATCACCGGAACGCGCCGGGTGCGCATGATCGCCCGCAGGGTGGCGATGCCGTCCATCAGCGGCATTTCCAGGTCCAAGGTGAGCACATCGGGCCGCAGTTCCTCGATCTTGCGCAGCGCAATGGCGCCGTCCATCGCCGTTCCCACCACTTCGATCGATGGATCGCTCGCCAGCAGCCGCGGTATGAGCTTGCGCATCAACGCCGAATCATCCACCACCAGCACGCGTACCGGGCCGCTCATGCCGCCACCTCGACCGCCGCCACGCGCGAAAGTTTGGAAACCACCACCGGAAGGTTCAGGATCAGCACCACCGTGCCGTCGCCCAGAATGGAAGCGCCGCTCACGTACTCGCTCTGCGTCAGCCGGCTGTCCAGCGCCTTGATCACCAGCTCTTCTTCCCCGCGCAGGTTGTCCACGGCCAGCCCGAATTTGCGTTCGCCCAGCGCCACCACGATCACGAAGAGGCGCCCCGGCTTGGTGCCCGCGGCCCCGGAGGCGCCGGCCAGGCGGTCCAGGCGGATCAGTTTCAGCACCTGGTCGCGCAGTTGGAACACCTCGTGGCCATCCACCGAATGGATTTCCGAGGACATCACCCGGGCAATCTCCACCACCGAGGCCACCGGAAGCGCGTACAGCTTGCCGCCGGCGGTGGTGAGCAGCGCCTTGATGCTGGCCAGGGTCAGCGGAAGGCGCAGGAAAAACGTGGTGCCCTTGCCCACCGTGCTCTGCACCTCCACCGTGCCTTTCATTTTTTCCAGCACGGACTTCACCACGTCCATGCCCACCCCGCGGCCGGAGATTTCCGTCACTTGCCGCAGCATGGTGAAGCCCTGGATGAAGATCAGGCCCAGCGCCTCCATATCCGTCAGTTGCCCGGCCTCCTCGCGGGAAATGAACCCCAGCTCGATGGCCCGCTCCATCACCCGCTTGCGGTCAATCCCGCGGCCGTCGTCGCCCACTTCAATCACCACCTGATTGCCCTGGTGGCAGGCGTTCAGCCGGATGGTGCCGCGCGCCGGTTTGCCCGCGGCGATGCGTTCTTCCGGCGGTTCGATGCCGTGGTCCACGCAGTTGCGAATCAGGTGGGTGATGGGTTCGGCCAGCGGTTCCAGGATGCTCTTGTCCAGGTCCGTGGATTCGCCGCTCACGCTGAGCGCCACGTCTTTGCCCTTCAGCTTGGCCACGTCCCGCACCACCCGCGGGAAGCGCCGGAAGAGCTGTTCCACCGGCACCATGCGAATCTTCATCACCGATTTCTGGAGCGTATCCAGCACCCGGGACTGGAAACCCAGCGCGTCGGAGAGCCGGGCGGTCAGCGGATCGCGCTGCATCCGGCGGTCCAGTTCCGCCACCGTGCGCGCCAGCATGGACTTGCCGATGATCAGCTCGCCCACCAGGTTCAGCACATCGTCAATGCGCTCCGATTCCACGCGCAGGGTCTTATCCGCCAGCACCGCGGCACGCGCCGCCGGGCCTGCCGGCGCTCCGTTGCTTGCGCCCGCGGCCACGGACGCCGCCGCCGGCTTCTCCACAGGCCCCGCGACGGAGGAGGCCGCGGGGGGAATCGCTGCCTCCTGCGCGTCGCCGGGAAGGAGGGAACTCAAATCCTGCAGCGCCTCGCCCGGAAAGTGCACGCGTTCGACCAGCACCTCGCGGGTCACCGAGGGGATTTGCAGCCGTTTGCGCACCGCTTCCTGGCCCAGCGTGCTGCTGATGGCCGCCTCCACCACTTCCACGCGCTGCGCATCGGCATCATCGGCGGGACGTAGCGCGAGGATGGAGCCGCAGGAGTGCAACACGTTGCGCACCAGTTGCCAGGCCGCGGAGGGCATCAGGTTGCCGGATTCCAGCGCGGCTGCGGTGTGCAGCACCGTCTGTCCCCGGGCTGCCGCCTCCGCGATCATCTGCTGTTCGTATTCCGTCCACTGAAAGGAATGTTCAAAGCGGCGGCTGGCGGCCGGCGGGGCGGAGGGAGCGGCAGCCGGGGCTTCCGCGGTTTTCTCCCGCTTCACGCGCAGCTTTTTCACCAGGCACCGCAGGGACTCGCTGCCCGGCGAAGGCAGTCCGCGGCGGGCCGCGCCGAGCAGGGACTCAAAGGTGTCCGCGGCGGCCAGCACAGCCTCCGCCACCTCCCGCGGCCGTTCCCCAGCCAGCTCCGGCGTCAGCACATCCTCGAATTCGTGGGCCAGTTCGCTCAACTCGCGCTGGCCGATGGCCGCGGCATCTCCCTTCAACGTGTGCACCACGCGGCGCACGCGGCGCACCGCTTCTTCGCCCCCGGTTCCGCGCTCCAGCGCCAGCCCTTCCTCGTTCAGGGTCTGGAGCAGCTCCAGCGCGGTCTCGAAGAAGAGTTCGCGCAGATCGCCGGCCCGGTCATCGGGAAACTGGGTCACTGGCTCTCCTCGAGGCGCTCGTAGGCCGTGCCATTATCCCGGTGGATCATGCGGAACTTGCTGGTCAGGCCGAACAGGCTTTCCGCGTGTCCCACGAACAGGTAGCCGCCGCGGTTCAGGCAGCGGTAGAACTTCTCCACCAGCCGCTTCTGCTCCGCCTCGTCGAAATAAATCATCACGTTCCGGCAGAAAATCACGTCGTTGCGCTGGGGCAGGTATTCCGTCTTCAGGTTGTGAAAGTCGAACTGCACCAGGTCGCGCAACGGCTTTTTGATTTCGTATCTGTCGCGCAATTTCTCGAAGTAGCGCAGGCGCAGCGTGTACTCCACGTGCTCCATCTGCGCTTCGGTGTAGTGGCCGTTTTGCGCGGTTTGCAGCGCCGAATAGCTGATGTCCGAAGCGATGATCTCCACTTTCCACGGCGGAGGAACCAGCGGTTTGGGCGTGGGCATCTCGTAGGGCAGCGGATTCCGCAGGTAGTAGTAGGCCAGGGCATCGCACACCATCATGGCCAGGGTGTACGGCTCCTGCCCGGTGGAGCAGCCCGCGCTCCAGATGCGCAGCGTCCAGTCCCGCCGCTCCTGCTTGTGGCGCAGCAAATCCTCCAGCACCTGTTTCTGGAAGAGATCCAGTTGCGGACGGTTGCGGAAAAAGCTGGTCTCGTTGACCGTCAGATTCTCCAGCAGCAGGGCCAGTTCGGCCTTCCCTTCCCGGCTGGTGAGCAGGCGGTAATACGAGTAGAAGGAGTCCGCCTGCGTGGCTTTCATGCGCCGTTGCAGCCGGTCCTGCAGAAAGTGGGCGCGGCGCTCGTCAAAGCACATGCCGCACTCCTGGTAGACCAGGGTTTGCAGGAGCTTCAGTTCCGCATCAGTCAGCTGGAACGGCGTGGGAAACGTCGTCGTAGCCATCGTCTTCCGCCTCGGGGTGGCCGGCTGCGCGCCTGGCTCAGGCCTCGACCGCCGCCAGTTGCACCGCTTCGCCGGCGCTGCGCAAATCGCCGCGCTGCAATACCTTGTTCAAATCCAGGATCAGAATCAGGCGGCCGTTCAGTTTGCCCACGCCGCTGATGAAGTTCAGTTCGCCTTCGCTGAACAGATTGCGCGGCACCTCGACGTCCGCGGGAGGAATCTTCAGCACTTCGGAAGCGGAGTTCACGATCAGCCCCACCGTCTGGCTCTCGAACTCCACCACCAGGATGCGCGTTTTGCGGCCGATCTCCGTGGCCGCTTCCCGAAAGCGCTTGCGCAGGTCCACCACCGGCACGATGCGTCCGCGCAGGTTGATGACCCCTTCGATGGTCTCCGCGGAATTGGGGACCGCGGTGATTTCCGGCACGCGCACGATTTCCCGCACCATGCCGATGGGCACTCCGAACGTTTCGCGGCCGACCCGGAAGCCGACCAGGTGCACGTCTTTTTCCATGGCCGCCTCCGGATCAGGAATGAACCAGCTCGGCCAGGCGCGGCTCGTAGCCCGCCCCGCTCGGCCGGCTGTGGCCGTTGCCGCCCGCGGTGGGTCCGCCAAACCGTTCCGTCGCGTGGCCTTCGCCCAGCGCCTGCGCCTGCTGCTCCAGGGAGATGTTTTCCAGGGTCTTCAGCATCGCCCGGGCCAGCTTGGACATCTGCTCGGAAGCCGCGGCCAGTTCGGTGGACCCGGAAGTGGAGTGCTGCACCAGTTCGCGCATTTTCTCCATGGCCCGGACCACGGCTTGCGCCCCGGAAGCCTGCTCTTCCACCGAGGAGCTGATTTCCTGGGTGATTTCGTTCAGGCGGTTGGTGGTCTTGGCGATCTGCGAAGAGCCCACGGATTGCTGGGTGGTGGCCGCGCCGATTTCCTGCGCGAATTTGAACACCTCGGTCACCACCGTGGAAATCTTCAGCAGCGCTTCATTCAGCTCCTTGCCCAGCACCAGGCCCTCTTCCACGATCTCCGTGCTCTTTTCCATGTTGTGCACGGCTTCGCGGGCTTCCTTCTGGATGCTCTGGATCAGCTCGCTGATTTCTTTCGTGGACTGGGTGGATTTTTCCGCCAGCTTACGCACTTCGTCCGCCACCACCGCGAAGCCCAGGCCGTGCTCTCCCGCGCGGGCCGCTTCGATGGCCGCGTTCAGCGCAAGCAGGTTGGTTTGCTCGGCCAGGTCGTCAATCACTTCGATGATCTTGCCGATGTCGTCTGCGCGCTTGCCCAGCGCCTGAATGGTGTCCGAAGACTGCTGGATGGCGTGGCTGGTGCGCGCCATGCCGTCCGTGGTCTGTTCCATGGTGGCGATGCCGGTGCGCACCTCGTCGCGCGAACGGTTGGAGATGTCCAGCAGCATTTTGGCGGTGTCCGCCACGCGCTGGATGGAGGTGACCATCTGGTCGATGGATGCGGAGGTTTCCGCAACGCTGGACGCCTGGTTCTGCGTGTTGCGCACCACGTTCTGCACGTTGACGCTCATTTCGTGCATGGTGCTGGAAACCTCGTCGATCGCCGAACTGGCCTGCACGCTCAGCTTGGCCGATTCCACAGAGGCTTCCGCCACCTGATTGGAGCCGGCGGCCACCTGCGTCGCGCTGTCGCGCACCTGGCGCACCAGGTCGCGCAGTCCGCCGCTCATGGATGCGAATGCCTTGCCCATGGTGTCGCGATCGGAGCGCGGCCGCGTTTCAATGGCCAACTGGCCCCGCGCAATGCATTCCGCGGCCGCGGCCATCTCCTTCAGATAGCTCATCATGTGCCCGAAGCTCTTGGCCAGCGCGCCCACCTCGTCCTTTCGGCTGGTGTCCAAAAACTGTTCCAGGTCGCCGGTCTCGCCGATTTCCTGCGCCGTTTTCATCAATTGCGCCAGCGGCTCGGTGATCGATTTGGAGGCAAAATAAGCCACCGCCAGGCCCAGCAGAATCACCAGCACTGTGCCCAGCGTGGAAACCACCGATGCGACCCGGGCGGAAGAAGTGGAGGACTCATCCGCTTCGGTCATCACCGTGTTCATGGCCGCGGCGGCCTGGTCCAGAATGGCGCCGGACCGCGTTACGTGCGAGTTGGGATCCAGTTGCAGGTAATCCACCTGCAAATCCGCAACCGTGGCGTCTCCCGAATCCACGCGGTGGCGCTTGGCCACCAGCGGCTTGGAAAAGTGTTCGGCCCAGTCGCGCTCGCTGGCATCCACGTCTTGCAGCGCGGATTGCAGGGTGTGGAAGGTGGCCTTGCCCAGCGATTTGTGGATGGTCTCGAGGAGATCGGAGATTCCCCGGTTCAACTGGTCTTCCTCGCGCGGGTCACCGCTGAGCAGGTAGCCGCGCAGCGACAGCCGGTTCTGCATGATTTTGAACCGCACGGTCTCGATGCTGCGCACGCCCTCCACCGCCGCGGCCGCGTTTTGCCGGGCCGCGCGCTCGCGGGCAATCACGCTTAAGTTGACCAGCAGCAGCACCACCAGCAGCACCAGGATGGACCCGAAACCGTAGTACAGCTTCTTGGCAATGGTCATGGCTTCCAACCTTTCAATGTTTCCGGCGCCTCGCTCTCAATCGCGGCGCTAGTCGAAGTTGCATTCCACAATCTGCAAGGTCTCTTTAGGCCCCGGCTCGAATTTCCACTGCTGTACGGCGCTCTGCGCCGCGGTGGCCAGCAACGGGTGGCCGCCCAGCAGCCGGATGTTTTTCACCTTGCCGTCCTGTGCCACGGTCACTTCCAGACGCACCTTGCCGTGAACATTCATGCGTTTGGCCAGTTCGGGATATACCGGCGCAACTTGGGTCTTCACCTTCCGCGCCGCCTCCGTTGCTTCCTGGCCAAACACTGCCGGCTGCGCGAGAAGAAAAGCCGCAACGAGCGTTGCCGAGAACACGGAATGGAGCATGGACCTGGCGAACATGGGAATGCCTCCCGGGACTGATTCGGGGAGGAGAAGTGCAAGGCGCATGCCATCGCCGCCGCCAGATCTTGCCGAATGCCGAACGGCCGGGGAGCGCGCGTAACCTATGCAACGCGTGGATGTTACGAGGAATCCTGCCGCGGCGCGTTCCGACCTGCCGACCCCCCAAACGTCTCAAACGGCCTGGATTCCAAGCGCCTCCATCTCAATGTGAGACGCCCTGAGATGGCCGCGCCGGGCGCCTGCTGCGCGCAAGAATCGCAGTCCACGAAATCTTCCCTGCGCCCGGCCGCCCGGAACGCCGCCTTGTGCGCGCTGCCCTCCTCGGATACGTTTGTTGGCCGGGCCGATGGACGACTCCACAATTCTGCGACTGGAAAACGCCGCCAAAACGTATGGAAGCGGAGAGCAGGCCGTGTGCGCGCTCGACGGCGTCTCCCTGGAAGTGCGTGCCGGAGAATTTGTCGCTTTGGTGGGGCGCAGCGGTTGCGGTAAATCCACCCTGCTGCATCTGGCCGGAGCCATGGATGTGCCCACCGCGGGGTGCGTATGCATCGCCGGACAAAACACCGCGGAACTGGAAGACGCCGGACTGGTGCGGCTGCGGCGCGAGGTGGTGGGCCACGTCTTCCAATCCTTCGAGCTGCTGCCCACACTGACGGTGGAAGAAAACGTGGAGCTGCCTCTGCTGCTGGCCGGCGGGCGGCACGCGCGAGCGCGCGCCCTTGAATGCCTGCGCTGGGTGGAACTGGAGAAGCTGGCCCGGCGCATGCCGCACCAGCTTTCCGGCGGCGAAATGCAGCGCGCTGCCATTGCGCGCGCGCTGGTGCACGGGCCGCGGCTGCTGCTGGCGGATGAGCCCACGGGAAATCTCGATACCGGCACCAGCAACGTGATCCTGACCTTGTTGCAGCGGATCGCCGGCGAGCGAGGCACGGCCATCCTCATGGCCACGCACAGCCTGGAGTTGATTGCCGCAGCGGACCGCTGGATCCGGCTGCGCGACGGCCGGGTGGAAGCGGAAGGGGCGCGCTGAATGCACTTCCTGCGCTTTTGCCGAGCCTTCCTGCTGCGTCCGCTGGCCCGGGAGCCGGTAAGGGCCGCGCTCACCGCCCTGGCGGTGGCGCTGGGCGTGGCCGTGGTGCTGGCCATCGAACTGGCCGGACGCGCCGCGGCCGGCTCCTTCCACGCCTCGCTGGAATCATTGGTCGGGAACGAGGACCTGGAAATCACCGCGGTAGGCGGCGTGCCGGAAGCGGTGCTCGGCCGGCTCGTTTCCCTGCCGTATCCGCTGCGCGTTGCGCCGCGCATGGAAGATTTTGCCGTGGTGCGGCCGGGCGGAGAGGTGGTTCCGCTGGTCGGGTTGGACCTGGTGGCGTCCGCGCAGGAGGGTTTTGCGGCGGACCGCGATGCCCGGCCCACCGTGGCCGGCGGAGGCTCCGCGGCGCGCGCCACGCCGGACTGGAACCGCTCCGTGTGGGTGGGCAGCGGACTGCACCGCCCGGCGGGCGAGACGCTGCGCTTGCAGATCAACGATACGGAACGGGATTTTGAAGTTGCGGGCACGATTCCCGCGTCCCCGAACTCCGGCGGCGCGGCTGCGGAAGACGCGGTGGTCATGGACATTGGCCTGGCACAGAAATTACTTCGCCGGCCCGGCCGGGTGGACCGCATTCTCATTCGTTTGCCTTCCTCTTCCCCGGGTGCTCCCGCCGCGGACGCGGCCGACTGCGAACGGGCCATCGCCGCGGCCCTGCCTGCCGGGGTGATGCTGGCGCGCCGCGGCGAACGGACGGATGAAAACCGCAAAATGCTGGCGGCATTCCGCTGGAATCTTCGCCTGCTCAGCTATATCGCCCTGATCGTGGGCGCCTTTCTGATCTACAACACCATTTCCGTATCGGTGGTGCGCCGGCGCCGCGAAATCGGGGTGTTGCGCGCGGTGGGCGCCACGCGTGCCCAGGTGCTGGGGGCCTTTCTGGCGGAAGCCGCGTTTTTCGGATTGGCCGGAGCGGCCGCGGGAATTCCGCTGGCGCGGGCCATGGCGGCCAGCGCGGTTCGCCTGCTGGGCGCGACGGTGGAGTCGCTCTACGTGAGCAGCGCCCCGGCTGCGGTGACGCTCTCCGCGGAAATCTTTTGGCTGGGCGCGGGATTGGGGCTGGGCGTGGCGATTTTTTCCGCGCTGGCGCCGGCACTCGAGGCGGCGCGCGTTGCTCCCGTGGAAGCCCTGGAGCGCGGTGGGCGCGAATATCAGGCGCGCGTGCACCGTCGCCGCGATGCCTGGCTGGCGGCGGGAATCGCGGCCGTGGCCGCGGCGCTTACCCAACTGCCGCCGGTGGGCGGCAAACCCGTTTTCGGCTACGTCGCCGCGCTGCTGCTGATTGTGGCGGTGGCCCTGGCCATGCCGGCATTGATGGCGCACGCGATGGCGGCTTGCGACCGGCTGTTCCGCAGGCCGGAGGTTTCGGGATACGCGGATGCAGTGGCCGCGCTGCTCGCCTCCCGCAGCCTGGCGGCCTCGCTGCGCCGCAGCGGAGTGCTGGCCGCGGCCCTGGCCACCGCCGTAGCCATGATGGCCAGCGTCGGAATCATGGTTTCCAGTTTCCGGCAGACGGTGGAACTGTGGATGAATGACCAGTTGCCCGCGGACTTCTATCTGGCTCCCGCGGTTCCGCCGGCCGCGGACCGCCATCCCACACTTTCCCCGGAGGTGCCGCGGATTGTGGCCGGCGTACCGGGAGTGGCGGCCGTGGGCAGCTTCCACGCCTATGCCATCAGCTACCAGGGCTCGCCTGCCACGCTCGGGGCCAGCGACCTCTCGGTGGTGGCGCGCACCGGGCGGCTGCATTTTCTGGATGGGGACCGCGAAGCCATCCTGGCGGAAGTGCGCGCGGGAAATGCGGTGGTGGTGAGCGAGCCGTTTGCAAACAAGCACCACCTGCGCCGGGGCGACACCATCACGCTTCCGCTGGGCGAACAGCAGGCGCCCTTCCGAGTTGCCGGAGTGTTTTACGACTACGGCAGCGAGGCCGGGTTGGTCATCGTGGATCGCGCGGCGCTCCGGCGCTACGTGCCGGACGACGCTCCCACCAACGTCGCGGTGCTGCTGGCGCCCGGCGCGGATGCGGATGCGGTGCGCCGCGGCATGGCACGGGCGCTCGCGGGACGCCGCGTCACCATCTTGCGCAACGGCGAAATCCGCGCGCAGGCCATCCGGATTTTTGACCGCACCTTTGCGATCACCTATGCGCTCGAAGTAGTGGCCATCGTGGTGGCGGTGGTGGGAATTGCCGGAGCGCTGCTGGCCGTGGTGATTGACCGGCGGCGCGAAGTGGGCCTGCTGCGCTTTCTGGGCGCGTCGCAATCGCAGGTGCGGCGCCTGATTGTGTTCGAGGCCGGGCTGCTGGGCCTGGTGGCCAATCTGGCGGGCCTGGCGCTGGGCGCGCTGCTTTCGCTGATCCTGATTTTTGTGATCAACAAACAATCGTTCGGATGGACCATCCAGTTTCACTGGCCGCCTGCCTTGCTGGTGGGCGCGGTAACCGGCGTGTACCTGGCCACGCTGCTCGCGGCGCTCTATCCGGCGCGCCTGGCCGCGGGACTGGTGCCCATCGAAGTGATTCACGAGGAATGATCCGGAGCACCGAGCCCGGGCGGCGATACCGGCGCGCGTCCGCGGCGGTGGCCCTGCTGCTCTGCGCTCTGCTGCCGGCAAGCGCGCAGAACACGCCGTGGCAGCGCGCCCTTCCCGGGTACCGCTACGAATTTCCTCGGGACCATTTCAACCATCCCGATTACCAGACGGAATGGTGGTATTACACCGGCAACCTGAAAACCGCGGCGGGCCGCCGCTTCGGATTCGAGCTGACCTTTTTTCGCCAAGGCGTCGCGCGGCCGGAAGCCGCGGAGACCACTCCGCCTGTGGCCGGAGCGGCGGCGAAATCGCCGTGGGAGCTGGACGATGTTTACCTCGCACACCTGGCGCTTTCGGATCTGGAAGGAGCACGCTTTTATCATCGCCAGCGCGTGAATCGCGCGGGGCCGGGGCTGGCCGGCGCGGACCTGGTTGCGCGCCGCGTATGGAACGGCAACTGGCAGGTGCAATTTGAAAACGCGTCCGAGGGGACCGAGCCTGCGCAGGACCTCCGTGCGGTGTGCGACGAATTCTCGTTGCAACTCACCCTTCGTCCCGCAAAACCGCCGGTGATTCACGGCGTGAATGGGGTGAGCCAGAAGGGCCCGGAGCGCGGCCAGGCGTCTCACTACATTTCTTATACGCGGCTGGCGGCGCAGGGCGCGCTCACTCTGGCCGGCCTGAACATGAATCTCTCCGGCCTGGCGTGGATGGACCACGAATTTTTCACCCAACAACTGGCGCCGGAACTCGAGGGATGGGACTGGTTCAGCGTGCAGCTTGCGAATGGCGAGGAATTGATGCTCTACCGTTTGCGGCGGCGGGACGGAAGCCCGGATCCCTACTCTGCGGGCACCTACGTGGACGCGCGCGGCGCCTCGCGGCATCTGGCGGCATCGGAATTTTCGCTGGAGCCGGGAGCGGCCTGGAGAAGTCCAGCCACCGGCGCGCGCTATCCCGTCCATTGGACGCTGCGCGTGCCCGCGCTGGAATTGGCGCTCGAAGCCACGACGCGGCTGGAAAATCAGGAGTTCGCGCCGCAGCCCGGAGACACCGCGCGTGTTTGGACCCTGCCCACGTATTGGGAGGGCGCCATCGAACTCGTAGGCGCGGAGCGCGGCGCGCCCATTTCCGGCGTCGGCTACCTGGAAATGACCGAATACGACCGCCCGGTACATTTCGGCGCGCAATAGTCGAACGCGCGATGGAAGCGCGGTGGCGAATGGCCGGCCACGTGCGCCGCAACGGCACAACGAAAGACAGGATGAACACGGAGCACACGGAGGCTCGGAGTTCGCAGAGTGCCAGCGGGTCGCAAATGGCGGCCGGTGAAACGTGTTCTGCCGCCCCGGTGAAGGTTTCTTGAAGAGTGCGGAAGCGAAGCACGGCTCCGTGGGTCGTTGCGATGCGCCCGCCGGGTTCGCGCTCCACGTGGATTGCATTCCGCCACCAGGTCTAGCCGGCCTTGGGCCGCAGGGTGGGTTGGGCTGCGCGCCGCGCCCAGGGCACCATCGCCGCCACCGCTAGCGGCCCGAGGATCATCCCCGCGATCGCTCCCCAGCCTAGCCCTTGGCCACGCATGACCTCCGCAGACGTCACCACCGATACCAGGGCGTAGCCGGTGAGCAGCATCCGGCGGTATCGCCCGAGCACTTGCGCATCTTGACGCAGCGCGCGCAGCAAGCGCTGGTCGAAATCCGGCGGAAGGCTGGGCACCGGCGCGGCCAGGGACTGCCGCAGCAAACGGTCCATGCCGGTTTGGCGAGGATCCATCTCAGTCACAGGAATATCCTTTCTCGTTCAGCATGCGGTGGAGAAGCTGGCGCGCGCGATGCAGATACGATTTGGCGGTATTTTCGGGAACGCCGAGCAATTCCGCCACTTCGCCGACTTCCGCGCCCAGCCAGTAGTAAAGCCGCAAGGCCGATTGATAGACCTCGGGGAGCGCGCGAATGCACTCGGCAAGGGCTAGATCGCGCTGGGCCGTTTCCACCTGCTGGTAGGGTCCAGGCTCGGGAGTTGCCGCGCGATCCAGAACTGTTTCGTCCTCATGCGGGCTGCGGAAGCGAACCCGCGCTTTCAGGTTCACCGCCTGGTTGAAGGTGATGCGGTAAATCCAGGAGCTGAATTCCGCCTCGCCGCGAAACGACCGAAGCGCGTGATACACCTTCAGAAATACCTCCTGGGCCACGTCTTCCGCCTCCGGAATGAACTCGCGGCCCAGAATGGAAACCGCCAGGCGAAACACGCGAGCACGATGCCGGCAAACCAACTCCGCAAAAGCCTGTGCATCGCCGCCCTGCGCGCGGGCCACGAGCTGGGAGTCGCTCTCCACCGGGGTTAACGCCGAGACTCTCCCGTCAGGACGTGGTAGGCAATCAAGCCCACCCCCAGAAATGCAAAGGGCAGCGGAGAAATCCAGAAGGCGCGCGACGAAGCACCGAGATTGAGGTAGAGCACAATCATGGTTCCGATCGAGAGGCTCAAGAGAACCGTTCCCAGGACGGGAATCACCGGAGGACCCGAAGCGCCAACGGGCGCCTGCTCCATCGGAAACTCCGGCAAGGGGATTCCCTTCTCCATCGCCGCCATGCGCTCCTGATGAATGATTTCGAGCCGCTTCTGGCGGCTCTGGTGCTTCACGTAATGATACCCAACGATGCCCGCCGCCAACGCCAGCACGACACTCCCATCGCCGACTGTGTAGCTCATGGATTCTTTCACCTCAACCCTTAGGACAGGGTGAGCCGGCGTGCGGTTGCGACATGCCGAACAAAAATCCGGCTTCGCGGCATGCGCCGGTTCTACACGCACGTGTCATGGACTCGAAAGTGTCAGGAAACCTCCCGGCCCAAAGTGTCAGGGATGCGCCCGGTCCGTACCTGTGGGGGTACCCCCTCCCCCGGGAGAGTGTAATTTCATGAAAACAAAGGACATCGTTTTTTGGGAACGCGCGGGAGTTTGTAAGCATAGGAGGAGAAAGGACATAGATCGCAAAACGCAAAGACGCAGAGGACGCAGAGAGGAGCGGAATGCGAAAAGCACACGGGAGAGAACTGGGGACTGGGTGCGCAGTGGTCACGCGCTGACGATACGACGGATCGGCTCTCATGGGAACCCGGTATAAAATCGAAAAAAAAGGGATTTCTTTACACCTCCCGGAGCGGGCGGGGCAGGCGGAGTCCACGAAGCAGCGGAGGATGGCCGCGGGAAAGACAGGGCGGTTGGAGTGGCCGTAGAGGAGCCAGAGGTTTAGGCACCCGGCGGCCATCGCCGTCGCAGGCCATTCTGTTGCGACCGCAGAACGGGATCAAGACACAGCGCAGAGGGGATAAAGAAAAAGCCGCACCTTTTCCGGCGGACGGAAAGGATGCGCCACCCCAAAACTACTCTCCGCGCGAAGGGCCAGCCACCCGCCCTAGCACGTCGTGGAGAGGTACCTTCCATATGTGAAATCCATAGAAGGGATTACTCGTGGACCAATCTTCTCCTGGTGGTGTTTTGTGCGCGAGCTTTGGTCCCCACGAAAAATACAGAGTCTTACCTGAGTCACAAACAAACGGCGATAGATACGTTCCCTCGAGGAGAGTCGCGACCTTACCAGATTCTAGCGAGACACTGTAAAGACCTAGAGGACGGTCGTCCTTGGCGTACTCGCCCGAGAAGAGGATGGTATTGCCATCAAGCCAGAATGGACTGAGCGGGTGCAAATCAGGTGTTGGAAGCCGCCGTAGAGTGCCCGTTCGAAGGTCCCCAATCCACAGGGCATTGCACTCTTCGATTTGGCCGTCACTGCTGCTGTCCATTGTAAAGGCAATACTCAGCTCATCTGGCGTGACGGCCAAAGTGTTTGTGCCGCCGCCGCACTTGTTCTTCGGGACGCTGATAAGTTTTCGCATTGTCCCGCCGTTCGCTGACACGGCGTAAATGCCGTCATCCATCGCGGGAAAAACAATCAATCCTGAGCGCAGCCACGCTGTCGTAGGCCCCACGATTGTGTTGGGAGGGAAGCTTGTGAGTTTGATCGCCTCGCCACTGTGAATGTCAACTTTCACGACCTGGTTCTGAGTATCAGACAATAAGCTCTCTATACCTTCGGGATAATCCGTTAACACGGCGAGCCACTGACTATCCGGCGACCAGCTCAAATCTCCGACGAACAGGTGCCGCCCGTGCTTAGGCCTCAGTAGGGGACGCCACGGGTGACTAGCCGCAGTCAGATCCATAATCCCAATGCGGGGAAAGTTTGGATCGCTCATCTCGCTATACTCGAAGGCGAGCCATCGGCCGTCCGGAGAACGCACAGGTAGTACTTCGTCGTATAAATGCAGACCACCGGTAACCATCTGCGCTGTGGCAGGTGGACCAGACCGCTCATCACTCGCACTGGCCAACTGCAAGGCGAATGCCGCACCCGCAAATATCGCAATGAATCGGTACTTCATTTTTTCCTTACCTCGCCTGCTAATCCGATGGGCCGTATTGAGTCTTGGCTTTGTATCCCTTTAAGGTGAAAATCTTGAACCCTGAATGTTGAGCAAGGCGGGTTTCCCGCTGACAGAGCCCACGACGAAGGTAATGGATTGCCCGAGTTTAAAAAAGCCGCCGAGGACGGATTTTTCCTGATTATTCGTAATTGTCACCTTGTCTCCGCTTCTCGTTAGGGAGCTGACGTTGTCCAGGACGGCCCCAACGCCGGGGGGAAGCTTCACTTTGCTCAGTTTAACGCCCTCCTTCAAAGTCTCCCCGGTTACCGAAAAGTTGTTACCGAGCGCGTTCAAAAAGTCCACAGCACGATCGGGCTTACCCTTCTTCGGATTATCCCCTATATCTTTTTCAAGGGCCTGAATCGCCTTTGACACATCGTCGGCGGACAGCGTCTTCTGCTGTTGGTTTTGTTGGGCCTGCTGGTTCGCGGCCGTGTTTTCCGTTGGCGTGGTGGGCGGCTGTTGTGGCTCGCCCTGCGCTGGGGGAGTGTTCGTGCCGTTGCTCGAAGTCGTTCTTGTATCCAGACTACCCCCGCCAGCGGTGCCGGCTTCGGGGCCTCCTTCAGCCGCATGGCCATCGAGGTCGGCGAAGGATTCCGGGTCGTCGGCGACCATGGCGTAGAGGTTCAGGGTCTGCGGGTTGGTGAGATTGGCGTAGGGAACGGCGACCGGCACCGCGCTCCAATCCGCGCTCAGCCAGCGGCCGAACCGCCGGGTGTAGTAGCGTGCGCCGAAATCGTCATTCCCCGTTTCCGTGTCGCGCTCTTTGCCTTCGAATTTGTAGTTGTTCTGCGCCGGGCAGGCGTTGGTATAGGCCAACTCGCCGCCGAACGGGGTGAAGTCCGCGTCATAACAAACGACTCCATTCGACTGCGTCACCACCCGCCGTCGCAGGCCATTCTGTTGCGGCCGCAGAACGGGATCAAGACACAGCGCAGAGGGGATAAAGAAAAAGCCGCACCCTTTCCGGCGGACGGAAAGGATGCGCCACCCCAAACTCACTCTCCGCGCGAAGGGTCAGCCACCCGCCGAGCATAAAGCTCAGCCGTTGTGGTTTGCTGAACGTCAGTATTTTGCGCCTAGCCTATATCCGCCGGTCTTCACCTCTCGATCTTGAGTTTCCAAATGTGGAACCCTTCGAGGAAATATCTTGCGCGGGAACGATCGCCAGCGCGTGCAAAGTACAAGTTCCTACCGCAGGGACAGACAGCAGGGGAGATGTCAAAGAAGCCATA
>DATIYQ010000196.1:0-3591 GCA_035517515.1 Binatia bacterium
CCGTGCGCGCGATCGCGTCATGAAGCCGGAATTCTATACCGAATCCCCGGCCGCGCATCCCCAATCCGCAAGCCCCGTCACATACCCGACACGCTTCCGCGAATCCGAATGCGTTCACCTCCAGCAACACTTGCTGAAGCCCGGAGTGCTCCTGCCGATAGATACAGCGTGGAACTGTGCCGGCCGGGAACGCCGCCCGCTCTCGCCCCGGCCGAAGGCGCTTGTGTCGCCAGAGGGTGGCGGCACAGCGGGCAATCGAGGAGGCCCAAGTGGCACCGGCTGAGAAATTCCCATGGTCCCCGGCATCTGCGGCAGAGCCGGCCATCGCCGAAGGCGAAGTCCCCATTCTCGATCGCCAGGCCATGCTGGCCACCGTCGAACAGGATCTCGGGCTGCTCCGCGAGCTCGTGGAGATTTTCCTTTCCGCCTCCGCGGCCCAACTGGCGGAACTGCGCGCCGGAATTCGCGAACGCGATGCCGACGCCGCCGAACGCGCCGCCCACACCCTCCGAAGCGCGGTGCTGAACTTCGGCGGGCTGCGCGTCGCGCAGGCGGCGCGCGCCGTGGAAGTCGCCGCGCGGGCCAATCGCCTGGACCAGGCGCGGCGCCTGCTGCCCCAGCTGGAGGCGGAGATTGCCCAGGTCTGCCAGGCCCTGAGCCGCTTCCTGAGCGAGGTCGCCGGATGAAGATCCTCGTGGCCGATGACGATGCCGTCCTCACCCACCTGCTGAAACACCGCCTCACCGCCCTGGGCCACGAGGTGCAGGTGGCGCGCGACGCGCTGCAGGCCTGGCATTCCGTGCAACGCAATCCACCGGACCTGGTGCTCCTGGACATCAACATGCCCGGTGGCACCGGCGTGGTGGTGCTGCAGCGGCTGAGAAACAACCTGCGCGTCAGCGGCGTTCCGGTGATCGTCATTACCGCCACGGAGGAGGAATCCACGCTGCAACAAATTCGGGAACAGCATCCCGAAGCCCTGCTTCGCAAGCCGATCCAGTTTGAAGAGCTGGCGCTGGTCATCAACCGCCTGCTGGTGGACCGGGAACTGGGCAAAGCGGACCGTCTGGTCCCGCACCGGGGAGGTCCATAGTCCCGGCCATGCGCATCCTGCTGGCAGATGATGATGCCCTCTATCGCACCCTGCTTTCCGCCACGCTCAGGCGATGGGGCTTCGAAATTGAAATGGTCGAAAACGGCGAGCAGGCCCTCGCCCGGCTCACCGCACCGGACGCGCCCCCGCTGGCCATCCTCGACTGGATGATGCCCGGCCTCTCCGGCCCGGAGGTGTGCCGGCGCGTGCGCGCCCATTCCGCCGTGCGCTACACCTACATCCTGCTGCTCACCGCGCGGGACCGCACCGAAGACCTGGTGGCCGGGCTCGAGGCCGGCGCGGACGATTACCTGACCAAGCCATTTGACGTCTCCGAACTGCGCGCGCGGCTGCGTGCCGCACAGCGCATCCTGGACCTGCAGGATCAGCTTCTCAGCTCCAGGCAGGAGCTGGAGGCACTGGCCACGCACGATCCCGTGACTCAGCTTTGGAATCGCCGCGCCATTCTCGATCGCCTGGCGAAAGAGGCCGCGCGCGCCGGCCGCGAGGGAAAAATCATCGCCGCGATTCTGCTGGACGTGGACCACTTCCACCGGGTGAATGACGCGCACGGCCACCGCGTTGGCGATCAGCTGCTCGGCGAGCTCGCCCGGCGCCTCGGCGCCGCGCTGCGCCCCTACGATCTGCTCGGTCGCTTCGGCGGCGATGAGTTCCTGGTCACGCTCACCACCGAAACCACAGACGCCGCCGAACGAGTGGCCGAGCGCCTCCGCATCGCCGTGGCCGCCGGTCCCCTCTGTCTCCAGGGAGCGGAAATCGGTGTGACCGTCAGCGCCGGTGTGGCCGTGGTCCCCGCGGCAGCGGCCCACGACCCCCAGCTCCTCGTGCATGCCGCGGAGCAGATGCTCGCCCTGGCCAAACGCGAAGGCCGCAATTGTGTCCGCGCCAATCCCGCCGCCGTCCCCTCTCCCTGCTAAATCCCGTCGCGCTCTGTTGACATCCTGCCGTTCAGTTACGTCCCTGGCCCCGCTTGTCATCCCGAATCCCCGCGATACTCGCGGGGTGAGGGACCTGCTTTTTCTTTTCACGTCCCCCCGTCCCCGCATCCCTTCGATTGCTTTCGACTCCACCGTCCTTTATGATGCGCGCGCTTTCGGCTCCCTGCAGTTCGCGAGGCTTGGTCCCTCTTGTCTCCATCGCCCTCACCGCCCCCCGATCCCCCGCCGACAACCTCCGAAACCCGTTCCGGCAGGCTTCATCAGGTGCTCGGAGTCACCTTTGGCATTGCCGTCGCCGTGGGCAACGCCATCGCCGCGGGAATCCTGCGCGCGCCGGGCGAGGTCGCGGGATTCCTGCCGCACACCGGACTCTTTCTGGCCGTCTGGGTGGCCGGCGGATTCTACGCGCTGATCAGCTCCATGCAGCTCGCCGAGCTGGGCACCATGGTTCCGCGCTCGGGCGGCCAGTATGTGTTTGCGCGCCGCGCCATCGGCCCCTTCGCCGGTTTCGTCGTCGGCTGGAGCGACTGGCTTTCCACCTGCGGAACGGTGTCGGCCATTTCCATCGTCATCGGCGAGTACCTGGGCATTCTGCTCCCCGCGCTTGCCGGATTTGAGTCCCGCATCGCCGTCGCCGTGGCCGTGCTCTTTGCCCTGCTGCAGTGGCGCGGGGTGAAGTGGGGCGAGCGCTCGCAGGAAATTACAAGTTTGCTGAAAGGCCTGGTGCTCGCGCTGGTGGTGGGTGCGTGTTTTGCGCTTGGCGGCGGGCGCGGCATTCTTTGGAGTTCCGGGGCGCGGCCGCACATGTCCCTGGCGGTGGCGGTGATCCTGGCCCTCCAGGCGGTGATTTACACCTACGATGGCTGGAGCGGTCCGATCTATTTTTCCGAGGAGATGAGGGAACCCGGGCGCCAGATCCCGCGCGCCTTGTTCGCCAGCGTCTTCTCGATCATGGGCATCTATCTTTTGATCAATCTCGCGCTGATTTACGTGCTCCCGGTGGACAGGATCGCGGGAGACAACTTTGCCATCGGCACGGCCGCGGCCATCTTCCTGGGGCCGCTGGGAAAAAAGCTGGTGCTGGCGCTCATGGTGGTCTCGCTGCTCAGCGCCGTGAACGCCAACACGCTGATGGCCACGCGCGTGCTCTTCGCCGTGAGCCGCGACGGCCTGGTCAATCGTCACGCCGCCCGGGTGAATCCCGGGGGAACGCCCACCGTCTCGCTGATTGCCGGCACCGTGGCCGCGGTCGCCTTTATTGCCACAGGCACCTTCGAAGCGGTCACCGAGATGCTGGCCTATTTCTTCGTGGCCAACTACACCATCTCGTTTCTCTCCCTGTTTGTGCTGCGCCGGCGCGAGCCCGGCGCCGCGCGGCCCTACCGTGCCTGGGGCTATCCGTACACGACCGGCCTGGTACTGCTCGGCTCGCTGGCGTTTCTGGCGGGCGGGGTGGTAGCGGATTTGAAGGACACTTCCGCCTCCCGCCACTACAGCATCTACGCGCTGATCCTGCTGATACTCAGCTACCCGGCCTAT
>DATIYQ010000197.1:0-2555 GCA_035517515.1 Binatia bacterium
GCCCGTTTATCGCCCGCCTGCGGCTTTCTCCGCGGGCCACGCCCCCACCACCGGCTGGGGCCATGCGGATTCAGCGCGCTCGCTGGGATCCCCCGCCGGTTCATCCGCCACACATTCCGGAGCGTCCATCGGCGCAGCGCCGCGCAGCGGTTCCGCCGGCTCCAGCGGATCCTCCGGAGGCAGTGGAAAACCCTGACGCAAATCCTCTGAACGAAGCGTCTGCTAAGACACCACGATTCCGGCGTAGCCCACCACCCGGTCGTAATCCCCGCTGACTTCCGCGGAGGTGGCATAGCGCACCAATTCCGCCCGGGTCGCGCCCAGCTCTTTCGCCGCCACCAGCATGGTCACCGCCGGGCCGTAACCGCACATGGAGATGCTTTCGCGCCGCACCACGTCATAGAGCCCGCGGGGATCGAGCGCCAGAATTTTCTCAATGGCCCGTGCATCCTTCCGCCGGGTCACCTCGTCACTTTCGTAGTGATTCATATCGGAGCTGGCCACCAGCAGCACCGGCTCTTTCAGTTTCGCGATCACTCCGGCCGCCGCCCGCCCCAAATCCTCAAATGCCTGGTAGCGGTCCGTGCCCAGCGCAATGGGCACAAACTGAAATTCGGGCCGCAAGAGCTGCAGGAACGGCAACTGCACTTCGATGGCGTGTTCCCGTTCGTGCGCCAGCGCATCTTCGCGCAGCAGCGGGCAGGCAAGCGCGAGCGCCGCCGCCAGATCGGCATCGAGCGGCGCATCCCCAAATGGCGTGCGCCACGCGCCCTCGGAAAGAATGGCCAGGGGCGCGCCCTGCGGATAATGTCGAGGACCAACCACCAGGAAGCGCCGCGGCAAATCCAGCCGCGCGTAGACCGCGCCGGCCACCGCGCCTGAATACACGTACCCCGCGTGGGGAACGATGCAACCAATTGCGGGCGTTCGAGGTTGGCTCCCGGGCGCTGTTTCTTCAGGCGAGGTTTCGCCGGCCTGACCCAGAAACTGCCGTACATCGCGTTCCAACTGCCGGGGATGGCTGGGATAAAATCGCCCGGCAACGGCGGGTGCGCGCATCATAGGGCGTCCTGCGGCTAGCGTAGCACAGGCGTTCAGCCGGTGCTTCCGGCCCGGCGATGCCTGGAGTGCGCACGAGTACCCCGCGCACGTGGGCTCCGCGCGCTCCGCAGGCTCCTGCTCGCCGTAAATTCGTGTGCGTGTTGACTGCGGCGTGATTGAAGACTTGTGCCGGCTAGCTCGAGCCGGAGCCGGAGGGCCGGCCCTTGAATTTCACCGCCACCATCGTGCCCGGATGGCAGTACACCTGAATGCGGTCTCCGTTGCGGTAACCGCCGGTATTCAGCAATTCGATCACTTTGGTGCGCAGCTCGGGAGAGTACTGGAACGACCAGATAAACTTCGGGTTGGCATCGCTCTGCACGATGACCGCGGCCAGATTGAACGCCAGCACGTGGCCTTTGTAGCGGTCCAGCTTCGGCTTGGTCACGTGAATCACCGGCGTTTGCACATTGGCCTGCACCAGGGGGGGATCCACCGGGGTGGAAGACGCTTGCGCCGGCGCAGGATTGGCGGGCGGCTGCTGGGCAGCCGTCTCCCCGGGACCGAGCAGCGCCAGGCCGCACAGTCCCAGAACGAAAGCGAGGATGCGCCGGTTAGTCGTCGGGGTGCTCCACGCTGATCTTGAGCGAACGCAGGAACTTCACGTCCTGGGGCGTCATCTGCACGCGCTCTTCTTCCGTTTCATCCTCCAGGATTTCATCTTCCACGCGGATGCGCAGCGAATCCAGAAAGCGCCGGTCCTGTACGGTCATGCGCACCGGCTTCGACTCCCGCGGGGCCAGTCCGATGGTGGCGTCCAGCTTCAGCACGATGTCGTAACCCGCCGAGCGCACTCCGGCGATGGCCTTTTGAATTCGGTCCGAATCGGATACCGCCTCGTTGATCGCCCGGCCCAGCTCGCGGAGCAACTGCTTCAGATTGTCGTCGAGTTGCACGTCGGACCTCCGGTGGCGCCGCAATTCGTATTCTAGTGCCCGGCTGGGCGCGGTACAAGACCGTCTGCCGCGCAACGTTTACAGAGTGGCAACGCCTCCCCGCCGGGAAAGGGTTGCCTATCCCGAGCGGGCCGGCCGTCGTCGGTGAGACATCCGTCCCTCCCCAGCGGCTTCTCCGTCACCAGTTTCGATCTTCGCGTTTCCAATCTGTACTACAATCGCAGCATGGAATGGCGCTTCTTTGTGGCGCTCTGGCGGGCGATCCAGACCTTTCTCGCCACCCTGTGGCGGGTGGCGCGACAGCTCTTCCATGAAACTGCGGGCGCGCTCTTCCTGCTGCTGGCGGCTGCAGGAGCGCTCTCCACCTGGCGCTATTGGAAGCAGATGACGCCGGGGACTTCCGGTCCCTGGCTGGTGGCCCTGGCCGCCTCGTTCACCGGCATGATGGCCTACTTCGCCCTGGCCTCGTTCCGCAGCGCCCGGCGCGTGCGCTGAGGCCGGCGGGCGAGCGCGATCCGCAGAGCGGAATCATGTCCTCCAAATCCACCGGCCGCCCCG
>DATIYQ010000198.1:0-13845 GCA_035517515.1 Binatia bacterium
GGAACCGCGGGAGCCGTGCGGGCCGGAGGGGGAGGAGGGAACATCTCCACGGCAATCTCCCCGCTGCGCAGGCCTTCGATTACCGAGCGGTGCTGCTCTTCGAGCAGCGTGCGCACCGTCTGGTCGTCGAATCCAGCCTCCTTCATGCGCTCTTCGTAATTCAACTTGCGGCGAAATACCACACGCCCACCTGCGTACACGGTGGTGTCCACCATGGGCACGCGGGGCCGCCGGTCCTCCGTTTGCACGTGGAGGACGAGGTCGCCGAGCGTTAGATCGCTATTGAATCCGAACCGCACGTGGGTCTGGGCGCCCGCGAGGCCGGTCACGCCGGAAGGAGCCGCGCATCCCCGTCTTCCCTGCCCGGTTTCGACGGGCGCCGCACAATTGACCGGACTGCACTCGCATCGCTATTATACCAGCCGCGCCATGACACCCGGCTACCTAGGAAACTACACGCCGTTGCTTATCCATATCCTCGTAGCCATGGGGCTGGCCGGGGTGCTCCTGGCGCTTTCGGTGCTCGTTGGACAACATCGGCCATCACGCGAGAAGTCTGAGGCCTACGAGTGCGGGATGCTGCCCACCGGAGATGCACGCCAACCCTTCGACGTGAAGTTCTACCTGGTGGCCATGCTCTTTATCCTGTTTGACGTCGAGGCCATCTTCTTCTTCCCCTGGGCGTTCATCTATCGCGAGCTGGGCATGTTCGGGTTCTACGAGATGCTGGTGTATATCGGGATCCTGCTGGCCGGGTACGTGTACTTGCTGAAAAAGGGCGCGCTCGACTGGAATGCGTAGGAGCCTCGGCCTCGGGCGCGTTGCGGCCCGCTGCTGACCTCCCCCGAAAATTCCAGACACGCGCCGGGACGAGCGAAAAGTCGTGAGCCCGTGCGGCCTCCATCGTCGCCCGGGATTCAGGAAGGCAAATGGCCGAAGCCGTCGAAACTCCGGAGCACCCGATTGCCGCCAGGCTCTCCGCCTGGGATGCGGGTGTGGTAGCGGGCGCGGAAACGTTTCGCGAGGAACTGACCGTCACCGTTCCTCGCTCGGAGCTTCTGCGCGTGGCCGGCTTCCTGTGCCACGAGCCGGAACTGCAGTTCACATTCCTCAGCGACCTGACGGCTACGGACCATACCCCCATCGAGCCGCGCTTCGCCGTGGTGTATCACCTGCTGTCCATTCCGCATCGCCGGACCATGCGGCTGCGCACCTGGACCGAGGGTGCGAATCCCCTGGTTCCCAGCGTCACCAGCGTGTGGCCCACCGCCAATTGGCACGAGCGCGAAGTGTTTGACCTCTTCGGGATCCGCTTTGAGGGCCATCCGGACCTGAGGCGGCTGCTGCTGCCGCTCGATTGGGAGGGCCATCCCCTGCGCAGGGATTACCCGACGGGAGGGTATCGCTGATGGGCGCCACCATCGAGACGCCGGCCGGCACCGCGCAAGCCATGGTGCTGAACATGGGGCCGCAGCACCCCTCCACCCACGGAGTGTTGCGCGTGGCCCTGGAACTGGACGGCGAAACCGTGATCCGCGCGGAGCCGGACATCGGCTACCTGCATACCGGGATCGAGAAGACCTGTGAAGCCAAGACGTATATGCAGGCCATCACCCTCACCGACCGCATGGACTATCTCTGCCCGCTCTCCAACAATCTGGGCTACTGCCTGGCGGTGGAGAAACTCCTGGGGTTGGAAATCCCCAAGCGCGCGCAATATGTCCGCGTGCTGCTCACGGAACTCACCCGCATCGCCTCGCATCTGGTCTGGCTGGGCACCCACGCCATTGACCTCGGGGCCATGTCTGTCTTCCTTTACTGCTTCCGCGAGCGCGAAGAGGTGATGAAGATTTTCGAGATGATGGCCGGCCAGCGGATGATGACCAGTTACTTCCGCATCGGCGGGCTGGCCCTGGAGCCTCCGTCTGGCTGGCTGGAACGCGTCACTGAGTTCGTGGAGAGTTTCCCCAGCCACCTCGAAGAGTACGAGACTCTCCTCACCGAAAACCGCATCTGGAAGATGCGCACCATAGGCGTCGGCGTCATCTCGCCGCAAGACGCCGTGGCCTGGGGCATCTCCGGCCCCGCCCTGCGCGCTGCCGGCGTGGACTACGATGTGCGCAAGTACTTTCCCTATTCCGGCTACGACGAGTTCGAATTTGACGTGCCCACGCGCAAGGAAAGCGATTGTTACGCCCGCTACCTGGTTCGCCTGGAGGAAATGCGCCAGAGCCTGCGCATTGTGAAGCAAGCCATGGCCAAAGTGCCCGCGGATGGCCCCATCCGCGCGGAGGCCCCGGGCATCATTCCCCCGCAGCGCGAAAAAATGAAAACGGAGATGGAAGCGCTGATCTACCACTTCAAAATCTTTACGGAGGGATTTTCGCCGGCCCCGGGACAGGTCTACCAGCGCATCGAATCGCCGCGCGGGGAGCTGGGCTGCTACGTGGTCAGCGATGGCTCCCCGAAGCCGTTTCGCGTGAAGTTCCGCGCGCCCTCCTTCGTCAATCTCCAGGCGCTGCCCCTGCTTTGTGAGGGCCGGCTGGTGGCAGACGTGGTAGCCTGCATCGGCACTCTGGACATCGTGCTGGGAGAGATCGACCGCTGATGACCCTGCCCGAACAACTCGAGAAGAAGTTCCAGCAGCTCCTCGGACGCTATCCGGTCAAGCGCTCCGCGCTCGTTCCCATGCTCATGTACACGCAGGACGAATACGGCCACGTGAGTGACGAGATGATCGCCGAGATCGCCCGCCGCACGGAAACCAATACCCTGCAAGTCACCGAGACCATGGCCTACTACTCCATGCTGCACCGCCAGCGCTGGGGAAAGTGCCACGTGCAGGTGTGCACCAACGTTTCCTGCATGGCCCGCGGCGGCTACCAGCTCTGGGAGCACGCCAGGAAAACTCTGGGGATCGGCCACAAGGAAACTGCGCCCGACGGTGAGTTTTCGCTGGAAGAGGTGGAGTGCCTGGGGGCCTGCACCGGCGCGCCCGCCCTGCAGATGAACTACGACTATTACGAAAACGTGACCCCGGCCCGTTTCGACCTGCTGCTCGCCGGTTTCCGCAGCGGACGCAAGCCGGCCCCGGTCACGCAAATCTCCGGCATCAGCGACAAACCGCACCCGGACGAGGTGCTGGTGCTCAGCCGCAGGTTCCGCGTTCCCGATGCCCGCCGTCTGCCCGTCTATGTGAAACACGATGGTTACAAGGCCCTGGAGAAGGCGCTCAAGGCCATGACGCCGGAGCAGATCCTCGAGGAAGTGAAGAAATCCAGCTTGCGCGGACGCGGGGGCGCCGGTTTTCCCACCGGCATGAAGTGGAGTTTTGTCCCCAAAGACACCGCCAAACCGAAATACATCATCTGCAATGCCGACGAGAGCGAGCCCGCCACCTGCAAGGACCGGCCGATCATGGAGCTGGATCCCCACCAGTTGATCGAAGGCATGGTGATCGCTGGGCGCGCCGTCAACGCCCGCCAGGGCTATATCTACATCCGCGGCGAATATCGCCACGTCCTGAATATCCTGGACGAGGCCATCACCGAAGCCTACGCCGCCGGCAAGTTGGGGAAGAATATTCTGGGCTCGGGCTTCGATTTTGAGCTGTGCACGCATACCGGCGCAGGCGCGTATGAGTGCGGCGAAGAATCCGCGCTCATGGAGTCGCTGGAGGGCAAGCGCGGCTACCCGCGCATCCGCCCCCCGTTTCCTGCCGTCGTCGGCCTCTACGGCTGTCCCACCGTGATCAACAACGTGGAGACGCTGGCCAGTGTTCCTTCCATCATCCTCAATGGCGGCGATTGGTTCGCCAAGCTGGGCACGCCCAAGAACGGCGGCACCCGCCTTTTCGGCATTTCCGGCCAGGTGGAACGCCCCGGAATCTACGAGCTGCCCATGGGCTATAACCTGAAAAAAATGATTTACGAGGTGGCCGGCGGCGTCCTGGGCGGAAAGAAATTGAAGGCGGTCATTCCCGGAGGCAGCTCCACGCCGCTCCTCAAGGCCGAAGAAATCGACGTGGCCATGGATTACGATTCTGTGGCCAAGATCGGTTCCATGCTCGGTTCGGCCGGCGTGGTGGTGTACGACGAGGATACCTGCATGGTGGAAGTGGCCCGGCGCATCATGGCCTTCTACGCCCACGAATCCTGCGGGTGGTGCATCCCGTGCCGCGAGGGCACCACCTGGCTGCGCAAAGTGCTCACCAGATTCCATGAAGGCGGCGCCCGCAGCGAGGATATCCCGCTGATCCACGAGCTTTCGAAGAACATTCTCGGACACACATTCTGCCCGCTGGGGGACGCCGCGGCCATGCCCACGGAATCCATCGTGCGCAAATGGCGCAATGAATTTGAGGACCATCTGAGCGGCCGCTGCCCGTTCCAGTCGAAGGGAGCATTGGCGGCGGTGTAGGGGCGCTGCTGGCTGCGCCCGCGGTTTTTTTTGCCGGAGCGCCGGCAGCAGCTTGCAGGAACGTGAGGTGGCACAGGCTTTCAGCCTGTGCTTCTGGCGGTTCGAAGAGGATTCGGAGCACAGGCCGAAAACCTGGGCGAGGGCGGACAGCGGAAACTATGGGGGAGCAAAAACTAGTCACGTTGACGATTGACGGGCGCGCCGTCTCCGTCCCTCCCGGCACGCTGGTCATCGAAGCCGCCCGGCGCATGGGCATCGAGGTGCCTTCCTTCTGCTATTACCCCGGACTATCTCTCCAGGCGGCCTGCCGCATGTGCCTGGTGGAAATCGAGAAAGCCCCGAAGCTGCAAACCGCCTGCACCGTGGTGGGCGTGGACGGCATGGTGGTGCGCACGGACTCACCCCAGGTCCACCAGGCCCGCAAAAACATGCTCGAGTTCCTGCTCACCAATCATCCCCTGGATTGCCCGGTCTGCGACAAGGGCGGCGAATGCGAGCTTCAGGATATGGTGTTCCGCTACGGGGCAGACACCAGCCGCTTTGTCGAAGAAAAAATTCACGAGCCGGAAGAGAAGTGGTCGGAGTTGGTGTATTACGACGGGCCGCGCTGCATCCTTTGCTTCCGCTGCGTGCGCGTGTGCGACGAGGGACTGGACGTGAAGGCCCTGGGAGTTGGCCAGCGTGGAGCCTACTCCACGATTATTCCCAACCGCGGCGACCACTTGGAGTGCGAAGAGTGCGGCATGTGCATCGACGTGTGCCCGGTCGGCGCGCTTACCAGCGGCGCCTACCGTTACAAGACGCGGCCCTGGGAGATGGCTTACAAATCCACCATCTGCACCCACTGCTCCAATGGCTGCAAGACCACTCTTTCGGTGCGCAACAACCACATCCTGCGGGCCAACAACCGCGACCTTTCCGGAATCAACCGGGAATTTCTGTGCGTGAAGGGCCGCTTCGGATTCGATTTCACTTCTCATCCGGACCGTTTGCGCCAGCCGCTGGTGAGGAAAAACGGCGCGCTCGAACCCTGCACCTGGGAAGCCGGGATGAAGGAGGCGGCCGCGCGCCTGGCCGCCATCCACAAAGCGCACGGGCCGCAGGCCATCGGCTTCATCGGCTCGAATCGCACCACCAACGAAGAAAACTACATGCTCGGGCGCCTGGCGCGCGCGGTCGTCGGCACCAATAACATTGACCACCCGCGCACCGCGGACTATGCCGGGCTGGCCGCCGCCCTGGGCACCCCCGCGGTTGCGGCGCAGCGCGCACTGACTATGGAGGCGCTGGGAGAAGCCCGCGCCATCCTCCTGATCGGCAACGATTCCGGCCTCCAGAATCCCCTGGTTGACTGGCGCATCCGCGAAGCGGTGCGGCACCACGGCGCGCGCGTGTGGGTGATCCACTCCGAGCCGGTGAAATTGGGCAAGCGTGCCGCGCAATTCGCAAAGATTCCGGCGGGAACAGAAGCCGCGGCCGTGCGTGCCCTGGCAGGAAAGGGACCCGCGCCCGAAGGCGCGGAGCCCGCGCTGGCGGCGGTGAAGAAAGCCGTGGCCGCGGAGAGCGATGTGGCTATCCTCTTCGGAGCCGGCGTTCAAGGTCCCGCCGTCGCGGACCTGGTGGCCTGGGGCAACGCATTGCCCGGCCGCGCGCGCTACATGCCCCTGGGAGATTACGCGAACTCGCGCGGCGCCGCGGATATGGGATTGCTCCCTGCTGCCCTGCCCGGCTACGGGCATATCGCGGATGCCGCGGCGAGCAGCCACTTCTCCAAACTCTGGGGTGCGCCGCTCCCGCAGTCGCAGGGCATGACCGTGCTCGAGATGTTGAAGGCAGCCACCGCCGGAAAACTGAAAGCTCTCTACGTGGTGGGCGCAAATCCGTTCCGCTCGGCGGGCATCTCCGAGCGTCCTGCGGGGCTGGAACTCCTGGTCGTACAGGAATTATTCCCCACGGAAACCGCGCGCCAGGCGGACATCGTGCTTCCCGCGGCCTGCGCATACGAAAAGGACGGAACCGTCACCAACACCGCGGGCGAAGTGCAGTTATTGCGGAAGGCCTCGGATCCTCCCGGGTTGCGCAGTGACTTCGATCTGTTGCGCATCCTTTCCCATCAACTGGAGCAGCAAGGCCTGGGCAAAGCCATCCATGCGCGCAATTGGGAAGCCGTGTTCGAAGAAATTCGCAGCGAAGTGCCGGGATACGGGATTTCCCTGCCCTCCCTGCTGGCCGGGGGCGCGGAGTTGGCCGCGGCGTGCGCCACCCCCAATGGCCATGCGCCCTACGATGTTCCCGCCGGTGCCATCCGCTCGGCCGGCGATTCGCTCTTCACCAGCGGCACCCTGGGCCGCTACTGCACGATGATGGAGTCGCTGGCGGAAGCAGGGGCCAAACCATGAGCGCCTTCCTCGCTTCCTATGCCGATCTGCTCATCAGCGTGGTCAAAGTGCTCGCCGTGATGCTGGTGCTGCTGACCACCGTGGCTTATTTGAGCTGGTTCGAGCGCAAGGTGGTCGCCCACATGCAATCCCGTTGGGGCCCGGAGCGCGTGGGACCCTATGGCCTCGTCCAGCCGCTGGCGGATGGCGCGAAATTTCTTTTCAAGGAAGATCCCACGCCGGAAGGTGTGGATCGCTTCGTTTATTTTTTTGCCCCCTTCCTCGCGCTGGCGCTGGCCATGAGCACCATCGCAGTGATTCCC
Organism: Binatia bacterium; assembly: GCA_035517515.1. Taxonomy (GTDB): domain Bacteria; phylum Acidobacteriota; class Terriglobia; order Acidiferrales; family UBA7541; genus JOPF136. The sequence continues at coordinate 7,121 of DATIYQ010000198.1, forward strand.
TTGGGCCCCGGGCAGCTCGAGATTTTCGGGCACCGCACCTGGTTTTCCGTGGCCGAGGTGGACCTGAGCCTGCTGGTCGTCTTTGCCCTGACCGCGCTCAGCGTCTACGGCGTGGCCCTGGCCGGCTGGGCTTCGAACAGCAAATACCCGCTGTTGGGGGGCCTGCGTAGTTCGGCGCAAATGCTCAGCTATGAGCTCTCCATGACCATGTCGGTGGTGGGCATCGTGCTGATGACCAATACCTTCAGTTTGCGGCAGATCGTGGAGGCGCAGCGCGGCGGCCACGGCGGCTTGCAGCACTGGTTTTTCCTCTCCCAGTTTCTCGGATTTGTCTGCTTCTCGATTTCCGCCGTGGCAGAAACCAATCGCGCGCCCTTTGATCTGGTGGAAGCAGAGCAGGAACTGGTGGGCGGCTTTCACACCGAGTATGCCAGCTTCAAATTCGCCATGTTTTTCATGGCCGAATACGCGGCCATGGTCACCGTCTCGCTCATGGTTTCTGTGCTCTTTTTCGGCGGATATCTCTCGCCGTTTCCGGATACCCCCGCGTTCCACTGGACCTGGTATCTCCCTGCGGCCTCCGCGCTGGCCGGCGGCGCGGCGCTCTTCTTCAACGGCATTCGCTACCACACCCCGCAGGGCCGCATGGTGCTTCCGGTGATCGCCCTGGTGCTGATCGGTGTGGGCGTGCTCTGCGCCCTGCCCGCGGTCATCGGCGTGATTCAGGGTCCCTTCTGGCTGGCGGCCAAGGTGTTTGTCCTTCTGTTCACCTACGTGTGGCTGCGCGGCACCCTCCCGCGCTTGCGCTACGACCAGCTGATGAACTTCGGCTGGAAATTCCTTCTGCCGCTTTCGCTCGCCAATGTGCTGCTCACCAGCCTGCTGCTGGCGCGGAGCTTTTCCTCATGACCCCGGAGCTCATTCTCTTCTTCGTGCTCGCGGGAGTGGCCCTGGCCGGGGCCATCAATCTGATCGTGCAAACCCACCCGATTCACAGCGCGCTCTCGCTGATCGTGGTGATGGTGGCTCTGGCCGGCATCTACCTGCTGCTCGGCGCGGAATTGCTGGCCGCGGTCCAGATCATCGTCTATGCCGGCGCCATCATGGTTTTGTTTGTGTTCACCATCATGCTCTTGAATGCCGGCGAGGAGGAACGAACCTCCTGGAGCCGCGCGGCCACCTGGGTGGGCATCCCGTTGGCCGTGCTGCTCACCGTCGTGCTGGGCTGGCGCATGGCCCAGTCCGGACCGGTGCCCGTCCTGGCCGCGGAGACGGGATCGGTTTCTCGCCGCCTTTCGGAGCTGCTCTTCACCAGCTACGTGTTCCCGTTTGAGCTGACTTCGATCCTGATTCTGGTGGCCATTCTCGGGGCGGTGGTATTGGCGAAACGGGATTTCTGACCGGCGGGGGCGGGTGCCTGCTGCCGCGGTTCAGGTGGTCGAGCGCGTCCTGTGGGCGCGCAGGGAATGGCGGAGAACGCCGCCGTCAGGTCCCGGAGAAGGGGGAGAATTGCCGGCGGCATCCTATGCCATCGTTTTGAGCGCGATTCTGTTTGGAATCGGCGCGCTCGGATTCGTGTTCAAACGCAACATCATCACCATTTTCATGTCCATCGAGCTGATGCTGAACGCCGTGAATCTTTCCTTTGTGGCCTTCAGCCGCCTGCTGCACGTGCTCGATGGTCAGGTGTTTGTGTTCTTTGTAATCGTTGTGGCCGCGGCGGAGGCTTCGGTGGGCATGGCCATCATCCTCCAGGTGGCTCGCAACCGGCATTCGCTGAACATTGAGCGCATTGACCTGCTGAAACTCTAATGGGCGTGCTCGAAAATCTTTGGATCATTCCGGCGTTGCCGCTGCTGGGAGCGGCGCTGAACGGTATTTTTGGCCGCCGGCTCAACCACAACACGGTCAGTGCCATCGGAGTGGGTTCCACCACCCTCGCCTTCCTGACCACGCTGGCGGCAATCTGGCGGTTTTCCGCCCTCGCGCCAACCCAGATCCCAGTGGTGCGCAGCTTCTTCCCCTGGATCCTCGCCGGAAATTTCCGCGTGGATTTTGCCCTGCAGATGGACCAGCTCACCCTCATCATGCTGCTGGTGGTTACCGGCGTGGGCTGGCTGATTCACATCTATTCCATCGGCTACATGGCCCATGAGGGCGGGTATTACCGCTTCTTTTCCTATCTGAACCTGTTCATGTTTTTCATGCTCCTGCTGGTGCTGGGCGCGAACTACGCAGTGATGTTTGTGGGCTGGGAGGGCGTGGGGCTGTGCAGCTATCTGCTGATCGGCTTCTTCTTCCTGAAGAAGTCCGCCTCTGACGCGGGGAAAAAAGCTTTCATCGTCAACCGCGTGGGCGATTTCGGCTTTCTGCTCGGCCTGTTCCTGATGTTCAAAACCTTCGGAACGCTGGATATCGGGCCCGTGCTGGCGCGCGCCGCAACCATGCCGGTGGAAACAGCGGGAATCGGCACGCTCACCACCATCGCACTGCTGCTCTTTGTCGGCGCCGCGGGCAAATCCGCGCAGGTCCCGCTCTACGTCTGGCTGCCGGACGCGATGGAAGGCCCCACACCGGTCAGCGCGCTCATCCACGCCGCCACCATGGTCACCGCCGGCGTGTACATGGTGGCGCGTTCCAGCGTACTCTACGTGCACGCACCCCTGGCCATGCACACCGTGGCCGTGGTCGGCTGCTTTACCGCGTTCTTCGCCGCCACCATCGGCCTGGTGCAAACCGACATCAAGCGCGTGCTGGCCTACTCCACGGTCAGCCAGCTTGGCTACATGTTCCTGGCCTGCGGCGTGGGCGCGTTTTCCGCCGGCATCTTCCACCTGATGACCCACGCGTTCTTCAAGGCCCTGCTCTTCCTCGCCGCCGGCAGCGTGATTCACGCCATGGGCGGCGAACAGGACATGCGCAACATGGGCGGCCTGCGCGGTCCGATTCGCGTCACCTTCTGGACCATGCTCATGGCCACTCTGGCCATCTCCGGCATTCCCGGGTTTTCCGGCTTTTTCTCCAAGGATGAAATCCTGTGGCAGTCCTTCTCCAGCCCGTACGGCCATTGGGCGCTGTGGCTGGTGGGCGCGGTCACCGCTCTGCTCACCGCGTTCTATATGTTTCGCCTGATTTTCCTTACCTTCTTCGGCGCGCCGCGTTATGACCCGCACCACGTGCACGTGCACGAATCACCGCGCTCCATGCTCGGCCCGCTCACCGTGCTGGCTGCGCTTTCCGTGGGCGGTGGCTGGATGGCGGCGCCCGCGCTGTTTGGCGGCACCAATCACTTCGAGCATTTCCTCGAGCCGGTCTTCGCCCATGCGGAGGAGGTGCGTGCGCAGCTTCCCCCCGGTGCGCCGCACGAAATGGAGCTGCCTCTGATGCTGGTGACCGTCTTTGGCGCCCTCGCGGCAATCTTTGTCGCCTGGTGGCTTTACGTGCGCCGCCCGGAACTCCCCGGCGCGATGGAAGCCAGCCTGCCCGGTCCGCACAGCCTGCTGCTGCACAAATACTACGTGGACGAGCTCTACGACGCGGTCGTGGTCCACCCGGCGGAATGGATTTCCGAGCATGTGCTTTGGAAGATTGTGGACGCCGCGGGAATCGACGGCACGGTGAACGGCGTGGCCCAACTCTCCCGCGACCTGGGCCAGTGGCTGCGCCAGGTGCAATCGGGAAACGGACGCACCTACGCCTCCTGGCTGGTGATGGGCGCGGCCGCGTTTACTCTGCTCTTCCTGTGGTTGGGACACTAGCGCCATGCCCACCTACCTGCTCACCGTGATCACCTTCCTCCCGCTGGCCGGGGGCTTGATCCTGCTGCTCTTCGAGGAGCGGGAGGAGGAATGGATTCGCCGCGGCGCCCTGGGCGTCTCTGCGTTCACTTTTGTGATTTCGCTGGCCCTGCTGGCCGGTTTCCAATCTTCCGTGTCTGGCTATCAGTTCCAGGAACTCCACAAGTGGACGGAGAGCCCAACCATCCGTTATCACCTGGGCGTGGACGGGCTCAGCCTGTGGCTCGTGCTGCTCACTACTTTTCTCACGCCTCTGGCCGTGCTTTGCTCCTGGAAAGGCATCGGCCAACGCGTGCGCGAATTCCACGCCCTGCTGCTGGTGCTCGAAGCCGCGATGATCGGCGTGTTCGTGTCCCTGGACCTGGTTCTCTTTTTCTTCTTCTTCGAAATCATGCTCATCCCCATGTTCTTCCTCATTGGGATTTGGGGACATGAGCGGCGGATTTATGCCGCCGTCAAATTCGTCTTGTACACCATGGCCGGCTCGATTCTGATGCTCGTGGCCATCGTGGCCCTTTACAACATCACCGGTTCCTTCGACCTCGCCGTGATCCAGCAGTTGCTGATGACCAACAAGCGGTTGCCGGTCGGGACAGAGCGGCTGCTGTTCCTGGCATTCTTTGCCGCCTTCGCCATCAAAGTGCCGCTCTTCCCATTGCACACCTGGCTGCCCGATGCGCACGTGGAAGCGCCAACGGCCGGCTCCGTGATTCTGGCCGGGGTGCTGCTGAAGATCGGCACCTACGGCTTGATGCGCTTCTGCCTGCCGCTCTTTCCGGAGGCGTCGCGTTATTTCGCTCCTTGGGTGGGGGCGCTGGCCATTATTGGAATCATCTACGGGGCCCTGGTGGCCATGGTGCAGCCGAATTACAAGAAACTCGTGGCCTACACCTCGGTCAGCCATCTGGGTTTCGTGGTTCTGGGTATCTTTTCGTTCACCCAGATTGGCATGCAGGGCGCCGTGTACCAGATGCTGAACCACGGAATTTCGACCGGAGGCCTGTTCCTCGCGGCGGGCATGCTCTACGACCGGCGGCACACCCACGAAATTGATCAGTTCGGCGGCCTGGCCACTCCCATGCCCGTCTTCTCAACTCTCTTCCTGGTGGTCTGCCTCTCCTCCGCCGGTCTGCCGCTGCTCAACGGCTTCGTGGGAGAATTTCTGATTTTGAACGGCGCGTTTGACCGCAGCCCGGTCTGGGGGACCCTCGCGGCCACCGGCGTGATTCTTTCCGCCGTGTATCTGTTGTGGAGTTATCAACGGCTGATCTACGGTCCGGTGACCGTGGAGAAAAATGCTGCGCTGCCGGATCTCTCCCACCGCGAGATGTTCTCCCTGGTGGCCATTTGCGTGATGGCCCTGTTCATGGGAGTCGCCTCCCCGCTCTTCACCCGGCGGTCCGAGGTCACCGTCCAGCGCATCCGCATGGAAATGCAGGCCAACCGCGCCTATAACGCTGCACGCACGGGTGCCATCCCGCCGCCGTGCAGCGCGGCAAACCGGACTCCGCCCTCCACCTGCGGGCCCGCCGCGGATGCTGTCGCCGAAGACGCTTCCCTGTCCACTCCTGGAAAGGCAGGTCAGCCCTAGATGCCCGGCTCTGCCTACACCTTCCGGCCGGAAGATCTCTACCGCCTGGCGCCCGTGTTCGTGGCCTGCGGTTTTGGAATTTTGATCATGGTGGTGGATCCCTTTGTGCCTGCAGGCAAGCGGGAGGGAGTGGCGCGCCTGGGAGTGTTCGGCGGGCTGGCCGCGCTGCTTTCCGTGGCCCTGGCCGCGCGGCATACGGGCGCCGCGTTCTCCGGCCTGGTGTCCGTGGATCCCTTCAGCCTCTTCTTCTTCCTCGGAATTTTCTCCTTCGCGGTGCTGGCCATGCTCGGCTCGCTGGACTACCTGGAACGCGAAGGATTGCAGCACGGTGAATACTACGCCCTGATGCTCTTTGCCGCCGCCGGCATGGCGGTGATGGCTTCTGCGCAGGAGTTGCTTACTGCTTTCATCGGCCTGGAGGCCAGCAGCATCTCCAGCTATATCCTGGCCGGCTATCGCCGCAACGCGCCCAAATCCAATGAATCCGCCCTGAAGTATTTTCTGCTGGGCTCTTTTGCCACTGCTTTCTTCCTCTACGGGGCGGCCATTCTCTTCGGAGCCACGGGCTCTACGCGCCTGGCGGTGATCGGCAGGGCCGTGAGCACTTCACGCGCCGCGCCGGATCTGCTGGCGCTGGGCAGCGCCCTGGTTCTGGTGGGCCTCGCCTTCAAAGTCGCGGCCGCCCCCTTCCAGTTCTGGACCCCGGACGTTTACGAGGGCGCGCCCTCCCCGGTCACCGGTCTCTTCGCCAGCGGGCCCAAGGCCGCGGCCTTTGCCATTTTGGTCCGCGTCTTCTACTGCGCGTTTGGCACCGCGGAGAGCACCTGGTTCTGGCCGGTTTGGGGCTCCGCGGTGCTCACCATGTCTCTGGGCAACCTGGCTGCCGTGGTGCAGACCAACGTGAAGCGCATGCTGGCCTATTCCTCGATCGCGCACGCCGGCTATGTGCTGGTCGCCTTCGCCGCCAATAGCGCCCTGGGAGTGGCTGCGCTCCTCTTCTACCTGCTCACCTACGGCTTGGCCAAACTGGGCGCCTTTACCCTGCTCTCTCATCTGGGCGACACCGGGGAGCGCCGCCTGGAGATCCAGGATCTGGCCGGCCTGGGCCGCACCCGTCCGCTGGCCGCCGCGTGCATGTCCGTCTATCTGCTCTCGCTGATGGGCCTGCCGATTACCGCGGGTTTCTTGGGAAAACTCTACATCCTGAAAGCGGCGCTCGATTCTCAACTCAGCGGCCTGGCCATTGTGCTGGCGGTGAACAGCGTCATTTCCGCCTACTACTACCTGCGCGTGGTCCGGGTGATGTATTTCGACGAGCCCTCGGCGGAATGGCAGCC
>DATIYQ010000199.1:0-19585 GCA_035517515.1 Binatia bacterium
TCAACGGCAGCCAGCACGGCGACGGCGTGTTCAACATCGGCGGGCGCTTCGGACTGATCCTCACCCCGCCGGTGGGGCCGGGATTTCTGCGCGGGCAGCTCGAATACGCCATCGACGCGGTGCCCGTTTTCCTGGTGATGCAACGGTCTGGCGCGGCTTACGGCGCGGGGTTCAATCCCTTCGCTTTCAAGTGGATTCTGGTGGCGCACAAGCACGTGGCGCCCTATTTTGAGATCGGCGGGGGAACTCTCTTCACCAACGTCAAGGTGCCGGAGGGTACTTCGCGAATCAATTTCACCACCAGCGGCGCGCTGGGTGTGCATATTCTGCGGAAGACCTACAACTGGAGTGCCGAGGTGCGCTTCATGCACATCTCCAACGCCGGCATGACCACTCCCAACCCGGGTATCAATACCATCCAGGTGCGCCTCGGATTTGGCCGCTTCACCCAGCCCAAGCCGAAAACACATAAAAACGGTTAACCCTTGCCTCTTGGAATCGGAAAGTGCGGCCGGGATACCGGCTGCGCACCCGGAGGAGCGAAGGATATCGCTACGCCCGGAACGGGCCGGCGTGCCGGATTTCGCGGCGGTAATCGGAGGCAGTGATCTCAATGGTGCGGCACATCTCATACAGGCGGGAGCGTATGCGCTGGCCCACGCGCTCTGCCAGGCCCTCCTCCACGCGGGCCAGCGACTGTCCGGTGGGCATGCGCACCGGATCGCCGGGAGCGCGATCCAGGTAATTGGTGGTCAGCAACGTGACGCGGTTTTCGTTGTAGCGGGTATTCAGGATGTAGCCCACCGTATCCAGTGCCCAGGCAGAGGGTTTGGACGCGCCCAGGTCGTCGAGCAGCAGCACCTCGGCTTTGACCACCGGGTCCAGCACGTCCATCTCGCTGGTCTGGCTGACGGGGTTGTAACTGGACTGAATCTCTTTGAGCAGTTCGCGATAATCGTAGAACAGCCCGGCGTGGCCCCGGCGCGCCAATTCCGCGAGCGCAGCCACGGCCAGGTGGGTCTTGCCCACCCCACAAGGGCCCATCAGAAGAAAGCCGCGCTCACTCCCCGAGGGAAACTCTTTCGCGAATTTCTGAACTTGCAGCTTGGCCGCCTTCAGACTCTGGTTCCACGATTTAGCCTGGGCACCTTCGTGGGGAATGTCCGTCTCGAAACTTTCAAAATCACAGTGGCGATAATGCCTGGGGATGCGTGTGCGCTCGAAGAAGGAGTCCTCGCGGCCTTCGCGCGTACAGGCACACAGCACAGCTTCGCGCCGCGACGGGCCGTCTGCCGCCTGTACTTCCACTGTCTTCCAGCCCGTGCCCCGGCAGTCAGGACAATCCGCGCGCGCCATGCTGGGAAGCATAGACGGCCCGGCGCGAGGAGGCAAGCGCCGGACGCCGCCGCCTTAGAGTCCGCTGGTCCGCAGCTTGCGCTGCGCGGAAAGGAATCCAATCCAAAAACCGGCAGCGGCGACCCAGGAAGCCATCGCCAGGCTGGGAGAATCACGCAAGAGGATGAAGGTGATGCGGGGGCCCTCGAAAGTGAAGGAAAGCGGAAACACCGTGAACATCAGGGCCAGGGCCAGCAGTCGGCGCAGCCTCTCCGCCATGCCGCGCACACGGGCCAGGGTACGCAGTTCATGATCCGGCGGCAGTCCGGCCCCGCCGCCGTGCAGCGCGGGCCTGCCGGTGGCCAACTCACGGCGCTGCGCCTCCAGGCCGCGCGCGAACTCCGCGTCCTGTCTCGCGAACTCTTCCACCAGCACACGAGTGTCCGCGCTGGCCTCTCCGGACAGATACGCGGGGAGCAGATCGGCGGCGACGTCCCGGGAGATGTTCATCGTTTCTCTCCTTTTTCTTCCCATCGCGCGGCGCGCCAGGCGCCCAGCCGCAGGCGCGCGCGGTGAATCTTTACCTTGACCGTGGCCAGCGAAAGGCCGGTGACCTGAGCAATCTCGTCGTACGACAGCTCTTCCTGCGCGCGGAGCAGCAGCACGGTGCGGTCCACTTCCGGCAACTCGCCGAGCGCATGAAGAACGGACTCGAGTTCGCTTCTGCCGGTGGCCGCGGCGTCTGGCCGGGCCGCGGGATCGGGCAGATTCTCGTCGAGTTCCACGTGCCGTGCGCGTCCACCGCGGGCAGCTTGACGGCGCAGCCCCTGCAAGTAGCAGTTCCGCGCGATGGCAAACAGGTACGACTTGGCCGTGGCCGCGCGGATGGGGCCGCTGGCGTTCCAGGCACGCACAAACGTCTCCGAAGTGATGTCTTCCGCCGTCGCGCGCTCTCCACACAGGCACAGAGAAAACCGGAAAACGTCGGGCGCATAGCGGCGATAGAGGGCCTCAAACTCGGTCATGCGCACTCTCAGAAAGGATATGCAAGACGCCGGGAAAGGTTACAACAGCCGGTGCGCGGAAACGCTTGCCGGAATCCGGCGGGGGACAAACCTCACTTTGCCGCCCGGAACGCGGCGATCAGCGCCTCCAGAGACGGGGCTGGCGGCAGATCGGAATGCAGCGGGATGCGGGAGATGGGGATCGTGCCCAGGGGATGCTCCAGAAGGCGGACGATTTCCGCGGCGGTCACCTCCTGGTAGCGATAGGTTCGTTTGCGCATGCGGATGATGCGCGCGGCGCCTTCTATGTCCGCCGGTTTTACCGGCACCATTCCGTGCACCTGCCAGATCGAGTCGCGCTCGTAGGTGGTGATCAGCACGCAGATTTGGCCCTCCGCCTGTTTCGCGATTTCTCCCAGGGAATCATGGGTGATCAGCAATGGCACATAGCATTGCTCACAAGCCACCGGCGGATCGGCGAGAAACAGGTAATAGCCGTGGCTGTAAACCGGAACGGCGGCGCCACGCTCCTGCACACCGGCGGAAGCTCCCGCGAACGCCGCGCACAACAGCGCGAGGAAGAGAAAGGATCTCCCGAACGGCATGGGCGCCTCCTGGACAGTAAACCCGGCAAAGGCGAAATGGTTTCAGACTTTGCGGACGGACGTTGGGCGGTGCGGCCGCGGGGGGGTGGCGTCGCTGGCGCGGACAATGGCTCCCTTCGCGGGATGGGCTGGTGCGCTGGGCAGCCCGCGGGCAATTTCCTGCTGCACGAAGCGCAGGAACTGTTCCATCTGTCCCTGCATCTGGTTCATGCGATCGCGCAGGTTCAGAATGATCTCGATCCCCGCCAGGTTCACGCCCATCTCGCGTGCCAGGTTTAGGATCACCTCCAGCCGTTCGAGGTCCGATTCCGTGTACAGACGCGTGTTGCCCTCCGAGCGGGAAGGCTTCAGCAAACCCTGGCGCTCGTAAAGCCGCAGGGTCTGCGGATGCACCTTATAGAGCTCCGCCACGGAGCTGATCATGTAACCCACCGCGCCGCGTTTTTTCGTTCGTGCCGCCATAAACCGTGGGACAGGCATTCCTGCCTGTCACCCCTCCCTGCTCCAGCTTCCGGTCTCACAGTCCAGAAGGCCTGTGCTATTTCTGTGCCTTTTCGAAGATCTCCCTGCGCGGATCCTGTTCGTAGAAGCGGGACAAATCCTTCAACAGTTGCCGGGCGCGCTCGTCCACGCTGCTGGGCGGGACAATCTGCACTTCCACGTACTGGTCCCCGCGCTTCTTGCCGTGCGCGGGGAGGGAGACCACGCCCTTCTCGCGCAGGCGGAATTTCTGCCCGCTGGGTGTGCCCGGCGGAATGCGCAACAGCGCCCGGCCGTCAATGGTGGGCACTTCCACTTTGGCGCCGAGCGCGGCTTCGGCCACAGTCACCGGGACGCTGGTGTAGATGTCGTCGCCCCGCCGGTTGAAGTAAGCATGCGGCGCTACCCGCGTGACGATATAGAGATCGCCCGGCGCAGCTCCCGGCACCGGAACATTGCCTCGCCCGGGGACGCGCACGCGGGATCCGGTATCCACACCCGCGGGGATGCGCACCTCCATGGATTCCGTGCCCCGCACGCGGCCCTCTCCGGCGCAGGCGGGACAGGGATGGGCGAGCTTGCCGGTACCGCCGCAGCGCGGACAGGCCGTGTTGAAGCGCATCCCCATGGTGGATTGCGCCCGGCGTCCGGTACCGCCGCAGGTGGAACAGGTCTGCTCCGGGCCGCCGCCTTTTCCGCTGCCGCGGCAGACGCCGCAGGTTTCCAGGCGCGTGTAACTGACCTTCTCGACGGTGCCGCGGATGGCCCTCCAGAAATCGATGTCCACCTGGTACTCGAGGTCCGCGGGCACCTCCACCGCTTCGGGCCGCTGCGCCGCGCCGCCCAGCCCGGAGAAGAACTGGCTGAAGACGTCGCGAAAACCGCCGCCCGTCCCGGAGCTTGCGCCGGCTCCGGAGAAATCGAAACCGCCGAAGTCCACCGGATAGTCGCCGGGGCCGGGGCCGCCGGCGGATTCGGCGCCCGGCGGGGGAATGTGTTCGGAGTAGAAGCCATGGCGGTCGTAGACCTCGCGCTTCTTGGCATCCGAGAGCACGTCGTAGGCTTCCTGCAATTGTTTGAATTTCTCTTCCGCAGACTTGTCGCCGGGGTTCAGATCAGGATGATACTTACGGGCCAGTTTGCGGTAGGCCTGGCGGATTTCCTTCGAATTGGCCTTGCGGCGGACGCCGAGCAGATCGTAGTAGTCGGCTTTGGTGGTGGTGGCCATTCGCTTCCGTTTGCTGCGCGGACAGGCCAGAATGCCTGTCCCACTCGATTACAACGCGCTACAGCTTTGCCCAGCGCGCGTTCACTTCGGCCAGCTCCTGATGCTCCTGGGCCAGCTCGCGGCGCCGCTGCCTTTGTTCCTCCGTACGCAAGCCCATGGAAGCTTCCTTCTGGCTGGCGCGCTCGAGCCAGCGGTCCACGGTGGCCAGGCGTTCGGAAACGGACTCGTTTGAGGCGCGGAAGCGCAGGATCGAGCCGGTGATCTCCACCGAGCGCGGCAGAAAATCCGCGGACACCTGCTGCTGGGTCTCGTAGAACAGACGCTTCCAATCCGCGCCCGGCGCCTCGGAGAGGCCCACATGCACCAGGTAAAGATTGTCTTTCAGCTTCTGGACGGCCTGGGGCGGGGTGATCCGCCGGACTCCTTCAGCAGTGCTCAATCAAATCTCCTGTGCCGCCCGGCGCGTGAAGCCTCTTGAATCCTCCGGAGAGACGCACGTGGCGGGGCACGGAATGCTGTGCCCCTGCCCCCTGCAAATGCGCGGTCAGTTCGGCCGCTTGGACTCGTCCACGTCCACGTACTCGGCGTCAATCACGTCGTCTTTCTTCTCGCCGGTGGTGCCGGTGGCTGCTTCTTGTGCCGCACCGGCCGGACCTGGCGCTCCCGCGGCCGCCTTGTACATGGCTTCAGCGACGCGATGCGAAGCCCGGGTCAGATTTTCGAGGGCGGAATGAATGGCCTCGGTGCCGCCTTCGGCGATGGCCTTCTTCGTTTCCTCGATGGCCTGCTCCGCGGCGTGCACGTCTGGCTCCGCCAGCTTCTCGCGGTTTTCGCGGATCAGCTTTTCGGTTTGATAGACCAGGTTGTCCGCGCGATTGCGGGCTTCGATGGCCTCGAGATTTTTCTTGTCTTCCGCGGCGTGCGCCTCTGCTTCCCTGCGCATGCGCTCCGCGTCTTCCTTGGAGAGGCCGGTGGAGGCAGTGATCGTGATTTTCTGCTCCTTGTTGGTGGCCCGGTCTTTGGCGGCGACATTCAGGATGCCGTTGGCATCGATATCAAAGGTCACCTCGATCTGCGGCACGCCGCGCGGGGCCGGGGGGATGCCCAGCAGCTTGAACTTGCCGAGGGTGCGGTTGTCGCGGGCCATGGGCCGCTCGCCCTGCAGGATATGAATCTCCACTTCCGGCTGATTATCGGCCGCCGTGGAATAGACCTCCGTCTTCCGCGTGGGAATGGTGGTGTTCCGCTGGATCATCGGGGTCATCACTCCGCCCAGCGTTTCCACGCCCAGAGAAAGCGGCGTCACGTCCAGCAGCAGAATGTCCTTCACCTCGCCGGCCAGCACTCCGCCCTGCACCGCGGCCCCCACGGCTACCACTTCATCCGGGTTCACGCCCTTGTGCGGCTCTTTGCCCCCGAAAAGTTGTTTGACGATTTCCTGCACTTTGGGCATGCGCGTGGCGCCGCCTACCAGCACCACTTCGTCAATTTTGTCCGGGGTGATGCCGGCGTCCGACATGGCCTGCTTCACCGGACCCTTGGTCCTCTCCAGCAGATCCTCGGAGAGCTGTTCGAGCTTGGTGCGCGAGAGCTTCATCAGCAGGTGCTTGGGGCCGGAAGCGTCCGCGGTAATGAAAGGCAGGTTGACCTCGGTCTCGGCCATCTGCGACAGCTCGATCTTCGCCTTTTCCGCCGCTTCCTTCAGGCGCTGAATGGCCATACGGTCTTTGCTCAGATCCACGCCCTGTTCTTTCCTGAACTCCGCGATCAGGTACTCCATCACCCGGATGTCGATGTCGTCCCCGCCCAGGTGGGTGTCGCCGTTGGTGGCCTTGACCTCCACCACCCCCTCGCCTACTTCCAGAATGGAAATGTCAAAAGTTCCGCCGCCCAGGTCGAAGACGGCGATGGTTTCGTCCTTTTTCTTGTCCAGGCCGTAGGCCAGGGCCGCCGCAGTGGGCTCGTTGATGATGCGCACCACTTCCATGCCGGCGATTTCTCCGGCCTGCTTGGTGGCTTGCCTCTGGCTGTCGTTGAAATAGGCCGGAACGGTGATCACCGCCTTCTGGACCTTTTCGCCCAGAAAGTCTTCGGCCGCAGCCTTCAGTTTCTGGAGAATCATGGCGGAAATTTGTTCCGGGCTGTAAGGCTTCCCGGCAATCTCCACCCGCGCGTGGTTATCCGCGCCGCCCACGATCTTGTAGGGCACGCGCTTCTTCTCGTCCTCCACCTCGTCCGCGCGCTTTCCCATGAAGCGCTTTATGGAATAGACGGTGTTCTCCGGATTGGTCACTGCCTGGCGCTTGGCCACCTGGCCCACCAGTCGCTCACCGGATTTTGTGATGGCCACCACAGAAGGCGTGGTTCGGCCTCCCTCTTGATTAGGGATTACCACGGGCTCCCCACCCTGCATCACGGCTACAACCGAGTTGGTGGTGCCCAAGTCAATCCCGATTATCTTGCTCATAAATATGCTCCTCCCCACCCGGGGTCCTACAGATTGCGCAGTTGGAACCTTCTCCCGCTGTTAGCAAGCGTCATTATGCACATTGAGTGAGTTATTGTCAAGTCTGGTGAGCATGCCCAGCATCATCGCTAAGGCTTCTATTTTCATTGGCTTATTGGGACGCTCCCCCTGAATGGTTTGAGCTCATCTACATCCTGAGCCTACGCTTCAGCATCCCAACTTCTGTGTGCCCAGTCACTTCGCAGAGTTCGTTTCCGGGTTCGAGGGCGGCGAATGGCCGGATGACTCACCAACTGGATGCTCTGCATCGCGCTTGGCTCGTAAAGAAGTGTGCGGCGAACCGAGGGTTCCTCGTACGGAACGAAATGCAGGGCCGTCCCGGTGGTGGCGCACGGTGGCGGGATAGGAAAAAATAAGGGTAGAATCATGCGCTCTGGCTCGGCGTATCGGGTTTGGCAGCCGGAAGAGGGGAAGCGTCGTGAACCCAATCCATAGGATTCTAGTCGGCATCGTTACCTTCGGCCTTTTCGCCGGGATGGCCACAAGCCTGGCCTTTGGCGCCGGCCAGTCTGCGGCCCACACCAAGCCCGCGGCAGCCGCCGAGGAGGGCCCGCCGGAGAAGACTCTCGGCTCCCGGAACGCTCCGATCGTCATGGAAGTATTCAGCGACTACTCCTGCCCGATGTGCAAGTCCTTCTACCTGGGCGCGGTTCGCCGGCTGCTCGAATCCTACATCCCGGAAGGAAAGGTGTACCTGATCCACCGCGATTTCCCGTTGCGCGGCGTGATTGGCCACGAGCATTCGCGCGAAGCGGCAAATTACGCCAACGCGGCCGCATGCATCGGGAAATTCCGGGAGGTGGATTCGGCACTGTATGAGCGGCAGGAAGTGTGGACGCGGGACGGAAGTGTGGATGCGACGGTTGCCGCGGTGCTCACTCCCCGGGAGATGAAGCAGGTGCGGGCGCTGGTGGCCTCCGGCAAAATGGACTCCTACATCGAGAGCGATTACAACTTGGGCAGCTCGAAAGGTGTGCGCTCCACTCCCACCATTTACATCACCGCGCACGGGAAGACCGACGTGCTCCCCGGGAATCTTTCCTATGCCCTGCTGAAGCGCTACATAGACGAGCAGCTTCAGTAGCCGCGGGGCGCCCGGCGGGATCAGGCATGACGCGGAAATCTCCAGTATGGTGGATGATGACGGTGGGACGCGTGGTGCTGGGCGCGATCTTCGTCTACGCCGCATACACCAAACTGCGCTCCAGCTACCTGCTGTTTGCCATGGCCATCGACGCCTATAAAGTTCTGCCGGAAGCAGCCGCCGTGGCGGTGGCCCGGGTGCTGCCCTGGCTGGAACTTGCTTTGGGACTGGCATTAATCGCCGGCGTGTGGCTCCGGGTGACGACGACCGCGGCGACCGCGCTGCTCGCGGTGTTTTTCACGGCCATGGTTCACGCCTACCAGCCGGACCTCAAAGAGGGACAACAGATCAGTTGCGGCTGCTTCGGGCTGGGAGAGCCGATCAGCGGCTGGACTCTGGCGCGCGACGGCACGCTGCTGGCAGTTTCTCTGGCCTTGACCATCGGCGCTTTCTGGATGGCCAGACGAAAACGCAAGTCCCTGATAAGCTCGGCCTCCGCCGTGCCTGCCGGCGCGCCGCTCGCGGAGAAATCCTGAAGTGAAATCCCTCGAAGAATATCTCGCCCTGGCAGAGGTGGCGCACGGGCACTTGTGCGCCGGGCAGGTGCTGGGCGTGCGGCTGGCCATGCTGGGCCTGCGCCTCCTGGGGATCGAGGATCCCGTCAAGGACCGCAAGCGCCTGGTGACGTACGTAGAGATTGACCGGTGCGTGACGGACGCCGTGGCCTTGGTGGCCAATTGCCGGCTGGGAAAGCGTAGCTTGAAATTCTTCGATTGGGGCAAGGTGGCGGCCACCTTTGTGGACCTGGGATCGGGCCGGGGGGTGCGCGTGGCCGCAAAGGAATCCTCCAAGCAGCTCGCGCAGGCGATGTTCCCGGCGATGGCAAAAGACGCGGGCCAGCAAAAAGCGTATGCGGTGATGCCGGACGAGGACCTGTTCGAGACGGCATGGTGCGCGGTCGAAGTTCCGCCGGAGGATTTGCCCGGCTTCAAAGGCCCGCGCATCGTGTGCGCGCAGTGCGGCGAGGGCATCAACTTCAAGCGTGAGGTGACCGTGGAGGGCCGCACGCTGTGCCGCTCCTGCGCCGGCGCACGATACTACCGTCCAACAAACTGAGGAACCGGCGCGCCTTTTGCCGCGTCCCACCTGCTGGCCGGGTGGCCCTGCGGCTCCGCCGTTGCGACAGGGTCTCAGTTGGGCTTACCATGAGTTTTCCTTGGGGGGAGCACATGGCGTTTCGCGGTTCCCGCAGTCCCCTTGCGTTTGACCCGCCCGAATTCCTGTATCCATCGGAGGTGCGCGCATGAACGACGAACACCGGCACAATCCGCCCGGAAGCCCCCCGGACGGCCAAGATCCGCATGAAACATCGCCTGCCGGCGAGGGAGAGGCGAAGGGATTTTCGCGGCGCGCATTCCTGAAGGGAGCCGGCGTGACCGTCTCCGCCGGTGTGATGGTCACGGAAGGTCTTCTGGGGACCGGCGCCGCGTCCGCACAGCCGGCTCCGGGAGCGATTGCCGGGCCCGGGCCGGTGCCCATCACGCTGAAGATCAACGGAAAGCCCCACAGCCTGCAACTCGAGCCGCGGGTGACTTTGCTGGACGCGCTGCGCGACCATCTGGACATCACCGGGGCGAAAAAAGTGTGTGACCGCGCCACCTGCGGCGCGTGCACGGTGCTGCTGGATGGAAAGGCCGCGTACTCGTGCACGGTGCTGGCCATCGAGGCGCAGAATTACGAGATCACCACGATTGAAGGACTGGCCGCAGAGGGTGAACTCTCGCCGGTTTCCGCGGCTTTTGTCGAACACGATGCGCAGCAATGTGGATTTTGCACCCCGGGTTTTGTCGTGGCGGTGACCGCCTTCCTGAAACAGAATCCGAATCCAAGCTATGAGCAAGTGACCGCGGGCCTGGGCGGCAACTTGTGCCGCTGCGGAACCTACATGGGCGTGCGCGAGGCCGCGCTGGACGCGGCCAAACGCATGGCCGGGAGGGCGTGATGGCAGACTACAAATGGCCGCCGGCGGAGAAGCGCTCCCTGATCGGCAAGTCTTTTACTCGCGTGGATGGCCCGGTGAAATCCTCGGGCCGCGCCAAGTACAGCTACGACATTAACCGCCCGGGCATGCTCTACGGGAAGATGGTGTTCAGCCCGTACGCCCATGCCAACGTGAAGAGCATTGACACCAAAGCCGCGGAGAAAATGCCCGGCGTGCGGGCCGTGCTGGTGATGTTTGAGCCCGGCAAGGAAGTGCTGTGGGCCGGGCAGGAAATCGTGGCGCTGGCCGCGGAGACGGAAGAGCAGGCGCGGGACGCTGCCCGTGCCGTAAAGGTCGAATACGAGGTGCTGCCGCACCTGGTGAGCGACGTGGCGCCGGACAAAGCGGGAGCCGAGCACAGTAAAGCCGGTTCGGAATCGAAGGACGGCGATCCCGACGGCGCCATGAAATCCGCGGAGGTGACCTCGGAGGGCACCTACGGCGCCAGCGTGATCACCCACTGCTGCCTGGAAGCCCACGGCCAAGTGGCCGAATGGGAGGGTGAAAAACTGACCGTGTGGGCTTCTTCGCAAAACGTTACCGGAATCGCCGGCGAGTTCAGCAAGGCGCTGAACGTCCCCGCGGCAAACGTGGAGACGATCACCCAATACATGGGCGGCGGATTCGGCAGCAAGTTCGGCGCGGATCCCTGGGGCCCGGCGTGCGCCAAACTGGCCAAGCAAGCGGGCCGCCCGGTGAAAATGATGCTGGAACGCGACCAGGAACTGATGGAAGCGGGCGCGCGTCCCTCCATCCACGCGCGGGTAAAGCTGGGAGCGAAAAAAGACGGGACGCTGGTGGCCTGGGATTCGGAATCCTGGGGCACCTCCGGCCCGCAGGGCGGCGGCAACCCCCCGCTCCCCTACGTGCTGCGCGCGGCGAACCGGCGGACAAAACACACCGCGGTACTGACCAACATCGGCCCCGGCCGCGCCTGGCGCGCGCCCAATCATCCGCAGTGCGCGGTGATCACCATGTGTGCCCTGGACGATCTGGCGGCGGCGATTCCCATGGACCCGCTCGATTTCTTCATCAAAAACATCGAGCTGACCGGCGAGCGCAGCAAGGTGTACCACGAAGAACTGTTGGGGGCCGCCGAGATGATCGAGTGGAAAAAGAAGTGGCATCCGCGCGGCGCCCACAACAAAGGGCCGATCCAGCGCGGGCTGGGACTTTCCATCCATACCTGGGGCGGCGGCGGCCACCAGAGCAATTGCAACTGCACGATTCATCCCGATGGCTCCGTGGAAGTGTCCCTGGGCAGCCAGGATCTGGGCACCGGCACGCGCACCATCATCGCGCTGGTGGCCGGTGAAACCTTCGGCCTGCCGATCCCGGCCATCACCGTGAACATTGGGGACAGCCACTATCCGCCCTCCGGCGCCTCCGGCGGCTCGACCACCGTGGGTGGAGTTGGCTCCTCCACGCGCCGCGCTGCAACCAATGCCCTAAACGAATTGTTCGCAAAAGTGGCGCCTGCGCTCAACGCCAAGCCGGAAGAATTGGAGGCGGTAGGCGGCAAGGTGCGCGTGGCGGCAGATCCCAGCCGTGCGATTTCCTGGAAGGAAGCCTGCGCTAAATTGGGCGCCACGCCCATCACCGCCGCGGGGCAGCGCTCCATGGACCTGATTTCGAGCGGCGTGGGCGGCGCGCAGATGGCGGAAGTGAGCGTGGACACTGAGACCGGCGTGGTGCGCATCGAAGAGATTGTCGCCGTGCAGGACTGCGGTCTGGTGCTGAACCTGACGACGGCACAAAGCCAGGTGTTCGGCGCGCTCATCATGGGCGTCACCTACGCGCTCTTCGAGGAAAAGCTGATGGACGAGCAAACCGGCCGCTGCCTCAACCCGGACATGGAGTTTTACAAGCTGGCCGGACTGGCCGATATCGGCAAGTTCCAGGTGCACATGATGACCGGCCCGGGCTACGACGAGCGCGGCCTGATCGGCCTCGGCGAACCCCCGGTGGTCTCGCCGGGCGCGGCCATTTCCAATGCGGTGGCCAACGCCATCGGCGTGCGCGTGCCGACCATTCCCATCACGCCGGCGAAAGTGCTGGCGGCGCTGGAAAGCGCGCCGCGCGCGGGGAGGGCGTAAATGGAATCCTTTGCTTACGCACGTCCTGCCACCCGGGCCGAAGCCATCGGCCTGCTCGGCGGAACCTATGAAGAAGCGGCCATTCTGGCCGGCGGCACCGACCTGCTGAGCCTGATGAAAAACTACGTGGTCGCGCCGAAGCGCCTGGTGGACATTAAAGGCGTGAAAGAATTCGGCGGGATCACCAGCGACGCGAGCGGGGTGCGCATCGGCGCCATCGTCCCGCTCCAGGAACTGGCCGGCAACGCGGAACTGCAGAAGAGTTTCCCGGGCCTGACGGCTGCCGCCGCCGCGGTCCCCAGCATGCAAATCCGCAATATGGGCACGGTGGGCGGCGACCTCTTACAGCGGCCGCGCTGCTGGTACTTCCGCAACGGCTTCGGCCTGCTGGCCCGCGACGCGAAGGGAAAACCCCTGGTGCCCGGCGGCGACAACCGCTACCACGCCATCCTGGAGAACGGCGGCCCGGCGTATTTCGTGAACCCCTCGGGTCTCGCGCCCGTCCTCATCGCACTCGGCGCGGAACTGGAGATCGTGGGGGGGAAGGGCGCACACAAGGTGGCTCTAGAAAAATTTTATCGCGCGCCTGCCACGGAAAACGAGCGCGAATATCACCTCGCTCCAGATGAGATTCTGGCCGCCATCCTCCTGCCCAAAGGCGCCGGGGAGTGGAAGACGGCGATTTACGAGGTGCGCGAAAAGCAGGCGCTGGACTGGCCTCTGGCCGCGGCCGCCGTGGCGCTGCGCCTGGAAGGCGCCACGGTGCGCGAGGCGCGCATCGTCCTGGCGCATGTAGCTCCCACTCCCTGGATGGCGTCAAAAGCTGCCGCGCGGGAAGTGGAAGGACATCCGCTCAGCCCGGAGAGCGCGGCAAAGGCGGGGGCCGCGGCCGTCGAGCCCGCCCATCCGCTGAGCGGCAACAAATACAAAGTCCAGTTGGCCCGCGTGGCGGTGAAGCGCGCCATCCTGGCCGCGGGGAGGACATAGCCATGGCGTTGCTTCCATCCTTGATCGCAAAGGGCGAAGTTTGCTGCTGCCTCCGGGCCAAGACCATGTTCTACGACACGGCAGACCACGACCGGCCGGAATCGCTCGAGGCGCAGAGGGCCGGCCCGTTCTGGTGCGCGGAAACACAATCCCTGATCGGCCCGGACGGAAAGATTGCCGGCCTGGAACATTGCTGCGAAGGACGCGGCTGCTGCCGGATGGAATAATCGGTCGCTGTACTTTCCTCTCTGCGGCCCTCGCGCGGCTGCATTTGTTTTTCTGGATTCTTTGCCGGCCGATGCCCACGGCGGAAATTAGTTTCGTTGCCTGCTGTACCCGCCGGGTGCAAAATGTCATCCTATAAAGGTGGGAGGCAGAACGATGAAATCCGTAACACTCTTCCTTTTTGCCGCGTTGCTCTTCTCCGCGCCGCTCTACGCGGGTACCGGCGCAAGCACTAGCACGACGACCATTTCCGGCGATTACGCTGAATTCCGCACCGCAGATGTTTACACCGGCCCGTGCTTTGCCAATGGCGAAGTCGGGCTGACCGGCGACGAGGCGGTGCTTGGCTGGCACGTCACCGCCGGCACCTGGGAGGGCGTCTCACTGGACGGGTTAAGCGTCCTGGCAGTTGTGCGCGCCAGCGCCACACTGGGCAGCACGTATTCGAACCCGTTGCCCGCCCGCGCGGTGATGATTGTGGACGCGCGCGCCACAGCGGCGCAGCGCGCGGCGCTGGTACGCCTTGCGCAGGCCCAGGCTGGGCCACTCCTTTCCACCGTGGTGGCCGTGGAAGCCAGCCCCATTCGCTTTGAGTTGGGCGCGCAGCACGGCGTGGTTTCCGTGGAGGCGAATACCGTGCGCATCTCGACGCGCTCGGTGGCTCCGGGCGATGAAATCTGCCATAACGAAGAGGTCTTCTATCCGCCCCTCGCCTCGCACCTGACCCACGCCATGCCCGCGGTGACGCTCGAAGGCACCTACGATGGCAATCACCTGGGCGCGACCTGGCATGACGCCGGACGCCGCGGCGCCTTTGTGGGCCACTTCGCGGCATGATGCGCCGGATTTGGAGTGCGGCGGCTCGACGCCGCTTTTCCTCGCCTCTTCTTTCCGGAGCGCTGGCTCTTGCGCTCCTGGCTCTGTTGGTTTCCGTTCCAATCTCCGGCACGTTCACGCGTCCGCTGTTCGCCGCTGATTCCTACACGCTAGAGAAAGTCACCGAGGCCCCGCCCGCGGAGTTACCCGCGGCCCTGCGCGGCGCGGTGCGGGCAGACGCGCTGCAAGTGAAAGGTCCCGGAGGCTCGCTCTGCGAAATCTGGCTGCGCCTGTCGGTCCCGGTTGCGGCTGCGCCCTCCACGGAACTGGGAATCACCTTCGGCCAGATTGCAGAGGGCACCCTGCTCGGCGTGATGCGCATTGCCGCGCCTGCCACCGACTATCGCAATCAGAAAATCAAGCCGGGGCTCTACACCCTGCGGTACGCCGACAATCCCGTGGATGGGAATCACCAGGGCGTTGCTCCGCAGCGGGATTTCGCCCTCCTCTCCCCGGTTACGGAAGACGCCGATCCCGGCACCATCACGCGCGACGAAGCCATTAAACGGAGCGCGAAGACCACGGGAACAAAGCATCCCAGCGTCTGGAGCCTCTGGCCGGGGGATGACTCCGCCGCCGCGCCGGCCCTGCACTTCCAGGACGACATGCAGATCTGGCTGCTCAATTTCCGCTTGCCGCTGGCCGGCGGCGCGCAGCTTTCGATGGGTATGGTCGTCGTAGGCCACGCCCCCGAAGCCTGAAAAAACGGAAATCGAAATCCAAGAAACGAAAATCGGTAAACCGTGCGTTGGCAATTCGCGAGGTTAGCCTCAGAGGCTCTTGTCTCGCGCCTATCCGTTTTCGGCATGGCGCGCACCAATCTCAGCTAAACTAACCATCGGTAGGCAGTACGCGTTTTTCGAATTTCGATTTTCGAACTTCGTTTTTTCGCTCTTCATGTACACCTGCCCCGAATGCGAATACGAAATCAACACGGCGACCGAGGTGTGCCCGCACTGCGGCACAGACCTGGCCGCGCGCGCCGCGGAGCCTCCCGCCCCGCCCCCCACGCTGGCGCGGCGGCTAGGTGTGCTGCTGCTGTTTGTGGTGCTGATCGGCTCGGTTTGGGGGTTTCTGCTGTACATCGTGCCGGACCGCCGCGCGGCCAGCGCATCGCAGGCGGAGAGCCAGGCGGCCGCCTCCCTGCGGGAAATCAGCCGGCAGCTCGCGGCCTACGCGGAGGCCCAGGGCGGCCAGTTCCCTTCATCGCTCGAGAACCTGGGAGAAAAAGAGCGGCTCCCGGCGCAGGAAGCGAAACGCGAAGGCTACAACCTGACGTACACGGCAACCGAACTGGATGGCCGCATCATCCACTTTTCCCTGGTCGCCCAGCCGCAGCGCTACGGCTTCCGAAGCTTCTACCTCGATGAGTCGGGCGTGCTGCGGGCCACGCGGGAAAACCGTCCGGCCACCAGCGACGATCCGCCGGCCTGAGTAGACCCTTCCGGAGGTTCAGGCCGACCCGGGGAGCGAGCGGCGGGCTGCTCCGTGCATGCTATAATTTGCTCAGTGTGGCGGGCGCCGGGCGCGCATTCGCGCCGGCAAAACTGACGCACTTCGCGCGGAGAGGTGGCCGAGAGGCTTAAGGCGGCGGTTTGCTAAACCGTTGTACGCGCCAAAACGTGTACCGGGGGTTCGAATCCCCCCCTCTCCGCCAGAATCGATTCCTGCGCAAGGGGCGCGGCCGGCTGCCAGGCGTGGTCAGGGTTTCCATGGGCGATATCGAACGGAAAATCCGGAAGAAAATCGAAGAAGAGCTCGAGCGCGTGGAGTTCGAGCTGAATCACGATCTGCCGAAGGAGCTGATGAAGGCCCGCGCACACGGCGACCTCTCTGAAAACGCCGAGTACAAATACGCCAAGGAGCGGCAATCCTATCTGACTGCGCGGCTGGGCCAGTTGCAGCAGCGACTCTCCAACGTGTCGATGATGAACCTGGACAACCTGCCCAAGAACAAAGCCGCCTACGGCTCACGCGTGTTCGTGCTGGATGTGGATAAATCCGAGAAGGCGGAATACAAGCTGGTGACCAGCGAAGAGTCCGATGCCTCGCGCGGATGGATTTCCACGACCTCTCCCATCGGGAGAGCGCTGCTGGGCAAAGCCGTGGGCGATACGGTGAGCGTGATCACCCCCGCGGGGAAAAAGGAACTTGAAATCCTGAAGCTGCTGACGATTCATGATGAGGGGAATTGACCGCCGCCGGCGCGCGGGCCGGCGCGGAGAGCGCACCGATGAGCGACGCGGATGGCAAATTGGCTCGAGCCACGCTGGTTCAATATCTGGATCAGCTGGAAAGGCTGATGAAGCCCCGGGTGCAGTATTGTGTGTGCGGCCACAGCATCGCGGCTCACAGCTCCGGCCCATGCAGCGATTGCCCTTGTTCCGGGTTTTCGGATGAAACCAGGGCCGCCACGGCCCCATCCGAAGCTCAATCGAACGGCGGTCCGCACGCGTAGAGAGCGATGATTACGAGCAAAATCGGAAAGGCCGGCCACTGGCTGCTTTACAAGCTGGTGGACGCCATCGCCGCCACCGGAGTGCATCCCAACGTCCTCACCTTCACCGGACTGGTCATCAATATCTGGGCCGCGGTGCTGTTTGCGGCGGGACGCTTCCCGGCCGCGGGCGTGGTGATGCTGCTGGCCAGTGTGTTCGACATGACCGACGGCCGCGTGGCTCGCGCGCAGGGCCGGGTGACCCCCTTCGGCGGCTTCTTCGATTCGGTGATTGACCGGTACTCGGACTTGGTGCTCTACCTCGGCCTGCTGGTGTATTACGCCCGGGTGAACCGCTTCTTCTACGCCATCCTGGTGGGGGTGGCCATGGCCGGGTCCGTGATGGTCAGCTACGCGCGCGCCCGGGCCGAATCGCTCATCCCCAGTTGCAAGGCCGGTTTCTGGGAGCGCCCGGAGCGCATCGTGTTGCTGATTCTCGGCGCGCTGGGTAATCGCGTGGCCCCGGCGCTGTGGCTGCTGGCCATCGGTCCAAACATCTCCGTCATTCAGCGCATCGTGCACACCTGGAACGAAATCCAGGCGGGCCGCCTGGTGGACGTCATCCCGCGACAGGTTGCGGGAGAAGTCACCCCAGCCGTGGCGCCTGTTCTTGCCGGGGTGGCTGAACCTTTCGCCCCGCCTGCCGCCGTGCCGGCTGCTCGCGCCGCCGCTGCCAGCCAATCGCGCTCAGACCCCGCTTCGGGCGCTGAGTTCACGCTCCATCCGGCCAAACCACAGGGCGATTGAAACGATGTTTTTCTCTCGCAGCGTTTCTCGGTGAGCTCCGCGCCTCTGCGCGACCCTGGCCACATGCTGTTGTTCTCTTTTTCCTTCTTTTCCTTTCTCTCCTAGAATGTCTGCCATGCTCCCCTCACTCATTGTCCATGGCGGCGCGTGGGCCGTTCCGGACTCGTGCAAGGAATCCTGCAAGTCCGGCTGCCGGGAGGCACTTTTCGCAGGCTGGAAAATCTTGGCCGCGGGCGGCCCGGCGCTCGACGCGGTGGAGGCCGCGGTCGTTTCACTCGAGAACAATCCGGAGTACGACGCCGGCACAGGCGCGCACCTGAACCGCGATGGCCACGTTTCGCTCGACGCCATCGTCATGGACGGCCGCACGCTGCGCTCCGGCGCCGTGGCCGCCGTCGAACGCATCCGCAATCCGATCCGGCTGGCGCGCAAGGTCATGGAAGCGAGCCACCACATGCTGCTCGCCGGAGCCGGGGCCGAGCGCTTTGCCGCCGAACAGGGCCTCCCGCTTTGTCGCCCGGAGGAATTGATCGTGGACCGGGAGCGCCGCGCCTGGAAGCTATGCCTGCGCTTCGGCCACCAGCGGCAATTCCACGACCCGGAATTCCTCTTTTCCCCGGCCTACGCGGAGAAACTTGCCGAACTGCGCGATGCCGGAACCGGTGCCAGGGCGCAGGACGGCGCGACCGTGGGCGCCATCGCCATGGATCGCGCGGGAAATCTGTTCGCCGCCACCTCCACCGGCGGCACCTGCTGCAAAGTGCCCGGCCGCGTGGGCGATTCCCCGATGATTGGCTGCGGGTGCTATGCGGACGTGGAGGCCGGCGGCGTTTCTTCGACTGGCTGGGGCGAAGCCATTATGAAAATCGTGATGGCCAAGACCGCGGTGGAGATGCTCCGCGCGGGCCACTCCGCCGAGGATGCCGCACACGAGTCCATCCGCCTGCTCGCCGCGCGGACCGGCGGCACCGGCGGCCTGATTCTGCTGGACCGGAGCGGCGCGCCGGCGTTCGCTTTCAACACTCCCCATATGGTCTGGGGAATCGCCACTCCGGATGGATCCTTCCGCGTGGGCGTGTAGGCGGTCCCAACCCCGGATTCCGTCGGCGGTGGATGTTCGGCTAGGGCTTTTTCTTGAGCAATCCGCCCAGAGCGCTGGCAGGGTTCTTGGTGTCAATGCCGGTCTTTCCGCTGATGGCCTGCTGGACGGCGCTGCCGGCCATGCCCTTCACGTCGGGAACAAACTTGGGATCCGAGGTGGTTCCCTCGATCATAAATGGGATGCCGCCGCCCTTGCTGCCGCTCTTCCCGCCCAAGCCGCCCAGACTGGCGACTTCCGTCATGCCGCCGGCCGCGCCGCTCAGATTGGCCACCATATGGAAATTAAGCGCATTCTCCGGGCTGATGGTTCCCGAGCCGGTCATGGTGCCGATGGAAGGCACATTCACATTGATGTTATCGAGCTTGCTGCCTTCCGGCGCCATGCGCGCGTCCAGGCTGGCGTTCTGAATCGTGGTGTCCTTGCTGGACGGCGCTTTGCCGCTCAGCATGGAAAGCGCACCCAGCTTTCCGCCCAGATCGAACCCCGCCAGGCTGGTGTTCTCGAGCTTGACCGGTCCGGTAATGACCAGCTTGTCGGTCGGCCCGGTGATGCCCAGATTGGCGGAAAGCGTTCCGCCCTTGAGCCCCGAACCCGACGGAAGCGTTACACCCATCGCCGGAAGCATAGGCTCGATCTCATCCACCGGAAGTCCCGGGGCATCGAGCTTCATATTCAGCACCGTCGCGGCGCCTTCGGTCTGATAGCGTCCGGTCAAGTGCGCCACGGCTTTTCCGATCGCGATGTCGCCCTG
>DATIYQ010000200.1:0-2802 GCA_035517515.1 Binatia bacterium
AAAATCGGCCCCGGCCTCAAAGGCCTCTACAAGCGCGGCACCTTCTCCGTCAACACCAACAAGGTCACCGACGAAAACCTCAAAAGCTGGATCGAAAACGGCGACTCGCTGATGCCCGGCCTCAAGGACTCGCTCGAAGCCGCCCAGATCAAAGACGTCATCGCCTACGTCAAGACCCTCTAGATAGAATTGGGTGCCCCACACGCCGCCTTTGCGTGTGGGATTCTCTTGATCTTCACCACACCTCTGAAGACCACCAAAAGAGAAAAACCCCCGAAGGCCTGATCGCTCAAGCCATCGGGGGCCTAGAATTCAACTCGTTCTGACCAGGCCGACGTCTACTTCAGCACGGCGTCCTTGAACGCCTTCGCCGCGCGCAGACGCACCACCGTCTTGGCCTTGATCTTGATGGCCTCGCCGGTCTGCGGGTTGCGGCCCATGCGCGCGGCGCGGTGGCGCTTCACGCAGCGGCCGATGCCCGGAATCACGAACTTTCCGGCGCCGCCCTTGCACTCCTTGGCCGCGAGCGCGGCCAGGGCTTCAAAGAAGCCCGCTGCCGCCTTCTTCTTCATCTCGCACTTCTCGGCCATCGCCGCCACAATCTGACTCTTGCTCATTGGCTTTGCTGCCATGGAATTTCTCTCTCCTCTATTTTCAATTCAACTGGAGTAAACCGGGTTGTTGCTGCATGTGCCCCTGCAACCGAGCACCGCGCACTATAGCCGCGCCTCCCGCGCGATGCAAGCGAAATATCGCCTGCCGCCGCGCCAGCGCGGGCTTCAGGCGCGCGCCAATCCCTGGTAAAAGTGTGCCGCGGCCTTGATCCCGCCGAAGTAATTCTCCAAGGAGATGTGCTCGTCCGGGGCGTGCGCGTTCTCATCCGGCAGGCCGAAGCCCATCAGAATGCAGGGAATCCGGAACGTGTCCGACATGCTGGTCACAAACGGGATGGATCCCCCTTCCCGGATGAATACCGCCTTCCGCCCGAATCCTTTTTCCAGTGCATCGTGCGCGGCCGCGAAAAACGGGTGGGTATAGGGCGCCACCCAGGGTTTCCCGCTGCTCAACACTGTAAATTTGCAGCAGACCGTCTTCGGCAGCAGCTTGCGAATGTGCTTCTCCACCTGCCTGGCGATCTGCTCCGGCTTCTGGTTGGGAACCAGCCGCGTGGAGAACTTGGCCCAGGCTTTCGATGGGATCACCGTCTTGGCCCCTTCTCCCATGTATCCGCCCCACATGCCGTTTAACTCCAGTGTCGGCCGGCACCAGATCTGCTCGACCACCGAGTAGCCCTTTTCGCCGCACAGTCCCGGCGCGCCCACCGTCTTCTTGAACTGGCTCAGCTTCCAGGGAAGGGCCTGGAGCGCTTTACGCTCCGCCCGCGAAAGCGTGGCCACGTCCTTGTAAAAGGCCGGCACCGTCACCCGAAAATTCTTGTCGTGCATCCGCGCAAACAGCTCGCTCAGAATGGTCAGGGGATTCGGCACTGCCCCGCCAAACACCCCGGAGTGCAGGTCCTGGGCCGCCGCGGTCAGCTCAATCTGGTAATAATTCAGCCCGCGCAGGCCGTAGGTCACGGAGGGCACCCCCGGCGCCAGCATGCTCGTGTCGGAAACCACCAGCACGTCCGACTTCAGCTTCTCCTTCTGCGTTCTCACGAATTCATAGAGCGATGCCCCGCCGATCTCCTCTTCCCCTTCGATGATCACCTTCACGTTTACCGGAAGTTTTCCCTGGGTCTTCTGCAGCGCCTCGAACGCCGCCAGATGGATGTGCACCTGCCCTTTGTCGTCCGCCGTCCCGCGGCCGTACAGGTTGCCGCCCCGCACCGCCGGCTCAAACGCCGGCGTGGTCCACAGGTGGTCCGGCTCCGATGGCTGCACGTCGTAATGTCCATAGAAAAGCACCGTCGGTTTGCCGGGAGTCTGCGTGCTCTCCGCATACACCAGCGGGTGCCCCGCGGTCTCCACGATTTCCACCGAAGGAAACTGCCCGCGCAGCTTCTCCGCCACCCATCGGGCGGCGCGTTCCACATCCGGTTTATGCTCGGTCTTTGTGCTGATGCTGGGAATCTTCAGGAATTCAACGAGCTCCGCCAGGTTCGCATCCCGATGCGATTCGATATACTCAATGGCATTCATTCAGGCCCCCAGGGAATTATGCCGTGGCAGAACGGACGCCCGTTCCACCCCGGCGGACAATCTACCATGCAGTGTACCGCGGCAACGTATTCTACGGGGGGCCATCTCGCCCCAGCAACGGAAACGTAGAGCCCTTCATCCCTTCGATGAGGGCAATCTGACCCGCTCCACCCAACACCGCATGGATTACCGCTCACCGCCCCGGCGGGCTCTGGGACTTGCGCGGCTGTGGTGGAAAGCGCCCCGCGGCCCCATTCCCCGCATTGACGCCGCTGCCCGCTTGGGGCACGATACCCGCGTATGGCGACGCCGCAACCGGATAACAAACGCCGCAGCTCCCGGGTCTTCGCCCGCATGCACGTCCGCGCAGTCGGCCGCGATAACCACGGCCACAAATTTACCAAGCAGGCCGAAACCATCGTCATCAACGCCCATGGCGCCCTCCTCTATCTGGACGCCGAAGTGGACATGGGCGCGCTGGTCACCCTGCGCAGCCCCGCCACCGAAGAGGACCAGGAAAGCCGGGTCGTGTACGTCGGCGGTGCCAGCGAGCGCGGCCAGCGCCTGGGATTGGAGTTCGTTTCCCCCGCCCCGCACTTCTGGGGCATCGAGTTTCCCCCCTCCGATTGGAAATCCCCCGAGCCGTTTGCTCCCTAGCCTC
>DATIYQ010000201.1:0-27649 GCA_035517515.1 Binatia bacterium
AGGTGACCATCCGTGAATGGGACGTTCCCACGCCGCAGGCGCGGCCACACGACCCGGCGGTCTCCCCGGATGGCGCGCTGTGGGTCACCGAGCAGGAGGCGAACAAACTCGGCCGGCTGGACCCGGCCACGGGTGACTTCCGGGAATTCGCGCTGAAGACGCCACATTCCGGCCCACATGGCCTGGCCCCGGACCACGACGGCAACATCTGGTACACCGGCAATTACGCCGCGCTCATCGGAAAGCTGGACCCAAGAACCGGCGCGGTGACGGAATACCCGATGCCGGACCCGGCGGCGAAGGATCCGCACTCACTGGCTTTCGACGCCCAGGGAATCCTCTGGTTCACTCTGCAAAGTGCGAACATGGTGGGCCGGCTCGACCCGCGCACCGGAAAAGTGGAACTGAAACCGGTGCCCACGGCCAATTCCCATCCCTACGGAATCGCCATCAGCCACGGCGGGATCCCTTACTTCTGCGAGTTCGGCGCCAATCACCTGGGCGAGATCAATCCGAAAACGCTGGCGATTACGGAGCACGCGCTGCCCCAGGGCGCGCGCCCGCGCCGGCTGGCGGTGGCGGCGGACGACCGGATTTATTATTCCGATTTCGCCCGCGGCTATATCGCGCGTTTCGATCCCGCCACCGGGGCTGTGAAGGAGTGGGCCTCGCCGGGAGGCCCAGGGTCGCAGCCCTACGGGATTGCCATCACCGGAGACGCGATGGTGTGGTACAGCGAAGCGGGCGTGCATCCCAACACCATCGTGCGCTTCGATCCACGGGCAGAAACGTTTTCCAGCGCGCCCATCCCCTCGGGGGGCGGGGTGGTGCGCAATATGGTGGCCAGCCCCGACGGACGGCTATACCTGGCCTGCAGCGGCGTGAACAAAGTGGCCATCGCCCAGCCCCGGCCCTGAAGCTCCCGGGCGAGCGCCGCCGCGCACCATCAGGCTTCGCGATAGTTCAGCAGGATCGCTCCAACCAGAATGAAGCACACCGGCCAAATCCATGACAGCACCGGCTTGGCGCGGTCTCCGGACGGCAAGCGCAGTTCCAGCCAGCGCGACCATCCGGCCAGCACTCCGGCCAGGGCGATGGGGGTGTGACTCAACTCGGCGAGCAGCTCTTCCTTCACGTTTCCGAAAGAATGGGAATGCGTGAGCAGTGCGGCCCCGGCCAGGGCGCACACCGCGGGAAACACCAGCGCCGGCGCCAGCCCGTGCACGCGGCCGGTCTGCACCCTCCACTCGAATACCGCGAAGGCCACAATCAGCAGCACGAAGAAGCGGTGCTGCATGTCCTCCGGGCTGAGCCAGCTTTGCCAGAAACCCATGGGTCCGAGCGGCCAGGCCTCCGGGTCCGCCCGGAAAAACAGAAACGCCGCCAGGGCCAGGAAGCTCAAAGGCCAGTTGCGCGCGAACGGAAAGTGATGGGTCCGCGCCAGCAGCGCCAGCAACCCCATCACGAACACCACCAGTCCCGCCCAATGATGGTTGTATTCGGACCAGGCGATTTCCTGGGCGGTTGAAGGGGACGCGACAGTGGACACACCGGCGTTCGCGGCCGACGCGGCATAAGCGGTGGTGGGAAGTTCGTGCACCGACGGCGTGGAAAATCGCGGCCACTGGGGAGTCATGCGCGCGGCGATTTCTCCCCAACTGAGCCGGTCCACGGTCAGATCCACCGCAGGCGGCTGGGAGGTAAGCGAAGCCGCGGCCAGCAGCACGGTCAGCCCGATGCCGATTTCCACTTCGCCAAAACAGCGCACGCGGCCGAGCGAACCTGCCTGGCCCGCCTGGGCCGCGCGCACGCCGAAGAAGTTCACCGCGCCCAGCGCCAGCAGACACCCGAGCAGCACGACTTTCGCCATCACCATCACCCCGTAGGCGGTCTCGTAGAGGCCGCTCCAGGTGCGCACGTAGAACGCGCTCAGGCCCAGGCCCGCCAGGGCCAGGGTGATCACGCTGCCAAAGGCCAGCGTGGAAAATCGCCGGCTGGCCCGGCCGGCGCGTTCCGCGTCCGAGGCGCGGGAAAGCAGCAGCACCAGAAACGGCAGGCCGCCAATCCAGGCGGCGGTGGCGCCCTGGTGCAAACCGGTCATCACTCCCAGCAGCAAGCGATGATCCATGCGCGCCACGGAATGGCTGGTCATCACCGAACTCACCAGGATGAGCCCTGCGGGCAGCAACAGCGCCGGGCCGTGCTGCCAGCGCTTTCCAGAAGCCCCCAGCGCAATCACCAGAGCGCACGCAATGGTCAACCCAGCCGCCATGGCGAAATGCGCACCGATGGCCTCGCCCAGGGAAATCCCTCCCGAGGCCACCAGGACGAGCAGATCAAGCGCCAGGTAGCCGGCCTCGGCCCCGGCCAAGCCCAGCGCGAACCTCCGAATCCATCTGCGCATGGTTTTGCCGGGCTCGTCCGCCAGTGGGCCGGCAGGGCGCAGGACCACGGCGAGGAACACGATCCCGCCGATCACCAGAGTCTGAAAGATGAGCGTTGCGGCTCGGAGCAGAACGGAGAAAAAGTCGAAGAGCCGGAGAAATTGCTCAATGCCCATGCGTCAGTTTTCTGTCACCGTGAACGAGATGTCGCCCCGGGTGATATGGCCATCCGCGGCCAGCACCTGCCAATGGATGCGGTGGCTGCCCGGCTTCAATCCCGTGGCCTCGCTGGCCAGCGAATCCGGTGTGGATTGTTCCTGGATTTTGAGTTCGCCGGAGGTGCCATCCGGGCGGAACAGGGTGAGCCGCGAACGGCTGCCGTCAATCCGCGAATTGAACTTCAGCCGGACGGCCACGGTGGGCCCATGGATCTTGCTGTTCGCCGCCGGATTCGACTCCACCAGAATGGCATGACCGCTGGCCGTCGCGGCCGCGAGCAGAAATCCCGCGAGGGCCACGGCCAAAGCCGCTCGACCAAACTGTCGCCTCATTTGCATGTGGTGAAACTCCCTTCTCGAGGGGTCCGCCCGATTCCGTCCGGTGCGATGCCGCCGAAACCCCAAAGATTCGCGGACGCGGTCATGCCCGCCGCGATCGACAGGTCTCCAAGATACTACCCGCGCGGCCTGCAGCAAAGCGCGCCCAAATCCTCCGGCAACAGGCGGGGGAAACACGCTACGCGGATTGAGGCTGGCGGGATCCCAGGCGCGCGATTTCACGGGCCACCAGCCAGCCGCACACCACTGCCGCCACCGCCAGCGCGCTTCCCTGCGCCGGACGATGCAGGCAGAAATCGCCCGTGGCGAAGAGCGCGGAATAGACCAGGGCGCAGCCCAACAGCCAGGCGCGAAGATTTGCGGCCAGATCGCGCGTCGCCGGCACTTCCGGCGCGAGACGCGCCACGGGCCCCCAACCGGTCACGTCCGGCCGCACCAGGCCATAGAAACGCAGCAGGATCTGCTGCGGCTCGGGCGGCGTGGCCAGCGTGACCGCCACCCACACCGTGGTGGTGAGCGCGGTGATCAGCAGCGAGTTCCCGGCGAATACAGCCAGCTCAGAGCCGCTGAAGACCGGCCATTTCAACAGCGCCACGGAAACGGCCAGGGCCGCGGCCATTGCCGAGATCTCACTCCAGGCATTGATCCGCCACCAGTACCAGCGCAGCATGTAAACCGCGCCGGTTCCCGCGCCCAATTCCAGCACGAACTTCCAGCCCTCCACCACGGAGGAAAGCTGAGCGGCGACGAACGCCGACGCGCCCACCAGCAGCAATGTGGCCACCCGCGAGGCGGCCACATAGTGCGCCTCACTCTCCTCACGGCGCAGGAACCGCCGGTAAAAATCCGCCACCAGGTAGGAGCTGCCCCAGTTGAGCTGGGTGGCAAACGTGGACATGAAGGCGGCCAAAAAGCCGGCCACCAGCAGCCCGCGCATGGCATGGGGCAGTTGGTTGACAGCTACCAGCATGTAACCCGATTCGGGGCGTGCAAGCCCGGGGTAGAGCGCCACCGCGGCCAGCGCGGTCAGAATCCACGGCCACGGACGCACCGCATAGTGCGCCACGTTGAACCACAGCACGCTCAGCAGGCCGTGCCGCTCGTCGCGCGTGGAGAAAATGCGCTGGGCGATGTATCCGCCGCCGCCCGGTTCCGCGCCCGGATACCACGCGGACCACCACTGCACACCCAGATTCATCACGAAGGCGATCACCGGGAGTGTCCACCGCGCTTCGCCGGTAAGCCCCAGGCTGAACATGGGAAACAGAGCGGTGGGATCGCCCGCAGGCGCCGCGGCCCCGGCAGCCGCGCGCTGCGCAGCGAGTTTGGTCAGGAGCGCGCTCATGCCTCCCGCGGCGGCAACCCCGTAGGCGGCCACCGCAATCACAATTCCCATTTTCAGCACGAACTGAAACAAGTCGGTCCACAGCACGCCCCATAACCCGCCCAGGGTCACGTAGAATCCGGTGAACGGAATCAGGAAGAACACGCAGATGGCCAGCGCGCGCGGTTCCGGAATGGCCAGCGCCACTGCGGTGACGCTGACCATGGCTTTGGTCACCCAGCCCAGGATCAGGCAATTCATCAGCAGGCCCAGGTAGACGGCGCGAAATCCGCGCAGAAATGCCGCCGGCCGGCCCGAATAACGCAACTCGGCAAACTGCACGTCGGTGAGCAGGCCCGCGCGCCGCCACAGCCGGGCGAAGAGGAAAACGGTCATCATTCCCGAGGGCAGGAAGCTCCACCACAACCAGTTGCCGGAAATGCCGTAGCGATAGACCAGGCCGGTGACCGCCAGCGGGGTATCCGCGGCAAACGTGGTAGCCACCATGGAGGTGCCCGCCAGCCACCAGGAAACCTGCCGGCCGGAAATGAAATACTCCTCGGTGCTGCGCGCGGAGCGGCGCCGGAAGTAAAGCCCCATCGCCAGTGTGATCAGCAGGTAGGCGGCGATGGCCCACCAGTCGGAGAGCGCGAGCGTCATGCCGGATCCCGGTTGTCCGCGGGTGCGGGAATGATTTGGACGGGCACTAGCGCAACAACTGGAGAAACTGGGACTGCAACGTGGTGCCGGCCAGGCGGATGAACGCCTCCGGGAGCACGCCGGCCCAGACTACGATGAGCGTGCAGGCGGCCAGCGCCACGCCCTGCCCCCAGGAAATTGCCGGGCGCGTGGCATCGCGCGGCTCCCGCATCCAGGCATGCACCACGATGCGGAAGTAGTAGTAGAGCGCCGGGGCGATATACAGCGCGGCAAAAATTGCCAGGAGGTAATGCCGCGACTCGATGAGCGAGAGGAAAATGAAATACTTCCCGATGAAACCCGCCGTGGGCGGGATTCCCGCGAGAGAGAGCATGAAGAGCAGCAGGAGCACGGCGGCCACCGGGCGGCGGGAAATCAGCCCGTCCAAATCTTCAATGTTGTCGCCAATGGAGCCCTCGCGGCGCATGAGGATGACGATGGCGAAGGCCCCGGTATTCATGAACACGTACACCAGCAGGTAGATGGCGATCCCCTTGTACCCGTCCGGAGTGCCGGCCACCAGACCCAGCAGCATGTAGCCCACGTGGGCGATCGAGGAATAGGCCAGCAGCCGCTTCAGGTTGGACTGGGTAATGGCCCCGAAGTTTCCGATGGTCATGGACGCCACGGCCACCACGGACACCACCATCTCCCAATCCGTGCGCAGCGGCTGGAACGCGGTGGAGAAAATCCGCAGCAGCAGCGCAAAACTGGCGGCCTTCGAGGCCACGCTGATCGAAGCGGTGATGGAGGTGGGCGCGCCTTCGTACACGTCCGGGGCCCACATGTGGAACGGCACCGCGGCGATCTTGAAGAACAGCCCGGCGGATACGGTGACCAGCGACACCAGCACCAGCACGTCTCCCGGAGGCCGGGTGGAATACGCCTGATAAATCTGCACCAGGTTGGTCGAGCCGGAGATGCCGTACATCAGCGAGAAGCCGTAGGCCAGAATTCCGCTGGAGAACGCCCCCAGCAGCAGGTATTTCATGGCGCCTTCGTTCGACGCCTTCCGTCCCCGCAGGAAGCCGCTGAGAATATAGAAGGAGATGGCCATGGTCTCCAGGCCCAGAAACAAGGTGATCAGGTCGTTGCCGGAGGCCATGAACATCATGCCGATGGTGGCGAACAGCAGCAGCGCGTAAAACTCCCCGTGGTGCTCCTGTTCGATTTCCAGATAGCGCACGGAGAGCAGAATGATCATTGCCGCGGAGGCCAGGAACAGAAATCCAAAGAAAACCGCGAAGGGATCCACGTTGATGGCGTTGTGGAAGCCGAGCACGTCTTCGCGGGTCAACTGCCACAGCGCCCGCGCGCTGAAGCCCACTCCGATCAGCGCCAGCAGCGCGTTCCACCAGCGGGAGTTGGCATCCAGCCAGTAATCGGTCAGCAGGATGCCCATGCCGAAGATGGCCAATTGCACCTGTGGCAGCACCAGCGCAAATTCGTGCTGGCCGCGGAACCAGGCGATGAACTCAGAAACCATTCCGAGCTACCTCACCGGCGGCGTGGCCGCCGTCGTACCGGGCGCCGGCACCGGCTCCGCGGGTGGAAGAAGATTCACGGGCACCACCGGCGTGCGCACCGGGGCGTTGAAATACCCGGGATTGACTCGCTTCACGATGCTCATGGCCGGCTCTTCCAGGTATCTCAGCACCGGCTGCGGGTACAGGCCGATCCACAGCGCAGCCAGCACCAGCGGCACCAGGCAGACAAATTCGCGGAGGTTCAAATCCGGCAGCTTGGCGTTCGCGGGATTGGTGACCGCGCCGAACATCACCCGCTGGTAGAGCCACAACAGATACGCGGCGCCGAGCACGATTCCACCCACCGCCCAGGCGGCCAGCGTGAACCCGTATCGCGGCACTTCAAAGGTGCCCCGCAGGATCATGAATTCCCCGATGAAGCCGTTCAACAGCGGCATGCCCAGCGAGCTGAGGGTAATGATCAGATACACGGCCGCGTAATTGGGCATGGGTGTGGAGAGCCCGCCGAACTCGGAAATCTGCCGCGTGTGCCGCCGCTCGTAAATCACCCCCACAATCAGGAAGAGGGCCCCGGTGGAGATGCCGTGGTTGAGCTGCTGCAGGATGCTGCCCTCGATGCCCATGGGCGTGAGCGCGAAAATTCCCAGCGTGCAAAATCCCAGGTGGCTCACCGAGCTGTAGGCAATCAGGCGTTTCATGTCCTTCTGCATCATGCACACCAGCGCGCCGTAGATGATGGCGAACACGGAGACGGCCATCATCAGCGGGGCGTAATGCTTCGCGGCTTCCGGCAGCATGGGCACGGAGAAGCGCAGGAAGCCGTAGGTGCCCATTTTCAGCAGCACCCCGGCCAGGATCACCGAGCCGGCCGTGGGCGCTTCGGTGTGCGCGTCCGGCAGCCAGGTATGAAACGGAAACATGGGCACTTTGATGGCGAAGGCGAAGAACAATCCCCAGAACAGCCACTGCTGCAGGTGCGGATCGAAGAGTTTGGTGCTCTCCAGAAGCAAAGGAATGTTGAAGGTGTACTGGCCCTGCGCCAGTTCCGCGTGTTTGAAATAAATGCTCAGGATGGCCAGCAGCATCAGCACGGAACCGACCAGCGTGTACAGGAAGAATTTGATGGCCGCGTACAGCCGGCGGTCGCTGCCCCACACACCGATCAGGAAATACATGGGCACCAGCATCACTTCCCAGAAGACGTAAAACAGGAAGAAGTCCAGGGACATGAACACGCCGAGCATTCCGGTCTGCAACAGCAGCAGCAGAATGTAATATTCCTTCACCCGCGTGGTGATGGCACTCCAGGAGCACAGGATGGCGATGGCGCCCAGCGAGGTGGTGAGCATCACCAGCACAAAGCTGAGCCCGTCGATTCCCAGCGTGTAGCGGGCCCCGATGGAAGGAATCCAGTCGACATTTTCGGGGAGCTGAAAGCCGGACTGTCCGGGCACGAACCGGCCGATCAGCGGCAGCGAAATCAGGAAGCCGGCCAGCCCGGTCAAGTTGGCGATCAGCCGGATGCCGTTCACCAGCCGGCCGGGAATGAAGAGCAGCAGGATGGCTCCCGCCAGGGGCAGGAGCATCACCACGCTCAGCAGGTGCGATTGCATCATGGCGTTGAAATCCACAGTTGCGTCTCCCTCAAGCCGTATGCAGCAGCGCGTAGAGATAGGAGCCCAGCAGGGCCAGCACTCCCAGCACGATGAACAGCGCGTAGCTTTGCACCAGCCCGGTCTGCACGAAGCGCACCGGATAACTCAACAGGCGCACGGTATTGCCCGCCAGGTTCACCAGGCCATCCACAATCCATTTGTCCCACCACATGGAAAGGCGCGAAGTGAAGCGGGTGAGCCAGGCCGAGCCGTCCACGCCCAGGCCGTCCACCACGCCGCGGTCGAAAACGCCCAGCGAAGTGGCCAGGTCCTTGGTGCGATTCACGAACAGCGCGTCGTAAATCTCGTCCATGTAATATTTGTGATAGACCACGTCGTAAATGCCCTTCCATCGCGCGGCGAGCCGGTCTGCCAGGCCCTCACGCTTCACATAAATCTGCCAGGCCAGCCAGATGCCGCCGCCGGCAAGGGCCAGCGAAACCGCCATCAGCAGGTACTCGATGCCATACCCCTGCGCCTCTGCCGCTTCTTTTGCGCCGGCAACCGGCGCGATCACCGGCTCCAGCCACTTCTCAAAGCGCGCGCCGCCGCCTAGCGCGTGCGGGATTCCCACCCAGCCGCCCACCAGGGAAAGCACAGCGAGCGCGATGAGCGGAAAAGTCATCGAGCGCGGCGATTCGTGGATATGATGCTCGACTTCGTGGTCCACCCGCGACTGGCCCCCAAAGGTCAGGAACACCAGGCGGAACATGTAAAAAGCCGTCATCCCGGCGGTGAGCAGCCCCCCCAGATGAAGCAGGTTATGGCCGCTCGTCTCTGTGCTCGAATAAGCCCGGAACAGGATCTCGTCCTTGCTGAAGAAGCCGGCGAACGGAAAGATGCCGGCGATGGCCAGCGCGCCGGCGAGAAACGTTTTCGCCGTGACCGGAATCTTCGACCACAGCGCACCCATTTTCCGCATGTCCTGTTCGCCGGAAAGCGCGTGGATCACGCTGCCGGAGCCGAGGAAGAGCAGCGCCTTGAAAAACGCGTGGGTCATCAGGTGGAAAATTCCGGCGGCGAACGCGCCCACCCCCAGCGCCAGAAACATGTAGCCGAGCTGGCTGATGGTCGAATAAGCCAGAACGCGTTTAATGTCGTTCTGCACCAGGCCCATCGTGGCCGCGTAGAACGCGGTCAGGGCGCCAACCACGGCCACAACCAGCATGGCGGTGGGCGCGAGCTGATAGAGCGCGTTCATGCGCGTCACCATGTACACGCCGGCGGTGACCATGGTGGCCGCGTGGATCAGCGCGCTCACCGGCGTGGGCCCTTCCATCGCGTCCGGCAGCCAAACGTACAGCGGAATCTGCGCCGACTTTCCGGTGGCCCCAATGAAAAACAAAATGGCCATGGCGGTCAGCGCGGGCATGCCCGCCTGGAACGTCCCCGAGCGCAGCAGCTCAATCATCCCCGGGTATTCGCTGGGGTACAGCAGCCCGGCGGAGGTGAATCGAATGGTCCCCAGCAACGCGGACGCCAGGAAAATCCCCAGCAGGAAGCCCGCATCCCCCACGCGATTGACCACAAAGGCCTTCTTCCCCGCGTCCGCAGCCGATTTCTTCAGGAAGTAGAACCCGATCAGCAAATAGCTGCACAAGCCCACGCCCTCCCAGCCCACGAACATCATCAGCAGGTTGTTGCCCAGCACCAGCGTGAGCATGGAGAACATGAACAGATTCATGTAGCCGAAGAAGCGGTAATAGCCGCCCTCGTGGCCCATGTAGCCGATGGAATAGATGTGAATCAGAAAGCCTACCCCGGTGACCACCAGGATCATCACCGAAGACAGCGGGTCCAGCAGCATCCCGCAATCGGCCACGAATTTGCCGAGTGCGCCGGAGTCCAGTTGGTAGGGGATGGCGGGGATCCATTCGAAGAAGATTTTCTGATAGGCGCGCCTCTCCACCGGACGCGCCGCCAGTTGCATCACCGCTCCGGCCGAAAACACGAAGGAGAGAAACACGCTGCCCACGCAGGCCGCGCTCACCACCGCCTTCGGCAGCCGCCGGCCCAGCAGCAGCATCAGCGCCGCGCCCGCCAGCGGGAAGAGCGGGATCCAGCCGATATGGTCGAGAAAGTAGGCGCTCCCTGTCATCGCCAATTTCTCCAGGGCCGGCGCGGGACGCCGGCGCTACCGTGCCGGGCTACCATCGCAGCAAATCCATTTCGTCCGCCAGGAGCGTTTGCCGGTTGCGGAAGAAAGCGATAATGATTCCCAGGCCCACCGCCGCCTCCGCGGCCGCGTCCGTAATGATGAAGATGGCGAACACCTGCCCATCGAGATTGCCCAGGTGGTGCGAGAAGGCCACCAGATTGATATTCACGGCGTTTAGGATCAGCTCAATGGACATCAGGATGACGATCACGTTGCGGCGCGTGAGCACGCCGATCACTCCGGTGGTGAACAGCAGCAGCCCCACCACCACGTAATAGCTGGTCGGTATCATCGCTTCTCGTTTCTCTTCGCGCCGCGGCACGAACGTCGCGCCGCTGCGCGATTTGCCCGCCCGCGGCAGGAGCCGGCATGCGGCGCTCCTGCCCGCGATCCCGGAGCCCGCCTCTACCGAGTCGGGCTACATCAAATCCGTTTCTTGCCCATCACCACCGCTCCCACCAGCGCCACCAGCAGCAGGATGGAAGCAATCTCGAAGGGGATCACGTAGTTGTGGAAGAGCAACCGGCCGATCTCTTCCGTATTCCCCCCGCCCGGCGCCGCCAGCCGCGGCGCGGGCAGCAACTGGCTGCCCGAGACGCTGTTGCGCGCCAGGGCTAGCGCCGCCAGCAATTCCGCCAGCAGCGCCACGGAGAGCAGTCCGGCCACCCACGACTGCCGGTTGAATTGCACCTGGTGCAGCGCAACGTCCAGGTTCACCAGCATGATCACGAACACGAACAGCACCATGATGCCGCCGACGTAGAGAATGATCTGCACGGCGAACAGGAATTCCGCGTTCAGGGTCAGATAAAGCCCGGCGGTGGCCAGCAGCGCGGTAATCAGAAAAATGGCGCTGTGCACCACGTTTCGCATGGTGACCACCAGCGCCCCGCTCAGCACCGCCAGCCCCGCAAAGAAATAGAAAAGGATTTCGTTGCCCATCGCGTCTCGCCTTACCGGTTCGCGTCCCGCACCGCAACCATCCGGATTTTCCTCATGCGCTCTGCTCCGCACGGGCCGCCGCCGCTTCCTGCTCCCGGGCCTGCCCGGCGCGCACCAGCCACATGGCCACCAGCACCGTGGCCAGCGCTGTGCCCCCAAAGGCCACAAACGGATTCACGCCGTTTTCCTTCAGCAGCACCGCTGTGGCCACGGCCATCACGTTCACAATCGAGAGCGGAATCAGGTAGTGCCAGCCCAGCCGCATCAACTGGTCAAAGCGGTAGCGCGGAAAGGTGAACCGCGCCCACAGAAAAACGTACACGTACAGCATCACTTTGGCGATGAACCAGAACGCGCCGTGAATGCCCGGCTTGAGCGCCGCCAGTTGCGGCACCGGCGCCAGCACCAGCGCAAGCGGCAGCGTGATCAGCAGGCAGATGCCCGCGAAAATCAGCATGATGAAGCTCTGGTCTTTGCCCGTCTGCCGCGGAACGCGGTAGAAGCAATAGCCGGTCACCCCCAGCATCACCAGCGGCGGCACCACATCCAGAAAATTCAACCAGGCCACGCTCGGAAACGGCCGCAGCCAGCCCCCCAGAAACAGCGTGGTGGCCACCGAGCCGACCACCACCATGTTCGCGTACTCGGCCAGGAAATAGAGCGCCCAGCGGAAGCCGCTGTACTCCGTCATGTAGCCGGCCACCAGCTCCGATTCCGCCTCGGGCATGTCAAAGGGCGCCCGGTTGGTTTCCGCCACCGAACCGATCAGGTAAATCACAAACGCGATCGGAGCCACAAACACAAACCAGACGCCGCGGTCCGCCTGGGCCAGCACGATGTCTTTCATGGAGAGCGTGCCGGCCAGCAGCAGCCCGGCAACCATGGCCATGCCCACGGCCACTTCGTAGCTCACCAGTTGCGCGGCGCTGCGCAGCGCGCCCAGCAGCGAGTAGTGGCTGTTCGAAGCCCAGCCCCCCAGCACGATTCCGAAGATGCCCATGGAGCTGATGGCCAGGATGAACAGCAGCCCGATGTTCATGTCCGCGATCAGGAATCCCGGCCCCACGGCAATCGCCGCAAACGCCAGCATGGCCGCGGTCACCGAGAGCACCGGAGCCAGCCAGAAAATCAGCCGGTCTGCGCTCTCCGGGATGATGTCTTCCTTGATCATCAGCTTCACCGCGTCCGCCAGCGGCTGCAGCAGCCCGTGCGGCCCCACGCGCATGGGACCCAGGCGCGCCTGCATGTCTGCCATCACCTTGCGCTCGAGCAGCACCACGTAGCCGGCCAGCAGCGGGAAGACGCCCACAATCACCAGCGCGTCCACCAACTGGACCCAGTACTTCAGCAGAAAATCGAGCACGCCCTGCATGTCATGTAGGACAGGCTTTCAGCCTGTCCCCTTCGCTCCTCATCCCTACCGATCCACTTCCCCCAGCACAATATCCAGCGTCCCGATAATCGCCACCACATCCGCCACCAGGTGGCCGCGCACCATGGTATCCAGTGCCTGCAAATTGATAAAGGAAGGCGGGCGCACCCGCACGCGGTAGGGCTGGGTGGTGCCGTCGCTCACCACGTAGTAGCCGATTTCCCCTTTGGGCGCTTCGATGGCGTGGTACACCTCGCCCGGCGGCGGC
Source organism: Binatia bacterium (assembly GCA_035517515.1). GTDB lineage: Bacteria > Acidobacteriota > Terriglobia > Acidiferrales > UBA7541 > JOPF136. Next base: position 12,847 of record DATIYQ010000201.1, read on the forward strand.
TTCAGCACTTTCCCGACTTTGGCCATGATCGGTCCGGCGGGAATATTTTCAATCGCCTGCAGGCAGATGCGGCGCGACTGGCGCATTTCTTCCATGCGCACCAGGTAACGGTCGTAGGTGTCGCCGTTTTTGCCGGTGGGAATCTCGAACTCGTACTGATCGTAGGCCGCGTAAGGCATGGCCTTGCGAATGTCCCATTTCACGCCGCTGGCGCGGAGCGGCGGCCCGGTAACCCCCAGGGCGATGGCCTGTTCCGAATTCAGCAGCCCGATGCCCTTGGTGCGGCCCACCCAGATGCGGTTGCCGGTGAGCAATTGCTCGTACTCGTCCACCTTGCTGGCAAAGTCGTCGCAGAAGCGCTTCACATCGTGCTCGAAGCCGTCGTAGGTCTCGTACTGCAGGCCGCCGATGCGGAAGGCATGGGTGGTCAGGCGCGCGCCGCAGTACTTCTCGAATATCTTCAAAATTTCTTCGCGCTCGCGCAGGCAATAGAACACCGGGGTGAGCGCCCCGATATCCAGCGCGTGCGTGCCCAGCCACAGCAAGTGGCTGGCGATGCGCTGCAGCTCGGTCAGGATGGTGCGCACCACGCGCGCCCGCGGCGGCGCTTCCGCGCCCAGCAGCCTTTCCACCGCCTCGCAGTAACCCAGGCCGTTGGAGACCGCGGCCACGTAATCCATGCGGTCCACGTACGGCGCGAACTGCTGGTAGGTGCGGTGCTCCGCGATTTTTTCCACGCCGCGGTGCAGGTAGCCGATGAAGCATTCCGAGCCTTCGATCTTTTCCCCGTCCAGCCGCAGCTTCACGCGCAGCACGCCGTGGGTGGAAGGGTGCTGCGGCCCCATGTTCAGCACGATTTCGTCCGCGCCGGGGACCGCGGTCTCTTCCACGGGAGGCATTCCGGTGATGCGCGTTTCGTCCATGCGTCTTCCTATTGCCCGCTCTCGATGCCCAGGTTTTCCCGCACCCAGGCTTCGTCCTGCTGGAGAATGTCGTAATCCTTGCGCAGTGGATAGCCCTGCCACTCGTCCGGCAGCAGGATGCGTTTCAGGTCCGGGTGGCCCTCAAACACGATTCCGAACATGTCGTAGCATTCCCGCTCCATCCAGTTGGCCGCGGGCCACACGCCGGTCACGCTGGGCACCGCTTCGCGCTCTCCGGCCGCGCATTTCAGGCGCAGCCGCTCGTTCTTCGCAAACGAATAGAGCTGGAGCACCACCTCGAACCGCTTTTCGCGCTTCGGCCAGTCCACTGCGGTCAGGTCCGAGAGTAGATTGAATTTCTCGTCGTCGCGGGCGTAGAGCGCGATGGCCTGGAATTGCGCGGCATCCACCACCAGCATGGCCTGCTTGCGGTCCAGCCACGCCTCGCGAATCGCCTCGCCAAACCGCTGGCGGAAGCGTTTCACCAGATCGTTGTCCAGCGGTGCGCGCTCTTCCTTCTTGGGAGGGGGCGCGGCCGGCTTTGCGGGCGGAGCCGCGGGCTTTGCCGCCGGCGGAGCGGCCGGACTTGCAGGCGCCGCAGGAGCCGGCGCAGCCGGTTTTTCCCCGCCGGCGGCGGCCGCAGCGGGTGTGGCATCCGCCGCCGGCTTTGGCGGCGTGCTCGCGGCTGGCGCGGGCTCACCCGGTTTCCGCGCGTCGCCACCCGGCGGGACAGCAGGCTGCTCTTTTTCAGGAGGTTCGCTTCCCATTCGCGTCAGAAGTGCTGGCGGCCTTCCCATCCCCCAAAAGTCCGCCGGAAAATTAGCCCGTGATTGTTAACACAGGCGCTCGCATGCGTCAACGCACCCGCAGGGAAAAAGCTCTGCATCCAGGACGGCCGCTGACAATGCGGAAGGGTTTGAAATTGACAGGCGCAGCGTCCGTGCGCTGTGTTCACAGCCACTCGAGCGCGCCTTTGCGGTAGAGCCACAGATAGCCCACGATCAGGATGCCCAGGAACACGAACATGCTGATCAGGCCGTAGAGCCCCAGGGCCCGATATTGCACCGCCCAGGGGAACAGGAACACCGTTTCCACGTCGAAAATGACGAAGAGAATGGCCACGATATAAAAGCGCACGGAGTAGCGCCCGCGCGCGTCCCCTTCCGGCGCGATGCCGCACTCATAAGCCTTCAACTTAGCGCCCACCGCCCGGCTGGTGGGCCGCAAGAGCTGGAAAATCAGCAGGGTGACCGCCGGAAATGCCGCGGCCAGAAGGGCAAAGATCAGGACGGGAATGTATTGCTCCGGCATTTCCGATTCGCGCGCATCCTACCATACGGTCTGTAGGCTGTCACGCGCGTGCCGGGCCGGCTCGAGGGCTGGTTGCGACAGGGGCGCGCAGGCTGGAGCCGACGCTCTCCGGCTGCGCGCGGCACGCTTCTCCGGAGACCGGTTGACACCCCGCCCCGTGGCCGTCTAAGATGATTCCCGAACGAACGTTCGAACGAGGGCCAGTAGGACAGACATTCTTGTCTGTCCCGCGTGCGTGGTTCGTGGGGACCATTTCGCGACGCTCCGTGCCGCGCGCCGTTTCAAAACGTTCCGTTCCACCCCCGTGTCCGCCGCGCGTCCATTGCCGCAGCGCAAGTCCGACCAGAAGCTCCAGCTCATCCTGGAGCGCGCAGCGGGCGTGTTTGCCCGCAAAGGTTTTGAAGGCGCTTCGATGCGCGACCTCAGCCGCTCGACGGGCATTTCCCTTTCCGGCCTCTATCACTACGTCTCCAGCAAGCAGCAGTTGCTGCACCGCATCCAGATGGATGCCTTTTCGCAGATCCTGGAGCAGCTGGAATCGCGCCTGGCGGGAGTGACCGATCCGGAAGAACGCATCCGCATCCTGATCCGCAATCATCTGGATTATTTCCTCACTCATCCGCTGGAAATGAAGGTATTCACGCACGAGGCGGATGCGCTGGTGGCGCCCTACCGGGGCGAGGTGGCCGGGATCAAGCGGCGCTATTACGAGTTGGCGTTGAAGCTGTTCCGGGATTTGCAGCGCGCGGGCCGCGCGCGGGCCCTGGCGCCCCGCGTCGCCGTGCTGGCGCTGTTCGGCATGATGAATTGGATTTACACTTGGCACCACCCGGACTCGGATCCCCAGGCGCGGGAGCTGGCGGAAGTTATCACCGCGCTCTTCCTGCGCGGGGCGCTGACTGCCCCTGGCCGGAGCGGAGCTTTGGCGCCGGAACCCGCGCACAAGAACGGCCGGAGCAGCGGCCGGGATCACGCACGCCTGGCGCGCGACATCACCCACGAAAGGAAACACGTACATGGCCACGCTTGAGGCAGTGGAGCAGAAACAACTGGTCACTTACCGGGTGGAGGGCGGCGTCGCCATCCTGGAAATGACCGACCCTCCGGCCAATACCTACACCCACGAAATGATGCGCCAGCTCGATGAAGCCATCCTGCGCGCGCGCATGGACGAATCCGTCTACGTGCTGGTGCTGCGCGGCGCCGGCGAGAAATTCTTCTCCGCGGGCGCGAATATCGCCATGCTCCAGAAGGCCGACCCGCAATTTAAATATTATTTCTGTCTCCACGCCAACGAGACGCTCTCCCGCTTGGAACAGACCCCCAAGCTGGTGATTGCCGCGCTCAACGGACACACCGTGGGCGGCGGGCTGGAAATCGCCCTGGCCTGCGACATCCGCCTGGCGAAAAAAGAAGGCGGCAAGATCGGCCTGCCGGAAGTGAACCTGGGCGTGCTCCCGGGCACCGGGGGCACGCAGCGCCTGCTGCGCGTGGTGGGCCGCGCACGTTCTCTCGAGTGGATGGTCACCGGGCGCACCTTCGGATTTGAAGAAGCCCTGGAGCACGGCCTGATCCACGACATCTACGAGCGCGAGACCTTTTGGGACGACGTGATGGCTTACGCACGGCAGTTCTGCCCGCCGAACAAGGCCGCGCGCGCCGTGGGGCGCATCAAGCGCTCGGTGGTCTCCGGCGCGGAGATTGGATTCCAGGAGGCCCTGGCGCTCGAACGCGAACTGCAGCAACTCCTCTTCACCAGCGAGGACGCAAAAGAAGGCCTGGCCGCGTATGTGGAGAAGCGCCAGCCGCAGTTCAAGGCGAAGTGACCGCTGGCGAGCGAAGAACAGAAGCAGAATCTGAGTTGAAGCTGGCCCGGCCGCAGACTGAGACACAGGCAAGACCGAGGGGACGCAAATGCGAATCTTACCGGACTTTCTGCGCGAGGGACTGAAGCTGATCATCGTGGGCTTCAATCCCGGCGAGGCCTCCGCCCGGGCGGGCCATTATTACGCCGGGCGCGGGAACAGCTTTTGGCCGCTGCTCTACGAATCCGGCCTGATCCAGGAGCCGCTGGCCCCCGAAGACGACCGGCGCCTTCTGGACTTCGGCATCGGGCTGACCGACCTGGTGAAGCGCCCCTCGCGCGGCATCGAAGAAATCCACCGCGAAGACTTCACCGAGGGCCGCGTGATGCTGGGCCAGAAACTCGAGCAGCACGCCCCGCGCGTCATCGCCTTCAACGGCAAGCTGGTGTACGAGAAGTTTTCCGGCCGCCCGGTAAAGCTCGGCCTGCAGAAGGAACGTCTCTACGGCGCCCAGGTGTACATCCTGCCGTCCACCAGCGGGCAAAACACCACGGAGAGCCACGCGGAAAAGCTGCAGCACTTCCGCAGCCTGGTGGCCCTGGTGAACGGCCATTCCGCGCCGGCGGCACGCGGCGCGGTGCGTGCCAAAGGGGCGCGCGCGTGACCCAGCCGGCCGTTTCCGCGGCGCCCGTTCTGCTCGAGTCTCTCCACGCGGGCGTGCTCACGCTGCAAATGAACCGCCCGGAGCGGCTGAACGCGCTGAACATCGAGCTGGGCCAGGCCCTGGTGGCTGGCATGGAACGCGCCGCGGCAGACCCGGCCGTGCGCGCCGTGGTGCTGACCGGCGCGGGCCGCGCCTTCTGCGCCGGGGGCGACCTGGGACTGCTGCGCGAGATGCGCGAGTCCGGCCGTAGCGGCGAGCTGGAGCCGCTGCTGCGCGCCGGAGTGCGTTACATCCTGGCGGCGCGCACCATGGAGAAACCGGTGATCGCCGCGGTCAATGGCCCCGCGGCCGGCGGCGGCATGAACGTTGCGCTGGGCTGCGATTTCCGGATTGCCGGCGACCGCGCGAGCTTCGGCCAGTCGTTCACCAAAATCGGATTGTTTCCGGATTTCGGCGGCACCTACCTGCTTCCCCGGCTGGTGGGGCAGGCGCACGCCGCGGAGCTTTTCTATCACGGCGAGATGATTTCCGCGGAAGAGGCGCTGCGCATCGGCGTGGTCAACCGCGTGGTGCCGCACGACCGGCTGATGCCGGAAGTGGAGGTGCTGGCCGCGCGCGTGGCCGCCGGCCCGCCGCTGGCCATTCAGGCGGTCAAGAAAGTGGTTTTCGCGGCGGACCGCGCGGCGCTGGAGCGCGCCCTGGAATTCGAGGTCGAACAGCAGATGCGCTGCTATTTCTCGGAGGACGCCAGCGAGGGAATCCGCGCGTTTCTGGAGAAACGCGCCCCGCAGTTTCGCGGCAAATAGCGCCGGCGCTAGGAAATCACGGAGGAAGTGGCATGCCCGCAACCCGCATCACCAGCTTTGACGACTGGGTGGACCTGTTCCGCGCCTGGCAGCGCGACATCGACGTGGCCTATCCGGAGATCACCAACTACCAGTTCGAGGCCAAATTCGGACCCATGCGCTCGAACGAAATCGAATTTGGCCATTACAAAGGCCAGCCCAAGTGGCGGCGGGTGATTGACGTGCCCGACCAGCGCGTGCGCGACGCGCTGATGAACCTGATTGTGTATCAGGGAGACACGGAGTTCGCCTCCGTCGAACAGCAGCGCCGCCTCTTCCAGTCCGCGCCCTCCGAGCACGACCGGCAGTCACTCTGCCGGGTGGTGACCGAAGAGATGCGCCACGGCTGGCAGATGTGCCATCTGCTGGTGCACCACTTCGGGCACGGCGGGCGCATCGAGGCGCAGAAGATGCTGGAGCGTCGCGCCTTTGAGAGCAAACGGCTGCTCGGCGCGTTCAATCAGGACGTCCATAACTGGCTGGACTTCTTCACTTACACGGATTTCGTGGACCGTGACGGCAAATTCCAGCTCACCATGCTCAGCTACTCGAGCTTCGAGCCACTGGCGCAGTCCATGACGCCGATGCTGCGCGAGGAGTCCTTCCACCTGGGCACCGGCCAGGACGGATTGAAGCGCGTGGTGCGCGCCGGCGTCGTTCCGCTCGCCGTGGTCCAGAAGTACATCAACAAATGGATTCCGGTGAGCTTCGACCTGTTTGGCGTGGACCACTCCAGCTCCGCGCACTGGTTCTACGTGTGGGGGTTGAAGGGCCGCTACGACGAACCGCGCAATCCCGCGCCCGCGGACCTGGGCCATATCAACGAGCACAGCCGGTCGCTCTACCGCCTGGAGTGCTGCCAACTGGTGGACCAGATCAACAAACACGTGCCTGCAGGCCAGCCCAAGCTCTACGTTCCGGACCTGAAGTTCAACCGCCGGATCGGCGAGTTTGCCGGCCAGCCCTGGTGCGTCCATGGCACGGAGATGGACGAGCGGGCCCACGACCAGCATTTGCGGGAAGTGCTGCCCGGCGAAGACGATTTAAAGCTGCTGGCGGATATTGAAGCCAACGAGCCACAGTGGATCGCGCCGAAGATGGCCCAGGCCGACGCCTGATCCGGGGCACAGGGGAAAAGCCTGTGCTGGCCGTTTCCGCGCGCAGCGCCGCCCCTCAACCCGTGCTAGATTAAATTTCTCATGCCCGCCGCCTCCAACCTGCGCATCGAAGCGCGCGACCGCGTGGCGCGTGTCACCTTCGACCGCCCGCCGCTCAACATTTTGGACATCGCCATGGTGGCCGACATCGGCGAGGCTTTGGTGCGGCTCCCCGCGGAAAACGAATTCATCGTGTTTCAGGGCGCGAACGGCTGTTTTTCCGGCGGAGGCGAGATCGCCGACCATACCCCGGAGCGCGTGGGGCGCCTGCTCGGTGCGTTCCATCGCGTGTTCCACGAAATGGGGGCGGGACACGCCGTGACCATCGCCGCGGTGGAAGGCACATGCCTGGGCGGCGGCTGCGAATTGGCCCTGTGCTGCGATTTTATCCTCGCGGCGGAAACGGCCACTTTCGGCTTTCCCGAAGTCCGGCTGGGATGCCTGCCTCCGCTGGCCCTGGTCATGTTGCCCCGGATGATGCCTTCGCATGCCGCCCTGGAACTGATTCTCACCGGTCGCACCATTTCCGCGAACCAGGCGGCGGCACAGGGCATGGTGACGCGCGTGGTGCCCAGCGGCGGCACCTCCCAGGCCGTGGACGATCTGCTCGGCGAGATGAAGCATCTGAGTCCCGCGGTTCTCCGCCTCACGCGCCGCGCCAGCCGCAGCGCGGGCTTCAAAGAAGAGGAGCGCGAACTCACCGAAATCGAAAACCTGTATCTGGATGAACTCATCCGCACCAAGGACGCCGTGGAAGGAGTCCGCGCCTACCTGGAAAAGCGCGCGCCGGTCTGGACCGGGCATTGACCCGGCCGGCGCGGATTTCAAATCCCCCGACATACGCACCACTAGGAGGCTGCCGGTGAGCACCATGCGATTTCTGCACAAACCCACCTGAACGTCCTGCCGCAAAGCAAGAGGTCTCTTGCTCCAGCACGGCGCCCAGCTCGAAACGCGCGATCTTTCCGCCCAGCCGCTCTCGGTGCAAGAGCTGGACGCGCTGATCGGCAAGCGGGACTACCTCCTCTTCCTGAACACGCGCAATGAACTCTACCGGGAGCGGAAGATGGCGGAGCATCCGCCTGCACGGAAAGAAGCCCTGGAGCTGATGGCCCGCAACCCCAATCTGATTCGCCGTCCCGTGGTACTCTCCCGCGGCACGCTGGTTCTCGGCTACGATGAACCCGCATTGCGCTCGCTGGCCCGCGGCGCGAAGAAGAAGCCGTAGAGCCACAGCCGGCTCGCGGGCGCAGCGGCGGCTTCCGCGCGGCCGGCGCAGGCTTTTGCCATGAATCCGGTCATCGACATCCACGTCCACATCCAGCCGCACGCCCTGTTTCGCGCGGAGGCGCTGGCCCTGGTGCGTCACGGCCATCCGCACTGGGATCAGGTGGAGGAATTCTGCCAAAGCCCTTCGGCCTTTCTGGCCCATCTCGATTCCGTGGGCGTGGAGCGCGCCGGCCTGATCAATTACGTCAGCCCGGAAGTGACCGGCATCGGCGTGGAGGTGAACGATTGGGTGGCGCGTTACGCGTCCGCGGATCCCGCGCGGCTCATCGCCTTTGGCTCCGTACACCCACGGCACGTGGCGGACGCCGCCGCGGAAACCGACCGCCTGGCCAAGATCGGCATCCGCGCGCTGAAGATTCATCCATCGCACCAGTGGTTCGCCCCCAACGCCTACCGCGGCGAGCTGCCGGCGCTGGGCGCGGTCTATCAACGCGCCGCCGCGCACGGCATCCCGGTGATGATTCACACCGGCACTTCGATCTTTCCCGGCGCGCGCAACGGGTATGCCCAACCCATGCTCGCGGACGATTTGGGCGTGGACTACCCCGGTTTGACCGTGATTCTGGCCCATGGCGGCCGGCCGCTGTGGATGAACGAGGCATTCTTCCTGGTGCGCCGCCACCCCAATTTCCATATGGACATCTCCAGCATCCCGCCGCGCCGCCTGCTGGAATACTTCCCGCGGCTCGAGGAGATTGCGGAGAAGGTGCTGTACGGCTCAGACTGGCCCGGCTTTGGCGTGAACGATCTGCGCGCGGCCGTGGATTCCTTTGCGGCCCTGCCCATTTCGCCCGAGGCGCGGCGCAAGATTCTGTACGACAATGCTGCCCGCCTGTTTCCCCGGTAGCCACGGTCAGTGTTGTTCTGACCGTGGGCTCGTTCCGGAATGCTTTGCCCGCGATTCACTGCGGCACGCAAAAAGCCCACGGTCAGAACAACACTGACCGTGGCTACCCGTTCCTGTGGAATCGAGAGGTGGGAATGAACATCGAAACCATTGCCGTAATCGGCGCCGGCACCATGGGCCGCGGGATCGCCTATGCCGCGCTCGCCGGCGGTTATCGAACCATTCTTGAAGACGTGCTCCCAGAGCAGCTCGCCGCCGCGCAGCAGGAAATTCGCCGCTGCTTCGACGAAGCCATCGCCCGCGGCAAATCCACCGCGGAACAAAAGGGGCAGGCCCTGGCTCGCCTCTCCACGGCCTCTTCCGTGGACCTGGCCTGCCGCCAGGCCGACCTGGTGATCGAAGCGGTCCCGGAAGAGCTGGAGATGAAAATCGACGTGTTCTGCATCCTGGAGAAATTCGCGCGCCCCGGGGCCATCCTGGCGAGCAACACCTCGTCGCTCTCGATTACGGAAATTGCCGCGGTCACCACGCGGGCCTCGCAGTGCATCGGGCTGCATTTCTTCAATCCGGTGCCCAAGATGAAGCTCTTGGAAATTGTGCGCGCGCTGGAAACGGCTCCGGAAGCGGTGGAGGCCTGCCGCGCGGTGGGCCAGCGCATGGGCAAGGAAGTGGTGGTGGTCCGCGAGTCGCCGGGATTCATCACCAGCCGGGTCAACGCCATGATCGGCAACGAGGCCTTCTACATGCTCCAGGAAGGCATCGCCTCCGCGCGCGACATTGATACCGCGATGAAGCTGGGACTGAACCATCCCATGGGACCCTTCGAGTTGGTGGACCTGGTGGGCCTGGACGTGCGCCTTTCCATTCTGGAATACCTGCACAAGACCCTGGGCGAAAAATTCCGTCCCTGCCCGCTGCTCACCCAGTACGTCAAAGCCGGGCGCCTGGGGCGCAAATCCGGACGCGGGGTGTTCGAGTACCCCTCCGGCGACCGGTCGTAAGGGGTCGTAGCAGCACGGCGAAACCGTGCCCTTGGTCGGGCCCTCGGCGGTGCCCATACCATCCCCGGCGCCACGGCCACTCGGAGTTTGGTAGGATTCTTGAATGGCTGCAAAAAAAGAGATCCGCTTCTCGCAGGGCGACATCACGGAATCGGATGCCGAGGCCATCGTCAACGCCGCCAATAACGACCTGCAACTGGGCGCGGGCGTGGCCGGAGCGATCCGCCGCAAGGGCGGCCCATCCATTCAACAGGAGTGCGACGAGATCGGCAGCATCCCGGTGGGCTCTGCCGCGGTGACCGGCGCCGGAAACCTGAAGGCCCGGTTCGTGATTCACGCCGCCAGCATGTCTCTCGGCGGACTGACCACGGCGGAAACGCTGCGCAGCTCGACGGCGTGGTCGCTGCGCCTGGCGAAAGACCGCGGTCTCCGATCCATCGCCTTCCCGGCCGTGGGCACGGGAATCGCCGGCTTTCCGGTGCGCGAGTGCGCGCAAATCATGCTGGGCGAGGCCGTGGCCCACCTGAAGGGACATACCTCGCTGGCCAGCATCGAATTCGTCCTGTTCGATGCCCCCGCGCGCTCCGCCTTTGAAGCCGTGTGGAAGGAAATGCAGGCCAAAGGCGATGGGCTGTGAGCGAACGGGTGGAAAAAGTGCTCGCCGAGCTGGCCGCCTACGAGCATCCGCTGTTTTCCTTCAGCGCCCGGCCATCGGGCGAGGCCGTGGACGTGCTCATCGAGTTCCGCAGCGCCGATCCGCAGGTGCACACCTACGTGTACACGCTCCAGCCGCGCGACATCGATCATCCCCAGTTTCGCTGGTCCTTCCAGCGCCAGCTCTACGACTGCCTGCACGACTACGTGGTGGAAATGTTCACCCGCAATCCGCAGTTTCAAGGATAGAGAGCGCGCGTGGCCGCTTCCCTTCCCTTCCCACCCGCCGAACGCACGCCCCTGGCGGAGTTGTTGCTCGCGCGCATCCGCGGCTCCGGCCCCATTTCCTTCGCGGAGTACATGCGGGAGTGCCTCTATCACCCGCAGCACGGCTATTACTCCCGCGCGGAGGCGCGCCGGTTCGCCGATTATTACACCAGCCCGGATGTCCATCCCGTCTTCGGCCGGCTGCTCGCGCGCCAGCTTGCGGAGATGTGGCAGGCGCTGGGCCGGCCCGGCGAGTTCTGTGCGGTGGAAGCCGGCGCGGGAGTGGGGCGGCTGGCTACCCATATCCTTGATTTTGCCGAGCGCGCCCTGCCGGAGTTTTTCACCTGCCTGCGGTATTTCGCCGTGGAGGCATCTGCGGCGCGCCGCGCGGCGCACCCGCAGGCCATCGGCCGGCATCTCTCCTCCGGCCGCGCTGCATCTTGCGATGCGCTGCCGGGGCGCGTGTCCGCCGGGGTCATCTTTTCCAATGAGCTGGCGGATGCCCTGCCCGTCCACCGCGCGCTCGGCACTCCCGAGGGGATTCGCGAGATTTTCGTGGGCGAGCGCAACGGATGGTTCGCAGACTCCGTGGTGTACTGCTCCTCGCCGAGGATCGTGGAATTCTTCACGCGCCAGGGCGCGACGCTCGCTCCGGGGATGCAGGCCGAGGCCGCGCTGGCGGCGTGCGACTGGATTGCGGATGCGGGAAGCCGCCTGGAACGGGGCTTCGTGCTCACCGTGGATTACGGCCACGAAGCCGCGGCGCTCTACGACGCCCGCCATCCGCGCGGCACGCTGCTGGCCTACCGCGAACACCGCGCCACGGAAGATTATTACGCCGCTCCGGGGCTTCAGGATCTGACCGCCCACGTCAGCTTCACCGCGCTGGACCTCTGGGGCCGCGCCACAGGCCTGGAGCGCACCGGGTGGACCACCCAGACGCGCTTCCTGCTCTCGCTGGGCCGCGCCAATGATTTTGCGGATCTCTACGATCCGGGAATGTCCGAAGCGGAGCAACTCCGCTCCCGCCTGCTCTGGAAGACGTTGATTTATCCGGAAGGAATGGGCGAAACGTTTCAGGTGTTGACCCAGCACAAAGGGTTGGAAAAACCTCGATTGACAGGTCTTGCCGAACTCTAAGCGAGGGCCGCAGCCGCACACCGCCCGGGGCGCGCGGCGCTATGGCGCGCGGTTTCCCGGGTTAGCCGGGGCGAGTTTGAACGGCTGCGCGGAGTACCGGGCGACTTCCTGCTGCGCGCCGCCGGTATCGTCCCGCGTCTCGCGGGCCTTCGAGTATTCGTTCATGGCCCGGTCGCGCAGCCCCGAAAGGTCGTAGATCTTCCCGATATAGATGTGGCTCCAGACTTCCGTCCACTTCGGGTCCACGTCTCCATCCAGCGCCTCGCGGAATGCGCTGGCCGCCGCCTGGTAATTCTTCTGGTAAAAGGCTGCTTCGCCCATGCGGAAGTGCGCCAGGGAGCTGTTGCGCTGCACATCGATGGCACGCTGGTATTCCTGGATGGCGTTGTAAAAATCTCCGCGCTGGGCGTCCTCTTCTCCCCGGGCGATCAGCGAGCGCAAACGCAGCTTGGGGCTGGATTTCAGCAGCTCGTTGTTGGGATCAATCACCACGCCCAGCGGCTTCGGACGGCCGAACGTCTCCACGTTGAAATCCGTGCGGATTCCGGTGACCTGCACGGTCTTGGTTTCCGGGTTGCCCTCCGTGGAAATCTTCATGGTCACCGGCATGCTGAAGGTTTCCAGGTCCTGCCGGATGGTCCCGCGGACCGCAAAGCCCTTGCGTAGCCGCACCACTACGTAGTTGAGCTTGAATTCCGGAACACCGGTGGAGTTCAGCCACTGGCTGAAGAAAGCGGTGAGATTGGGCGCCGGCTTGTTGCGCGTCGCTGCTTGCTCCGCCACCTGCATGGCCATGGTTTCGAAATCATCCAGGCGCGCCTCATGGCCGGCGTATTTCTTGTAGAACTGGTGCAGCAGTTCGGTGAACGCGGCGTCGCCCATTTGCGCCCGGAGCATGTGGTACACCACCGCGCCTTTGTTCTGCACCACGGAGCGGTATTCCGGCGTGAACGGCTTCAACTCCGATGCGTGGGCGATGGGCGCGCTCTGCTCATACATCAGGGCGCCCACGGAAAAATCCTCCAGCGCCAGGTCCAGGGCCTCCCGCCCCGCGGTGTTATCCAGGAACAGGGCTTCGGCGTAACGGGCCAGCCCGTCGGTGATCCACACGTCGTCCGCCGATGCCGCCTGCACGCTGTTGCCGAACCACTGCGCGGCCACCAGTTGCGAGAGCGCCCGCCCGTTGCGCTGCGGATCCCATTCCCGCGGCCCCAGCAGCAGGAAGCCGGGGGCCGAGTACCCCACCAGGCTGCCCTGGGCCAGTTGCCCCACCACCATGTGGGTGCGCTCCAGCGGCCCGAATTCCGAGGAGTAGTACGCCATCATGCCGCCCACGGATTGCGCGTATCCATCCGCCAGTTTCGGATCCGCCAGCGCCGCGGGCGGCCCGAACATCGTTACCGTAACGCCGCCATAGTCGGCGGTTTGCGTTTTCCAGGTGCCGGCAAGAAACGAGCCCGCCGCTTCCGGCTTTTTTACATGAAAGCTGTACACCAGTCCGGTGGTGGAGTTGTTGGCCGCGTCCGGCTTCGCCTTGGTCTCGCCGGGTTTGCTGGGTGGCGCCTGCTGGAACACGATGGTGCGCTTCTGCGGCGGGTCCGCTTCTCCTGTGCCCACCACCACGATTTTCTCGTCGGTGATGAGGTTGAAATTGCCGGTGTATTGGCCGCCGGGATACTCCGCCAGGGGGAACCACCGCCCGGCGCGCAACAGAATCGCCGAATCGTCTCCGATGTAGGCCAGCCGCACGCCGCGCACCGGACTCACCTCGTCGTTGATCAGCGGCCCGGCGTAATCGAAGATCAGGGAGAACTTCTGCCCCGGCACCACGGTCTGCGGCAGGCTGACGGTCAGGTGCATGGGCTGCGCGGAATCGCGGTCAAAATGCAGCGGCCGCCCGTCTGCCAGGGACACGTTCTGCACGCCCAGGTCGCGATGCAGCTCCAGATCCAGCAAAGCCGAGGGCTCCACCGCTTCAAACGTGACCACCGCGTGGGCCGAAAGGGAATGCTGTTGCAGGAGCAGCGCCGCGGTCACGTCGTAGTTGACCGCGCGGAAGGAGACTTTCCGCGGCCCCTGCGCGCGCGCCGCGGGCGTGCAAACCAGGAACAGCAGAATGGCTGCAGCCGTCCGCAGTGCTCGTCTCACCGGTTGCTCCATAGGGGTCAGTTTACTCTGAATAGGACGTGCCATCGCGCCCCCGCGTTGTATCGCCCCGGAGCATCTCGCAGACCACATCGGCGGCGCGGTGGATGGCGTCTCCCCGCGGGCCATGCAGCAGCTCTTCCACAGAAGCCAGTCCGCGCTTCATGGCCTCGCGCTCGCCGGGAAAATCCAGCAGCCGGGCCACTTCCCGCGCCACCCCCGGTCCGGTAAATGCATCCTGGATCAGCTCCGGCACCAGCGGACGCCGCGCAATGAGGTTGGGCATGGCGAAGTGCGGGGCGCGAATCAGCGGCCGCGCCATGGCCGCGGTCATCCGAGACACGCGGTACACCACCACCATGGGCGCGCCGCACAGCGCCGCTTCCACCGTCGCCGTTCCGCTGGACACCACCGAAACGTCGGCGGCGGTGAGCACGTCGTAGGCGGCGCCCTCGATCACGCGGATTCCCAACCCCGATTCCCGCGCCGGAGCCAGAGCCGCGCTCTCCAGTCCCGGAGCCGCCGCCAGCAGGAACTGTGCCTGGCGCGTGGCGGCGAGTTCGCGGGCCGCTTCTACGAGTGGAGGAAGATTTTGCGCCACCTCGCGCCCCCTGCTCCCGGGAAGCAGTGCCACCACCGGCCGCCCGGCGTCCAGTCCCCAGCGGTGGCGCAATTCTGCCTGCGGCGCGGAGGGATGCACATGCCCCACCAGGGGATGGCCGATGAATTCGGCATCCACGCCGTTGAGGGTGTA